>NZ_CP012602.1:4258750-4612500 GCF_001278805.1 Bacillus sp. FJAT-18017 | reverse complement strand
ATCGGGGTGGGAGACAGTGTCAGGCAGGCAGTTTGACTGGGGCGGTCGCCTCCTAAAATGTAACGGAGGCGCCCAAAGGTTCCCTCAGAATGGTTGGAAATCATTCGCAGAGTGTAAAGGCACAAGGGAGCTTGACTGCGAGACCTACAAGTCGAGCAGGGACGAAAGTCGGGCTTAGTGATCCGGTGGTTCCGCATGGAAGGGCCATCGCTCAACGGATAAAAGCTACCCCGGGGATAACAGGCTTATCTCCCCCAAGAGTCCACATCGACGGGGAGGTTTGGCACCTCGATGTCGGCTCATCGCATCCTGGGGCTGTAGTCGGTCCCAAGGGTTGGGCTGTTCGCCCATTAAAGCGGTACGCGAGCTGGGTTCAGAACGTCGTGAGACAGTTCGGTCCCTATCCGTCGTGGGCGCAGGAAATTTGAGAGGAGCTGTCCTTAGTACGAGAGGACCGGGATGGACGCACCGCTGGTGTACCAGTTGTCTTGCCAAAGGCATCGCTGGGTAGCTATGTGCGGACGGGATAAGTGCTGAAAGCATCTAAGCATGAAGCCCCCCTCAAGATGAGATTTCCCATTCGCAAGAAGTAAGATCCCTGAAAGATGATCAGGTTGATAGGTCAGAGGTGGAAGCGCGGCGACGTGTGGAGCTGACTGATACTAATAGATCGAGGACTTAACCATATTTGATTACTTGATGTTCTTCTGATTCTTCCTTACGATTACCCAGTTTTGAGGGAATAAATTTCCCCTTGAAAAATTTCAAAAAGGCATTATAATAATATATGTCTTCATTGTCTGGCGACTATGGCGAGAAGGTCACACCCGTTCCCATCCCGAACACGGAAGTTAAGCTTCTCAGCGCCGATGGTAGTTGGGGCGTAAGCCCCTGTGAGAGTAGGACGTTGCCAGGCTTTAATATTCCGCAGTAGCTCAGTGGTAGAGCAATCGGCTGTTAACCGATCGGTCGTAGGTTCGAGTCCTACCTGCGGAGCCAAAATGGAGAGCTGTCCGAGTGGCCGAAGGAGCACGATTGGAAATCGTGTATACGCTAACCGCGTATCAAGGGTTCAAATCCCTTGCTCTCCGCCATTACATATTTAATAGATATTGGCCCCTTGGTCAAGCGGTTAAGACACCGCCCTTTCACGGCGGTAACACGGGTTCGAATCCCGTAGGGGTCACCATAAATGGAGGATTAGCTCAGCTGGGAGAGCATCTGCCTTACAAGCAGAGGGTCGGCGGTTCGATCCCGTCATCCTCCACCATAAGTTTTTATCGTCGCGGGGTGGAGCAGTCCGGTAGCTCGTCGGGCTCATAACCCGAAGGTCGCAGGTTCAAATCCTGCCCCCGCAATACGGTCTGGTAGTTCAGTTGGTTAGAATGCCTGCCTGTCACGCAGGAGGTCGCGGGTTCGAGTCCCGTCCAGACCGCCATTTTTTACTTGTAAAAATTGGCGCTTTAAATATGTTGTCAAAAATGGTATTATGGCTCAGTAGCTCAGTCGGTAGAGCAATGGACTGAAAATCCATGTGTCGGCGGTTCGATTCCGTCCTGAGCCACCATTTATAGTTTTATGCCGGGGTAGCTCAATTGGTAGAGCAACTGACTTGTAATCAGTAGGTTGGGGGTTCAAGTCCTCTCGCCGGCACCATTTGTTGGAGGGGTAGCGAAGTGGCTAAACGCGGCGGACTGTAAATCCGCTCCCTCAGGGTTCGGCGGTTCGAATCCGTCCCCCTCCACCATTTTAGGGGTATAGTTTAAAGGTAGAACGAAGGTCTCCAAAACCTTTGGTGTGGGTTCGATTCCTACTACCCCTGCCAATTTTATATTTATGGCGATTGTGGCGAAGTGGTTAACGCACCTGATTGTGGTTCAGGCATTCGTGGGTTCGATTCCCATCAGTCGCCCCTTTTAGTTTTTGCAATATTGGGCTATAGCCAAGCGGTAAGGCAACGGACTTTGACTCCGTCATTCGTAGGTTCGATCCCTGCTAGCCCAGTCAATTGCGGAAGTAGTTCAGTGGTAGAACACCACCTTGCCAAGGTGGGGGTCGCGGGTTCGAATCCCGTCTTCCGCTCCATTTAGTCCGGCGGCATAGCCAAGTGGTAAGGCAAAGGTCTGCAAAACCTTTATTCACCGGTTCAAATCCGGTTGCCGCCTCCAAAAAGACCAATTCATTATTATGCCGGTGTGGCGGAATTGGCAGACGCGCACGACTCAAAATCGTGTTCCGAGAGGAGTGCCGGTTCGACCCCGGCCACCGGTATCAACCAACAGCAGGAATGTTTTTTGTGAAAAGGCTTCTCACTATTAAGTGAGAGGCCTTTTTACTTTTCTTCACACTTCAAATAAAACTTCCCCAATCTAATATTTGCCTTTTACTAAGACATCTTCTAATTCTTTATAATCCACTTTTTGTACAGAATTTTATATTGATAGGCGCTTAACTGCATAAGCTGATTAAAATCGTTCCGTATGCCATATTAGGATTTTATATGTAAAATTTATAACCGTCGGTTTTCTAACATTTTAATATCAATCGACTTAAGGTCACTTTCTCGACAGCAAAAACAGTGGGATAACCTACCAATCTTCAGTAAGATTAAAATTAGAAGGGATGGAAATTGAAAGGAAATCTTCACCTTTTTGTTAGAAATAAGGATCTATTGAAAGGGGGAAATTCTTAAATTCTAATTTGAGAGCGCTTACCTATTTCTTATATCGTGCTTTCGGTAAATTTTTTTAAAACTGGAAAGGGGTTTAGGGGATGAAAAAATTTAGTCTTCTTTTATTACTTGTTATTTTAGGTTTAGCATTATCAGCATGCAGTTCGAATGAAAAGTCGAAAGGGAACGTTAAAAAAGGAGAAATATCCGGTGAAATAACGGTTTGGGCGCATCCATATACTGGTGGACCGGAATTAGAAGAGGCAATGTGGGAAGAGATAATTGCTTCTTATGAAGAAAAATTTGACGTTAAGGTAAATTTTGAGACAATACCATGGCCAAACCGGGATCAGAAGATACTTACAGCACTGGCAGCTAAAAAGGGTCCAGATGTTTTTTATGCTATTCCTGATCAGATGCCGCAATATGCTGATGTGGGCATGTTATTAGAACTGGATCCTTATTTGAAAGACAATGATATGGATGATTTTGTTGATACTGCATTAATTGCAACTAAATGGAAGGATAAAACATACGGCCTTCCTATATTACAAGAAGCAACTACATTTTTTTATAATGTTGATGTAATTAAAGCAATCGGGGAAGATCCAAATAATCTTCCGAAAACATGGGAAGAATTTGAAAAATGGGCTGAAAAAGCGAAGGCCAAAGGGTTTTATGCAATGAGTTATCCAGGTGGCGGATCGATGAATCACACGTTATATCCATGGCTATGGCAGGCAGGTGGAGATGTTGTTAACGAAAATAATGAAGTTTTGATCAACAGCCCGGAAGGCTTAGAGGCATTTGAATTTATAAATGACATGTATAAAAAAGGCTGGATTCCTGAGGATTCAATCACTGCAACCGATCATAATGAATTGTGGTTTGGCGGGAAAATGTTAGCCAGGATGGGTTCCGCAGATTTAATAGCTGAGTTGGAGAAGAATGAAGATTTTAATTTCGTCATTTCACCGCCTCTAAAAAATAAGGAACAAGTAGCTTATGGTACCACTGGAATGTTTGTCGTTCCTTCTAATAGTGATAATCCGGATGCAGCAGCTGAGTTTTTAAAGACAATAACAAATGCAGAGAATCAAAGAAAGTTTAATAAGCTTACCAAGTTTATCCCTGCAAGAGAATCTGCGAGAGATATTTTTGCAGATGAAAAATATTTAAGTCAGATCGCAGAGAACACACAATATGTTCGCCCAGGAGTCATCCATCCAAAAGGCAGGGCAGTCATGCCAGTAATTCAGGCTCAAATCCAGGCAATGATGGCAGGAGATATGACCCCAAAAGAAGCGATTCAAGCCGCGGAAGAAGCGATTAAGGCTGAGCTTACAAAGTAAAGATAAACTTAATTGAGTACGGGAAACTTTAGTTAAATAAGGTGGGAAACGTAAATGTCTAAAATCACCATCCTTGGAGCGGGGAGCACAGCATTTGCAAAAAATATATTGGGAGATTGCATGACTGTGGAAGCGCTTCAAGGATTTGAATTAGCATTATATGATATAAATCATGAAAGATTAAGAGAATCTGAAGCAATGTTGACTAATTTAAAGAAGAATCTTCAATCGACCGTGAACATTGTTTCTTATACTGACCGCAAGAATGCTTTAAGAAACGCGAAATATATAATTAACACGATTCATGTTGGCGGGTATGACCCAGGTACAATAATAGATTTTGAGATACCAAAAAAATATAACCTGCGTCAAACCATTGCCGATACAGTTGGAATAGGGGGGATATTCCGTAGTTTACGGACTATCCCGGTCATGATGGACATTGCTCAAGATATGGAAGAGGTTTGTCCAGATGCATGGTTTTTAAATTATACGAATCCAATGGCGGTTTTGACTGGTACGATGTTACGGTATACAAATATTAAAACAGTTGGATTATGTCACAGTGTCCAAGTTTGTGCCAGCAGACTGTTAGAGTCGTTGGAAATGCCAACCGATAAAGTACAGTGGAAGATTGCTGGGATTAATCATATGGCATGGTTGTTGGAGATTACCCGAAATGGAAAGGATTTGTACCCAGAAATCAAGAAAAAAGCAAAGGAAAAACAAAAGATGCAGCATAATGATATGGTTCGCTTTGAACTAATGAACCATTTTGGTTATTATGTTACCGAATCCTCGGAGCATAATGCCGAGTATCACCCGTACTTTATTAAAAGCAGGTACCCGGAGTTAATTAATCGTTTTAATATCCCATTGGATGAATATCCAAGAAGATGCGTCAATCAAATTGAGGACTGGAAAAACATGCGTAAAGACTTGGTTGATAATAAAAATTTATCGCATGAGCGTTCACATGAATATGGATCACGCATTATTGAGGCAATGGAAACAGATATACCGTTTAAATTTGGGGGTAATGTCCTAAATACAGGTGGTTTGATTAGTAATCTGCCCGAAAAAGCATGTGTGGAAGTTCCTTGTCTTGTTGATGCTAGCGGGGTTGCTCCTACCTATATTGGGGAGCTTCCAGAACAGTTAGCTGCTTTAAATCGGACAAATATTAATACGCAATTACTTACAATAGAAGCAGCAATGACTAGAAGAAAAGAATATATTTATCAGGCTGCCATGCTGGATCCACATACGGCAGCAGAGCTATCACTTGATGATATTGTTTCATTATGTGATGACCTCATTGAAGCACATGGTGATTGGTTACCAAAGTTTAATTAAATCGCACTGTGCAGTTCTGCTAAGACGTTTGAAAAAGGTAGGGGCTGTTCCATAAGTCAGATTAAATGACTTATGGAACAACCCTATTTTGCTACATTATTTTATTTAGGCTTTTTTCCATTGTTAATAATAATGTGTGGAATTGCAGCCATATCACTTTCATTTCCGGCTTTATCCACAACATAAGCCTTCATCTTATGAATCCCCTTTGTAAGTGATGTTGTTTTGATTATTGCAATACCTTTTTCATCCGCTTCGCCAACACCGACTTCTTCGCCCTTATCAATGATGATAACTTTTGCCCCAGGCTCAGTCTCAACCGTTATTTCTGGAGTCCTGTCATTGGTTGACAATGGCGCTACTGGATTCAAAACGGTTGGAACATCTGGAGCATTACTATCTCTTACGTATACAAATAATTCTGCTCCGCGGGCAAAGTAGATATTCCCTTCTTCATCCTTTGCGTAAAGTGAAGCATTGTCATCCAAAATTTCTAGTTCCCAGGTATCTGGATTGAATTTAAACAATTTACGTAAAGATGAACCATAGAAGTTGCCATCTTCGTCAAAATCTAAGAATGGACCTTTCCAAAAATGACTAATTCCTTCCCAGCTATAGCTAAACAACTCTTTGGACTGAAGGACCTCACGGGATTCTGGATCAAATTTAAAAATTTTACCTTGAGTCATACCCCATAAATAACCTTCGTCATCAAATTCAAGGGTACCAATTCCTCTTTCTCCTGGAATCGGAGTCCCTTCGTATACTTTTTCTTTTGTTTCTGGGTCAAAAATAAATAGCTTTGCATCATCTGCGGTCGGTTTACTGTCTAAACCGCCATATACGCTTGTACCGCCATAGATTAATCCATCTTTGTATTGGAGAGAGATAATACTCTGATCCTGTACAACATTTCTAAATGTTTCGTGCTCACCTGTAGCTTCATTTATGATGGATAGTGTTCCACCAAGCACACCATAATCAGGAACGGTCCCTACAAAAACATGGCCATCACCCTCTGCCCAGGCAAATGGGCGATCCTGTTCCATTCCTTTTAATGAAAACAAGACCTTTGGATTGGTTTGCTTTTCAGGAACTGTCGGGTCATGTTCATATGGTCGTGTTGGATCATATTGGTAGATGTTGGCGCCAGGATAGACACCTAAATATAAATAATCTTCAGTTGCGATAATACCTTCCCCTTGTCCAAATCCAGTGAAGCTTGTAATCTTATCTTCTGTCGGGGAATAATAGGCAAATCCGCCCGAATGGTAGCCGCTGGAATAGATATTTCCATCCGGCCCCAAGGTAATGGATTGAATGCTAATCGGTTGCCCTTCAATTTGTGCTGTCATTTCTTTTGATTGACCGGTGATTGGATTATAAATCCAATAGGTTCCATTAAAGCGCAGGCTTGTTAAATTCAGACCTTCAAAGCCTGGTACATCAAGTTCAATCCAACCGAACCCTTTGCTGCTCCATGTGTCATTAAGCCCTGTTGCGGATAATTCAAGAGTATCTAAATCATAGGAATGGAGTGTAGTTCCTTTGTGAAAATATACCTTATTATCCTTATCTAGAGGAGAGACCATGCTGCCCTTTACTTTTGTAATTTCATCAACCCAAGTTTTATTTACAAGATCATAAACTAACAGGGAACTTGACCTTTCTAATCGAGTAAATAAGTAATCCCCGCGGATATCTACATCATAAGGGGTGCCCTCATCTTGGTTTTCTTCCGGTAGAAGGATTTCAGTTTTCATTCCGGTGGCCAGGTCAAATTCGATTAGGTGCTGCTCAATTCCGAGACCAACATAAAGTTTGCCATTATACACTTGAACATCTCTTGCATAGCCTGAACCTTCAGCCATTGGGCCGAAATCAGTGAAAGCATTTGTTTTTGGATCATACATAAATACCTTCCCATTAGGGTACGTGCCGCCATAAATACGGCCATTTTCATCAGATGTGATTCCCCATGTTGCTGATTCTGTTTGTGTTGCTCGTCCAAGGTCCTCAAGCTTATCTGTTTGGGGGTCATAACGGAAGAGGTTGGTCGTATCAGCAAGATAAACCAAACCCGAAGGATCGACGGTTATTCCCCAAATTGAGCTTGTGTTATTTAGCTTATGGCTAGCCATTCTCTCCCCAGTAACCGTATTGATCACGTTAAATACCCCGCCTGATGCAACAAAGGTAGCCTGAGTCCCATTTGGGCCCTCACCATAAGCACTTGAGAAAATTCCAATGGTGTAATGAGGTACGCCTAATTTTTTCACATAGCCTTGAGTACCGTTTGTTTCTGCATGAATATTAATAGGCTGTGGAGTTATAAAAACCGAGGCAAGCAAAACAAATGAGACTAGAACAAAAAATACACGTTTCAAATTTAGAACCTCCTTCTTTTTAGATTATTTCAAAATATTCCAACTATTATTAAGTATATAAGTGCTGGTTAATTATACAAGTAAGGAGGTTGTCCTTATTAAGACTAAAAGTGACAGGAATAAAATTATTCGGACTATTGAATATTGAAGGAGTCCGATTAATATGAGAAGGATTTGCAAAAGGGGATGCCCCAAAAGGTGAAGAGCAGCCTTTTGAGGTTTTAAAATGGCATTCGGGATTATATAAAAAAAGCCTTACTTACTCGAGTAAGGCTTTCTTAATTACTTTAGTTCATTTACCCTTTCACAGAACCGGAAGTAAGCCCGGAAACAATCTGTCTTTGGAAAATCAATACTAGTATAACGATCGGAATGGTTACAATGACTGTTGCGGCAGTAATATCTCCCCAGGGAACAGTATAATCACTCTGGTAAAGTGAAATTCCTACAGGAACTGTACGAGACGTTTCTTTAGAGTTAATGGTAAGCGCGAACAAGTATTCATTCCATGCCGCGATAAAGACCAGAATGGCTGTTGTAAAAACGCCTGGAGCGGCGAGTGGAAAGATGATTTTTCTGAACGACTGGAATGGGGTAGCCCCATCCATTTTTGCCGACTCTTCAAGATCGAATGGTATTTTTTGAAAAAAGGTTGAAAGTAGCCAGATAGCCAGTGGCAAGCTGAATGTAATATATGGGATGACAAGCCCGATATAGGTGTTCCTTAAATGAAAGTCAGTTACGAAATTGTAAATTGGCGACATGATTGCGATATGAGGGAACATCGAAGACGCCAATACGATTCCCAGGATGAGACCTTTAAATTTAATTGGCAGCCTGGTCAGTGCGTACGCTGCAAAGGACGCAAAAACGATGGCGATCAATGTGGTCAGGCCTGCTACGATAAAGCTGTTTTTCATGTAGGTCAAAAGCGGTCTCGTAGTCAGGGCTGATTCATAGGATTCCATTGTTGGGTTATCCGAAAACCAGGCAAAGGATGAAAAAATCTCGCCAGGCGGCTTAATTGAGGTGAGAAAGACCCATAAAAAGGGAAACATCACAAAAAATATAAACACTATTAAAAATAGAAAAAATGGAATTCCAGCTTTTTTCTTCATTCCTCTACCCTCCTAGTTTTTCACTTTTCCTTCAAAAAGATCCGAGCCGATAAATTTGATGTAAATCATACTAATTAAAGCAACGGCAAGGAAAACAATGACGGAAAGAACAGATCCTGCTCCGAAGTTTTGCTGCGAGAAAAGAGTTTTATATGCATATACCGTAATGGATTCTGTCGAGTTCGCAGGGCCGCCCCCGGTGAGTACGTAAATTAAGTCAAACACCCTAAAAGCATCCAGTGTTCTGAATAGCAGCGCGACTAAAATGGACGACTTAAGCAGCGGCAAGGTAATTTTAAAAAACTGCTGAAATTTATTTGCTCCATCCACCTGGGCTGCTTCATACAGGGATGAAGGAATTGTTTGTAACCCGGCCAGCAGGAGCAAAGCCATATACGGAGTCGTTTTCCAGACGTCTGTAAAAATAATTGAGAACATCGCTCCAGCTCCTGTTGTCAGTAAATCGCCTGCACTCTCAATTAGATGGAATTTCTCGAAATAGTGGGCGATAATTCCGGATTGTCCATCATATAAATACTTCCACATCATAGCCGATACGGCAGTCGGAATAGCCCATGGGATCAGGACAGCCGCCCTGACAACGCCTCTCCCAAAAAACGCTCTGTTTATGAGCAGTGCAATCATTAAACCGATGACTAGCTCAAAAAACACTGAAACCACTGTGAAAATGGTTGTATTCCAAAGCGATTGCCACATTCGGCCATCCTGGAAGTAGTAGGAGTAATTTTTAAATCCGATAAAGTTTGATTTCAAAATCGAAGCCCTGGTTTCCTTGATTTGCTGTGTTAAATCATTAGCTGTAGTGTCCTGTTCACTCCCTAATTCAAGAGAGGCTATCTTCTCTTCAGCTTGATCCAATGAAGCAGTATAACTTTCGGCACTATCAGATTCAAGTTTTGTAAATTTCAATTCCGAATCTGTTACCGGTTTAAAGGATGCAATCAAATCGTTTACCTTGTTGTATTTATTTTTTATTTCATTATCGCTCAAAAGATTGGTGTGCTGTTGTTCAATATCATTCTGGACAGCGGATAACGTCTGCTGAACTTCGGGGCTATCGCTGCTCCCTGCCAATTCTTCAAGTGAATTCGATAAATAATAATAGTTGTTTGCATATCTCTCAAGGTCAATGTGATCCGTCAGCATTTTTTGTGACCTCGCTGGGTCATTCAGGCGGTAGTCAAACAAACTGTTCCAAAAAGATTGGGTAATAGGCCAAATGATGATTCCGATGATTAACAGCAAGGAAGGCAGAACCATCATATAGCCCAGCTGCTTTTCATTTAGGCTGAAGCCCTGCCTGGGAATTTTTGACATAGCTAACACCTCTCTATACAGGAAAATGTATTATTAAAAGAAAAAGGCGGGTGCGCGAAACACCCACCTCCACGGTTACTTGTTTAAAGCAGCCTCCATTTTTTGCTGCATGTTTTTAATTGCTTGTTCAGGAGTTATTTTCTTGGTCAAAGCCTGGGAAATTTCGATTTGCATGATATCCGAAACCTCCTGGTAATTTGGAGTAACCGGACGGGGAACAGCGCTGTGCAAGACATTGACAAATTCCTCATTGCCAAACACTGGTGCTGCTTCCTTAACTTTTTCGTCCTCGTAAAGGGCTTTTAGGGTAGGGGCTCTTCCTCCTTCAACGGCGGATATGGTTTGGCCTTCCTTTCCGGTCATCCATTTAACAAATTCCCAAGCGGCTTCTGGCTCATCAGTGTAGCGGTTAATCATTGTCATGTACCCTCCGAGAGTGGAAGCCGAGCCTTTGTCGCCGGCAGGAAGAAGGGCAAAGCCAACCTTATCCAGGACCTTAGAACGTTCCTTGTCAGCAGCTGACCTATACATGTACGGCCAGTTTCGTGCAAGTGCTGTCTGTCCTTCAATAAAGGCTGTTTCAGTTTCAGTTTCCGTAAAGGTCAGGATATTGTTTGGAGTTATTCCGGTATTCACTACTTCCACCATTTTTGTTAATCCTTTAATCGACTCAGGGCTGTCGATGACTACCTTGTTGTTTTCATCAATAACTTGTCCGCCATAAGAGGCGATGAACTCCATAGCATTGACCACAAGGCCTTCATACTGGTTTGCCTGGAGAACAAAACCAAACTTTGTTCCTTCCTTGCCCTGCCCCTCTTTTGCGGCAGCGATTAGTTCATCCCACGTCTTAGGAGGGGTTTGCACAATGTCTTTTCGATAGTAGAGGAGTCCGGCATCCATGTATTTAGGCATTGCCCATTGTTTTCCGCCAAATTTTCCAGCCTGTACTGTTGCAGGGAAATAATCATCCATCTTGATTCCATCTTTCTCAATCAGCCTGTCCAGTTCCAGGGCATAATTTGCCTGGGCAAATTCAGCTGGCCAAACTACATCAGCATCAAATACATCGATTTCATCACTCTGGGAGCTAAAAGCAGTAACGTACTGGTTATGCTGCTGTCCACTATCATTGGGCATTTCCTGGTACTCGACATCAATGTTTGGGTGAGCCTTTTCGAATGCCTCGATTAATTTTTCCGTACTACCGGTTGAATCAGCTCCGCGGGCATATGTAATCTTAACCTTTTTGTCTTTATTTGCAGAGTCAGATTCTGAGTCTTTTCCCGAAGTGTCTGATGAAGATTGGCAGGCTGCTAATGATAACGCCAGTGCAGCCGAGGTAAGGGCAGCAAATAGTTTACTCTTACTTTTGTTCGGCATAACTTTTCCTCCTGATATGATGTAAATTTTTTGAAAATATCCTTACCAATCTTCTTTAACCGTAAAGAAGACGAAATAAACCGATTTTTCCGAAAGTTGATAGGGAAGGGTCTTTAACTAAAAATAAAAAGAGACCCATAAAACAACATGGGTCTCATAACTTCTTATTAAGCTCGGTTAAGAGTAGTGGTCATTGAAGGCCTTTTCTGCCGCCGCTTCTGATGTGAACAATGCATCATCATCTTCAATTACGTGAAGAGTCTCATTAATAAATAATGCGAGTGCGTTTGGATCTTTTGGATGAGGTACAATCTCTGCCGGGCGTATATTAGATACAGTTGGTGTATGAGGATTGTTATATATTACGAATACCTCATCCCCAGCTTTAAGATTCTGCGGGTCAATTATATCCATATTTGTTCCTCCTTACATAGTATATGGATAGGGTTGTCCTTAAGGTCCTTAAGTATTCCCGCCTAGACTGTGGAAGTATGCTGGTATATAGGATTGACCGAGAAAAAGAGGAACCGATAAATACCTCTTCTGCCACTGCACTTGTCTTCTAATACCTAATGGGTAATAGTACCAGGTGAAAAATATTTTATGTAAGGCTTTTCATTCACTATTTTAAGTTGACATGGTTTTGTCATAAATAGTATTATGAATATTGTCATTAAGGTTTCGACAAAATTCGAGCATTTTTTAATCGCAGTTTCTGATTAAGGCTCCCAAAAAAAGCACAAACTGTTTTTACTTACCTTAGTTTACTAACGCAGTGTTTCGTATAAGACGAGGCATTGCGTTTTTTAATTTTATACTGATTCGACTATTGTAAAATCGCCCTCTCCTCCATGAATTTGAACAAACATTTTCATCAAGGATTCTGTTAGTTTTTGCGCATCGTTATAGTTTGTTGATGGCCGTAAATAAATAAGCTGCAAAGCATTAGTTGTAGTTTCTGAAACAGAGGCCCGGCTTGAATCTACAAACGGGCTGCCGAAAGGGCCGAGTTGATCAGAGGATACGATTAACTTATCAAGGGAATTTGACCGTCCATTCAGACCTGTATATTCCTCACTTGATTTTCCGAGCCTTACAGAGACATCCCCCTTGAGCTGGTCTGTATCATAAATACCGATTGGCACTTGATATTGAAGCGAAAAAAAATTATTTAAGTCAATTGCGCTTTGTACTGAAGGAAGAAAATTTTGCTTCCCAATTCGTCTGTACAAGGCCTCAACTGAAGGCCTATATCGGTTTGGGTCTTTTCCAGTTGTTTTAAATATTTGCCGCCACTCTTTCAGTCCTTCCAATTCTGCCACTGAAGACCCCTCAAGATCAAAGAAAATTGATTCCTGAAACAGCTGGAGTCTTCCCTTTAGCATTTGTGGTGATTCGCCAACATTGATTCCGCTATAGAAAATTACCCCTAATTTAAAGTTGGGAATGAGCTCTGATAAATCCTTTGCAATGTGAATTTCCAATCACTACACCTCCAAATATCTGTAAAAATAGTTTATCATATAAAGGATGCTCCCAAAAACTACACATTAATTTCCGCACAACCTATTCATGAAAGTGATTTGTGTGTCCAGAGAAACTGGCACAAAAAATAAGGCGGTGTGAGTGGAGCCAAGGAATTTACTTATTTTAGCCTGTTTTATATATACTATAATCTGGAGTCTGCCCGTCCGGCGCAGCTCCGCCCCTTTTCCACAGTCAAGCGTTTCATATAGATACAATATCCTGGAAGGGAGGTTGAAACCTTTGAATTACAAAAAACTAAAAGCAGACATAATTGCATATAGCAAGACGATTGGCATAGATAAAATCGGCTTTACGACCGCAGACCCTTTCACAGAGCTAAAGAATAGGCTGATCCGACAGCAGGAATTGAACTACCAGTCCGGCTTTGAAGAACCTGATATTGAAAAAAGGACCAATCCTGGCTTGCTCATGGACCAGCCGAGGTCAATTATTGCAATTGCGCTGGCCTATCCTTCAAAAATGCATGACCGGCCAATAAGCACAAAGGGAGAACGCAGGGGAATATTCGCCCGTGCTTCATGGGGGCTTGATTACCATCATATTCTCCGGGATAAGTTAAACCAGCTTGAGCAGTTCATTTCTGAACAGGTACCGGGCGCAAGGATGAAGTCTATGGTTGATACTGGTGAACTGGCTGACCGTGCAGTTGCTGAGCGGGCTGGGATTGGCTGGAGCGGAAAGAACTGCTCGATCCTTACTCCTGAATATGGTTCATATGTGTACCTTGGAGAGATGATCACAAGTCTCCCGCTTGAACCCGATTTGCCAATGGAGGAACAATGCGGTTCCTGTACGAAATGCCTGGATGCCTGCCCAACTGGGGCTCTTATACAGGGAGGGCAGATTAATGCAAAGAGATGCATTGCTTTTTTGACTCAGACAAAGGATTTTATCCCTGACGAATTCAGAGACAAGATTGGCAACCGGATATACGGCTGCGATTCCTGCCAGACCGCTTGCCCGGTCAACAAAGGAAAGGACTTTCACTTCCATGGGGAGATGGAGGCGGACCCAGAGGTTGCAAAGCCTCTTCTTAAACCGATACTGACCCTGAGTAATAAAGAATTCAAACAGAGGTTTGGTACTGTTGCGGGATCGTGGCGCGGTAAGAAGCCCATACAGCGCAATGCGATTATTGCACTTGGCCACTTTAAGGATGAGAGCGCTATTTGTGAACTTCAAGAGGTTATCAAAAAAGACCCTCGGCCAGTCATGAGGGGAACAGCCGCATGGGCGCTGGGTAAAATCGGGAGTGAAGAGGCGAAGGAAATTCTCTCTTCAATGCTCACTACCGAGAAGGATAACGATGTGCTGACAGAGATTGAAAAGGGTCTTGAAATGATGAAATAAATGAAAGGATGGCTCATTTGCCATTCTTATTTTTTTGCCTAAAATTGTCTCCCTTTTCATATGAATGGTAGGAAAGGGGGCGGTAAGAGTGTTAAATCAATTACAGCAAATGCTAGAAAGAAGGGTAAGCGAATTTGTAAGTGAACTTGAAGAATGCAAGGATGAAAAGGCAATGAGAAAAATACAGTGCTGTATTGAACGGGATGCTGAAATAGTTAAAACCCGGGGGTTTGGCCGAATCTGCAAACAATCAAAGGAGGCAGACGGGCAAAAGGTCCTTTATGAGGTCCATTTCCAAAATCTTATAAAGCAAGGCGGGAAGCTGTATATTGAAGAAGAGGTCGAAACGAGAGAAGCTTACTTTAAGAACGGAACATTGTCCAGAGATAGTGAAGTATTTCCCGTCCAGCCTGCTGTCGCCGTTTCCACGGATTTATTGCTTGACTCTATAAGTGGGGGGGACCGTTCGTCTTATACGTATGACAGGCGGAAGGCGGTACAATACGCAGAGCGCTGGTGGAATTCATACAATCCGGCATTTAAAAAGTTTGAGGTGGATTGCACCAATTTTATATCTCAATGTCTTCATGCAGGAGGAGCGCCAATGAGGGGATACCCCAACCGTGGCCAGGGCTGGTGGATGCGCAGTAATAATTGGAGCTTCAGCTGGTCGGTTGCAAATTCATTGCGCTTGTATTTGGGTACTTCGAAATCAGGGCTCCGGGCGAGGGAGGTATCAAGTCCGGATAAACTGCTGCTGGGTGATGTCATTTGCTATGACTTTGAAGGAGATGGAAGATATAATCATAACACCATTGTCGTTGCGAAGGATGCAAACGGGATGCCACTTGTGAATGCCCATACGTATAATAGCCGGATGAGATACTGGGCTTATACGGATTCGTCCGCGTATACTCCAAAAATAAAATATAAGTTTTATACGATCGTTGATGACAGCCGCGAATAGTTGTAAGAGGTGGTGGGAGTGGTATAATAACGTATATCATTTTAAAAATGTCTAGCTCTAGCGCCTACACGTGCGCAAACTTCAGGTCTCCTCCCTGCGATAAGTCATGCACGAACACGCTTACGCTCTTCGTGATTCCTTTATTTCAGTCGAAGCCCCTCCAGTTTATACGGCGATGACCACAAAGGAAATCTTCTATGATTCATCATCGCAGGGACAGGCGCCTTTTGCCTGTCACGAAGGCGCTTGGGCTTTTCTTGTAAGGAGTGAACATCTTGGCGAATCACGTTGTCTTATATCAACCACTTATCCCGGCGAACACTGGAAATATTTCTAGAACATGTGCCGGTACAGGTACATATCTCCACTTAATCCGTCCACTTGGCTTTTCAACTGACGACAAACAACTGAAAAGAGCTGGACTTGATTATTGGGAACATGTGAAGCTGGTTTATCATGATTCTTTTGATGACTTTTATAAGTCAGCAAGAGGCGGAGAGTTTTTTTATATAACAAAGTTTGGAGAAAAGCCCCATACAACATTTGACTTTAGTGACCCAGAAAAGGAATACTATTTCATTTTTGGCAAGGAAACCACAGGCCTGCCTAACGAAGTTATAGAGGCCAATTTGGAAAGGTGTCTTCGAATTCCGATGAATAGCCATATACGGTCCCTGAACCTTTCAAATACGGCTGCAATTCTTGTTTATGAAGCATTAAGGCAGCAAAACTATCCTGAACTGTTGTAGGCCTGCGACCCGCGCAGGCTTTTTAAATAACAGAATATCTCTAGTGCAAAGGAGCGTAACTCATGAATCCAATCATTGAGACACTGCTTAACCACCGCTCAATCCGCAAGTTTGAGGACAAGCCATTAACGGACGACCAAATACGCGCCATTGTTGAGAGCGCCCAGGCTGCTTCGACATCGAGCTTTATTCAGGCTTATTCTATTATCGGTGTAAAGGATCAGGCGAAAAAGAAGCGTTTGGCCGAAGTCGTCGGAAATCAGGAGTACGTTGAGAAAAACGGACACTTTTTTGTGTTCTGTGCTGACTTATATAGACACGCTCTAATTGGTGAAACACAGGAACAGGATGTACTCGATTCGATTGAAAGCACTGAGAAATTCATGGTGGCATTAATTGATGCTTCCCTTGCAGCCCAAAATGCGGCGACTGCAGCGGAATCAATGGGGCTAGGAATCTGCTATATCGGTGGGATCCGAAATGACCTGGAGGAAGTGAAGAAGCTGCTTTCGACTCCTGAACGGGTTATCCCCTTGTTTGGTCTTGCGGTTGGATATCCAGCGCAAGCGCCAGGAAAGAAGCCTCGGCTTCCTTTTGAACATATTTATCATGAAGATGGATACGAACAGGACAAAGAAATTTACTTACATCAGCTTGAAGAGTATGATCAGCTTATTTCTGCTTATTATAAGGAACGGACTGAAGGGAAGCGGCGTGATACCTGGTCCAGTCAGATAGCGGGAATGCTGGAGCGAAAAAACCGAATGTATATGAAGGAATTTGTACAAAGAAATAAAATGAATTTAAAGTAAAAATAAAGAAAAGAGCTGCCTCCAAGGGCAGCTCTTTTCCATTTAACATGCAGTCGTCCGCTTTAAAATAGTATCAATTGGTGAAAAACACCGACTGATTTTTTTTACCTATTTGCTATTTGTTCCCGGCTTATCATCATATCCGGATGTGAAAATAGCTGCGAGGAATGTAACGGCAACGCCAAGAATTAAAACTAGTCTCATGGTATTAATAAGCCCCCTTTGCCCGTCAAGATCAAAATAAATAATACAAAACCATTATAGCTTAACAAATCGTTTGTGGAAATGAATTACTATCTTTTTTAGCGAGGATATTTCGGGAGGTCAGTTGCATGTTCAATTGGGTGGACGCATAGAGTATAGTAATCGTCTCTGATTTTAGCGACAGGGGGAGGACTTTACACTATGGATATTTTAAGAAAAATCGAGATGTACAGAGAAGAGGAAGAAAAGCTTCGCTGGGAAGGTACCTTCGGAGAATATTTACAATTGCTGAAAGAGAAGCCATGGGTTGCCCAATCCGCACATTCACGGGTTTATAATATGTTGAAGGATGCCGGAATCGCAAAAGAAAAGGGCAAAAAATCGTATGAATTTTTCAATCAGCAGTTGTTTGGTCTTGAGGAAGCTCTGGAGCGCCTGGTTGAGGAATATTTCCATCCTGCGGCAAAACGCCTGGATGTCAGAAAGCGGATTTTGCTGCTGATGGGGCCGGTCTCGGGCGGTAAATCCACACTTGTAACCATGTTGAAGAGAGGGCTGGAGGCTTATTCGCATACGGACAGGGGAGCTGTTTATGCGATTAAGGGCTGCCCAATGCACGAGGATCCGCTTCATTTAGTACCGCACTATCTAAGAAAAGACTTTTTTGACGAGTATGGAATCAGGATTGAAGGGAATTTATCTCCACTTAATATGATGCGTCTCCAGGAAGAGTATGGAGGCAGAATTGAGGATGTCCAGGTTGAACGGATTTTCTTTTCAGAGGATAAGAGGGTTGGAATTGGAACATTCAGCCCCTCGGATCCTAAATCACAGGATATCGCCGATTTAACTGGAAGCATCGATTTCTCGACAATTGCCGAGTACGGTTCCGAGTCGGACCCGCGTGCATACCGGTTTGACGGTGAATTGAATAAAGCGAACCGCGGGATGATGGAATTCCAGGAAATGTTGAAGTGCGATGAAAAATTCCTTTGGCACCTGCTTTCCCTGACACAGGAAGGTAATTTCAAGGCAGGCAGGTTTGCGCTGATCAGTGCTGATGAATTAATCGTTGCCCATACGAACGAAACTGAATACAGGTCGTTCATCTCAAATAAGAAAAACGAAGCACTCCATTCAAGAATCATTGTCATGCCGATTCCATATAACCTAAAGGTATCTCAGGAAGAAAGAATTTACGATAAGATGATTCGTGAAAGTGATGTTGCTGATGTACACATTGCACCTCATACATTACGAGTGGCGGCAATGTTTACGATTCTTACTAGGCTGAAGGAACCTAAGAAGGGCGACATTGACCTTGTTAAAAAGATGAGGCTTTATGATGGGGAAAGTGTAGAGGGGTATAATGCCGCGGACGTAGCAGAGTTAAAAAAGGAATACCAGGATGAAGGAATGAGCGGAATTGATCCGCGATATGTTATCAACAGGATATCCTCAACAATTATTCGCAAAGAAATGACGTCCATTAATGCTCTTGATGTCCTTCGCTCGTTGAAGGATGGCCTGGATCAGCATCCATCAATTACACCTGAGCTTCGGGAGAAGTATATGAATTATATCTCTTTAGCCAGGAAAGAGTATGATACGATTGCTAAAAAGGAAGTCCAAAAGGCATTTGTCTATTCGTATGAGGAGTCCGCAAAAACACTTATGGATAATTATCTTGATAATGTGGAGGCATATTGCAACAAGTCTAAACTCCGAGACCCGCTTACCGGAGAGGAAATTTCACCTGATGAAAAGCTGATGAGGTCGATTGAGGAGCAAATTGGCATTTCTGAAAATGCGAAGAAGGCATTCCGTGAAGAGGTACTGATCCGTATTTCCGCCTATGCAAGGAAAGGGAAGCGATTTGACTACAACTCCCATGACCGTCTGCGTGAAGCGATTCAGAAGAAGCTTTTTGCAGATTTGAAGGATGTTGTCAAAATTACGACATCCTCGAAAACGCCAGATGAGCAGCAGCTGAAGAAGATTAATAATGTTGTCGCCCGCCTGATTGATGAACATGGCTATAATTCAACATCTGCCAATGAACTGCTTAGATATGTCGGCAGCCTGTTAAACCGCTAGCCTATTAAAGGAAAGTTTTAAGCCGGATGCACGTAAATAGCATCCGGCTTATAGTTTATTAAAATGCATATCGGGGAATTAGACGGGTAGAGGTGAGACCAATGGAAAAGGATAAGAAAAATGTAGGCCTTGATAAAGACTATCAACCTAAAAATGGGTCTATGGCACCCGATATGGAAGATATTAAAAATCTGGGTAAACAAATGGAGAATCGCCGTTCTAATCAAGAATTAAAAGAGGAATATGGAAAGAATCCAGATCCAATACAAAATGAAGAAGAAGACGAAAACCTCCGCAACTAACGCGGAGGTTTTTTCTCAGCTTATATTGTATACCATATATTTACTGTTAGTTTTCAAAATAATTTGTAAATTATCTACTGTTTTCGCATAGTATAGAGTAATCAATCATTACTATCATTCATTTTGGGCACCATCATAGTTTATGCATAAAGCTGGAACATGTGAAGAAAAACTTTAAAAAAACTTAATAAGGAGGGGTTTGGAATGAACGATGAGAACAATCACCATTTTGTGATCTCAAAGGAAGATTGGTCCCTCCACCGAAAAGGCCACGATGACCAGCAACGGCATCAAGAAAAAGTCCAGGAGGCAATCCGCAATAATCTTCCAGACTTGATTACCGAGGAAAGTATTATCATGTCAAATGGCCGTGATGTAGTCAAAATACCGATTCGTTCATTGGACGAATACAAAATCCGTTACAACTATGATAAAAACAAGCATGTCGGCCAGGGAAATGGCAAATCCAAAGTAGGCGATGTTGTTGCCAGGGATGGGTCCGGTGACAAAAAAGGACCAGGTAAAGGGCAAGGGGCAGGCGACCAGGCAGGAGAGGACTATTTTGAAGCGGAAGTTTCCATGATGGAGCTGCAGGAAGCGTTATTTAAAGAACTTGAATTGCCTAACCTAAAGAAGAAAGAACAGCAGGAGCATCAGGTAGAACACATTGAATTCAATGATATCCGCAAGACGGGGCTAATGGGAAATATAGATAAAAAGCGGACGATGATGTCTGCCTTCAAGAGAAATGCGATGTACGGCAAGCCAGCATTCCACCCAATCTACAAAGAAGATTTGAAATTCAAGACATGGAATGAAATTATTAAACCGGATTCCAAAGCTGTCGTCCTTGCAATGATGGACACTAGCGGTTCGATGGGACTATGGGAAAAGTATATGGCTCGCAGTTTCTTCTTCTGGATGACAAGGTTCCTGAGGACCAAATATGAGACAGTTGAGATTGAATTCATCGCCCATCACACAGAAGCCAAAGTTGTATCCGAGGAAGACTTTTTCTCGAAAGGGGAAAGCGGCGGTACCATCTGTTCCTCGGCATACAGGAAAGCACTTGAATTGATCAATCAAAAGTACGACCCGGTGAAATTCAATATTTATCCGTTCCATTTCTCGGACGGTGACAACTTGACCTCGGACAATGCAAGGTGCGTCAAGCTTGTTGAGGAATTAATGAAAGTATCCAATATGTTTGGGTACGGCGAGGTAAATCAGTACAACTATTAATGCTACATACAAAATTTTAGGCAGCCTTTTGGGCTGCCTATATGTTTAAATAAAGCTGAATTTCAAATTCATCTGATTTCTTTGAGTCCGGGTGCCTACGGTAAGTAACCTTTTCAAGCACTGATTTCAATAGTTGATTCTTTTTTACGATGTCATCTGTTTGCCTATAGGTTTCAAGAACTTTTAATGTCCGGGGAAGGAAATCCAGAACTTGTTTTTCTCTAACTCGTTCTATTTCTATTTCGTCTTGTATGGATTTCATTTCAGCTTCAATTGTTTTTAGATTATCTCCAATCGTGGCTTGCCTTTCCATAAAAGTATCTATATCATAAATTCCTCTTTCCAAAAAGTCGTGCAGCTTGTTTTTTTGCTTGGTGTATTCTGCTTTTTCTTTCTCCTTTTTCAAGAGAAGCTTTCCCAATTGAGGACTTAAATTTTCTCTTTCTGCGGAATGACTAACTTTTACCTCGAATTCTTTTACGTATTCCTCTAGAGAATTTAATATTCTTTCCTCTACTAATGGGAGTAGTGCGGATTTTTGTTTCCCCCTGCAGCTAGGCTTATTGCATCTAACAGAAGCGTTCGGTCTGCTTTTATTGTGGCCGTGAAGCATTGTAAATCCACAGAGCTCACATTTCAGTATCCCAGCAAGTGGGTTTGATAATGTTTTAGTTGTGTTAGTAGATGCTCTCCATCTACCTGTGTGGGCTGTATTTGCAGCTACAAAAAGTTCGTTGGAAACAAGAGGCTCGTGGGCATTTTCCTTTACGATCCACTCCTCGGGTTTCATTACTTTTCTAACGTAGTTACCCCCGCGTTTTTTGTAAGTAATCTTTCCCCAAATAATTTTCCCGATATAAACCTCATTTTTTATTATCGCTGTTATCGTTGAGGGAGACCAAAATTCGCGTTTTGGGTCTGGTGGCGAAATGGATTTACTGTCCAAATAGTTTGATATGGCTTGTCGCCCTTGTCCACTTACAGTCAATTCGAATATTTTCTTAACAACCCAAGCTGTTTCAGGGTCAGGATAGAGCTTTAAATTGGAATCTCTCAAATATCCGTATGGTGGTTTTTTAGAAATAGATTTACCGCTCTTAGCTTTATCACGCCTTCCTCCCTGGAGCCGTTTCGTAATAGATTTCAATTCTTGTCTGGCTACGAGAGACTTGACTGAGAAAACCAACTCCCAAGATTCTTCCTCCGGATCAAATATTTCAGTAGGGGTAAGTAGTTTGACATTATTGTAGCGAAAAGCGCGGTCAAGAATTCCCGAATCATACATATCACCCCGACCAAGGCGGTCTACATCCATTACAAGTACAGCGTCAACTGCGCCTTCGTCCATGCGCTTGAGCATCTTCTGGAGCTCGGTACGTTCAACTATAGATTCGCCAGTGACCAGCTCTTCAAATTTATCAACGAGGACATGACCCTCTCGTTTTATTACTTCCATCAAGTTTTTTCGATGGCGAGCTAGCGTATCATACGCCCAGCCCTCGTCTGCAGCTCTACGTTCTTCTTCAACATCTGAACGGCTTTTCCTAAGATATATGAATATGTGTAGACCTGAAAGTCTTGATGCCATTTAATTCACCTCTATACTAAATAAACTTAGCCATCATCGGAACGAAAAAAAGAAAAGCCTAAAAGGCTTTTATGGAACGAATATTACTTGGATCACTTTGCCGACAATTCTTGCTTTGCGATCATTCAGCGGTATAGGTGCATATTTCTCATTTGTAGAAATAAGCCAGACAGAACCATCTTCATACCTTTTCACTTTTTTCAAAGTGGCCTCGTCTCCGTTAACATTTACAACAGCAATTTCTCCGTTTTCGACCTCAGGTTGGACTTTTACAACGACTCTGTCGCCTTCATAAATTCGGCTGCCTTCCATTGAATCCCCTTTTACAATAAGGATAAAAATTTCACCATCTTTGTAGTGCCCTGGGTTCGGAATCATAGTATAGGACTCAATATGTTCTTGGGCAAAGATTGGCTGACCTGCTGCTATATATCCAAGAACTGGCACAGACAACACGCTTTCTATTTTAGCGAAATCTTCTCTGGCATACGTTGGACCGTAAGGGGGAGTAGGTATGATGAAATCAGGGTCCTTAACTCTGTCTTCTCTAACTTCATCAATGCGAATCCCATGTATTTCTAAATATTGCTTAACCATATCCTCAAATATTTCCGGATTCCCTCTTAGCATTGTACCTGTCTTCCCTGAGCCACTCCTAACCGTCTCGACTCCAATCCCTAATTGATTCGCGATATCTGATAGGGAAATAGCGCTTTCGTCCTGATGCCCGGCAGCTAGCATTAATTCGTTGTAAGTCACATTGCCCTCTGCATGATCGGTGAGCTTTTTTATCGTTTGGGGTGTTGGCGGGCTATCCACCACTCCTCTAATCAATCTCGATATATGGGCTGAATCTACCCCTGACTCCTTGGCAAACGCATTTATAGACCGGTCACCTTTCGCTTTTGAAAGGAGTTGGCCAAATTCCTCTTTATTAAATTCGGACATTAATACACCCCCTACTACAACTTCATTTTAATCTTTCTATTGACTATATTCAATGGCATGAAAAAATTTTAAAAATATTACCAATAAAACTGTTGACTGCATTCCATAGTATGCGCTATAGTTTTGAATACAAACAACATTGAATTTATTCAACATCTAAGACGTGTGTTGTTGAAAATAATCAACGGAGAAAGGAGGCAGTTGTTATATGTACCTTGATAAGTCAAGAGTGAGGAAACTCATGGATAATTCGGCAGACGGTAGTTACAACAAGTTTGCTCGGATGCTGGATGTGGATGTCGGCCAATTGCACAAAATACTTAATTCAGATAGCAATGCAGGCCCAAAATTTTTAGGGAAGCTGATGGCGTTCTGTCAGGACCGGAATATAAATTTTATCGATTTGATAACTACAGTACCAACAATCCAAAGTGACGAGGCTCATCGAGTAAAGAGGTGAAAATAAATGTCCGCAATAAGTGTTGTCCGCAAGCATACATATGATTCAAGGGGGCATGCGGACATGACAAGTAAAACACACATCATCGGTAATACAACGGTTATTATTCACAGTCCTTTGGTTTCTATGACCTCGTTGGAGCGAAAACTATGGTTTGAAGAAGAAATGAAGAAAGGCAATCCAGCTTTAGAGAGAATCAGCCAGGCCGTATTAAATTGCTATAAGCCAAATAATTAAAGCCTAACCAGGCTTTCCTTTTTACCCGATTTGCAGAAATTGGTGAACGACAATCGGAATACTTGAAAGGGATGGTACATACGGGCTACATCATAGCGATTGGTTTAATTGTCGTAATCATGTTGACTTGGGCCGGATTGACTTATGAATAAATAATTCATTGCCAAAAGAAAGGAGAAATGGATGAAAGAATTGCAGAAGGTATTTAACTACAGCGGGCATGACGTCAGGACGGCTGTGAGGAACGGTGAACCTTGGTTTATTGCTAAGGACGTGTGCGAGGTCCTTGAAATAGGAAATCCATCGGAAGCTTTAAAACGGTTAGATGAGGATGAAAAAGCCCTCATTTCAACTGAGGGCTTTCGCGGGTCAGTAAATATAGTAAATGAGCCGGGACTTTATACATTAATACTCGGCAGTCGTAAAACAGAAGCAAAACAATTCAAACGCTGGATCACTCATGAAGTAATTCCTTCCATCCGAAAGAATGGGGCCTATATGACAGGTGAAACGTTGGAAAAGGCTCTCACAAGCCCTGACTTTTTAATTGACCTGGCCACTAGATTAAAAGAAGAACAGACAAAAAGATTAGAAGCGGAACAGAAAATTGCGGAACAGAAACCAAAAGTTCTATTTGCTGAAGCTCTTGAAACCTCCAATACATCCATTCTTATCGGTGAGCTGGCGAAGCTGCTTAATCAAAATGGTATAGATATTGGACAAAATCGTCTTTTTGAATGGCTGCGGAAACAGGGATACCTTATCCGAAAGCAAGGAGAAATGTTTAATCTTCCCACCCAGTACAGCATGGATATCGGCCTTTTCGAAATTAAAAAACGGACCATCAACAATCCGGATGGCTCTGTTCGTACCACACGTACACCTAAAGTGACAGGTAAAGGCCAGGTATATTTCATCAATAAATTTCTAGAGCAAAGACAGAAAAAAAGCCTGACGCGGTAACGTCGGACCATTAAGAAAGAATATATAACCATTATAGCAAAACGGCTACGTTTTATTCCACAAATAAATAGTTGAGTTCTAAAGATAGCAAGGGAGGTGCTCCTTTGCAGGGGTACATTAAGGATCATCGGAAAGAAATGCACAGCGCAATATGGATGATGCCTCCCCTTTACCACCGAGCCTGGCAATATCTTAAATACATTGTCAACCATCACGATGCCACTATCCCTATGCGGGACGGAACCCATTTGACCATAAAAGCTGGCCAGCACCTCACATCGGTTAGGGATATCGCAAAGAACATCGGCTGGTATGAGGGGGTGAAGTGGAAGGAACCCAACCCCAAGACAGTTTCCACTATTCTTGAATGGATGGAGAAACAGTCAATGATAAAAATTGACCGCGGGAAGGGTAACAGGCAGTACACACTAATCACCCTATTAAATTGGCACGTTTACCAACAAAAAAGTGTTGAGGGTAACAGTAAGGTAACAGTCAAGGAACAGTGCGCGGATATAAACAAGAATGATAAAGAATGTTTTAAGAATGAAAAAGATACTACTACCACTACTGCCGCAGAAGTTATAGAAAATCCCGTTGTGTTTTTCGAAAAATCGCTTTGCCGGTTGTCCACATTTCAGGCCGACTCACTTTGGAAGTGGGTGGATGATTTTGGTGGAAACCAGGATATCGTGAATGAGGCCATTCAGATAGCGGACAGCAAAAACAAACGGTATTTCGGCTTCGTGGAGTACCTGCTGAAAGAGTGGAAGAATAATAACCTGGCCACCCTTGATAGAGTGAAAGCTTATGAGCAGGAGAAATTCAATAAGCAAAAGCTGGGGCGATCCAGCTCATATAAAAAACCAATTAGGCAAGAAATAGTACCTGATTGGATGAACGAAAAGGAACCACAGCCTGAACAGCAGCAGGAGCCTACTGAAGATTTGGAAGAGAAAAAGAGAAGAGTCCAGGAAAAATTAAATCATTTTAGGGAGTGAATTGCTTGGAGAAGAAACTGGCTGATTTTAGAGCCGATCATAAACGTGGTCGTTTTAACAAAGATGATATTCTTTGGCTCATTGATAAAGTGGACGAGCTGCATGCAGAAAACCGCAAGCTCCGCCACAGCAAAGGACTTCGCCCGTATTTATCCCTAGCTGAACAAAATCTTTCTCAAGCCCAGTACATTCTCGGACTTGAAGCAAGGTTGGATCAGCTCGAGGAACAACTAGCCCAACGTCATCCGGTGAACGTGTAATGGGTGTCCTTCTAGAATCTGTCGTGCTTCAGAAAGAGGCCAGGGGAGCTAAAGGGTTGGAACTGGAATTAAAAAAACAGTTTATCCTAGAAAAACTGCTTGGAATGGGAGTTAGCCAAACAGATACAGGCAAGTCGGTTTTTGAACTTGATTACGACGATTTGAAACAACAATGGGTACTTGCCACATTCCGGCAGATAGATATCGAGGCAGATGCAAACAAATGGTATTAGAGCAAAAGCAACAACGCGGACGGAAAAAGGGAACCACAGGGCCTAACCGCCATCCTAGAAAAAATAGAATTATTGTGCTGGAGGACATGGATTTTGTATGGGACGAGCCGGACCTCATTTACCTTGCTGCAATTTGGAGGGAAAACCAAAGTGTTCTCAACATGGCAAAGCACTTTAAGAGGGATCCTGACGAAATAATTCTTGCGCTTATTCACCTTGCGAGAGAAAAGGAAATTAAGAGAAGGCCGAGTGGCTTGAAAGGGGACGGGCATGGAATTCACTAAACTATTACAGATGGAAAAAGACCTTGATGAACGGATTGAAAATGAACATCCTCGAAAGCAAGGCGAGGATAGGCGGGCTAAGAAGCTAATCGCCTTGTTTGTGGAGATTGGCGAAATGGCGAATGAGGCAAGATTTTTCAAGTGTTGGAGTCATGACCAAGAGCCAAGGACTACCTGCCCTGAGTGTAAGAATGCCGGTTTTGTGGGGATGGCTGATTATGCTGAAGTTGAATGCTGGGAATGTGAAGGAAAAGGCAAGAACCCGCTACTTGAAGAAGCAGTCGATGTTCTTCATTTTCTCCTATCTATCGCCAACGACATAAACATCGATTCACCTGCTGTGGAATTGTTTAAGAAATTATCGCTTGAAGAGCAAGTTCTAGATTTAATAGATCAAGCGCGAACCTGTTATGTGCCAACCGACTGGCATTGTACATGGAGCCTATATATCGGCCTTATGGATATGCTCGGATTTACTTGGGAGCAGATTTGCGAGGCATATTTGGAAAAGAACGCTGTGAACTTTATGCGGCAGGAGACAGGATATTGATTACCTCCACGCGATTCCAAGATACCACCGTCACCAGGAAAACAGAAAAGGAAGCGCGGCAAGCGATAGATGACTTACTACGGAGAGGGTACGAAGTTATCTATCCGTTAACGCAAATAACCAACGACGGAAAGCAGTGGAAGCGGGATGCTTACGGCAGGAATATTTTCATTCAGAATACTCCGAAAAGCTCCTGGAAGGCAAAGTTAAGACGGGTGATTAAATAATGATTGAATTTACAGTTTACGGTGAGCCGGTTGCACAGGGCCGGCCCCGCTTTAGCTCTAAAAATGGAATAGTGACAGTTCGTGACCCGGCAAAGTCAAAGGATTTTAAACATTATGTAAAGATGGTCGCGAGTCAAAATAAACCTCCTCAGTTGTTCGAAGGTCCGCTTAAACTCGAAATTATAGTTTACAAGGCGACTTTGAAAAGTTTTTCTAAAAAGAAATTGCAACAAGCTGAGGAAGGGAAGCTCCGGCCTATAACAAAACCGGATGTCGATAATTATGCCAAGGGTATTAAGGATGCCTTAAAGTCGGTTGTTTGGAAAGATGATAGCCAAGTAGTGGATCTGGTCGTAAGGAAATATTACAGCCAAACACCTAGGGTAATTGTAAAAGTTACTGAAATGGAGTGAGGTGCATGAGTAAAAGGGGAGCCCGTTGGTATTTGCTCTACCGCCGGGAAGAAGATAACCGTGTTTATGTATATGAACCGCTAAAGAAGTACGAGCTAAACTCGCGGATTCGTAAAGGGTGGAAAAGAATCTCATGAATCGTATAACTATGATGGCTCGTCTCGATCAACTACTAAACAATTGCAAATCTTGCCCAATGAATAATACTACAGGTTCACCTCCAGATACAAGATGCGGAGGTTGTCATACTTACTCTGGGTTGCGTGAGATTGGCAAGGTGCTAGATAATGATAAACCTCCCAAAAGAGGACGACCTTTTACAAAGTGTAATAGGACGAGGAAGAAAAAGTGAAAACCGTACAGCCCATTAGGGACTTAGAGAAGATTGGCGAGATGAAGCGGGTTTTACTAAAGCAAAGTTATCGAAACTATTTTCTTCTATTAATGGGGATTAATACAGGATTACGAATCAGTGACTTGCTTCGCCTTAAAGTTTCTGATGTGAAAGGTAAGACTCATATCAACATGAAAGAAAAGAAAACAGGTAAGCCAAAGCGTTTCAAAATTAACGTGGAGCTTCAAAGGCAAATAGGCGAATATACCGCAAATCTTGAAATTGACAGTTACCTTTTTCAGTCCAGGAGAGGAACCAAGCCTATTGGTCGATGCCATGCTTGGAAGATACTTAATGATACTGCTAAGGAAGTTGGATTAAATGAAATCGGAACGCACACGCTTAGGAAAACATTCGGATATCACTTTTATCAAAAGACTAAGGATGTGGCTTTGCTCCAAGAAATCTTCAACCATTCCAGTCCGTCGGTCACGTTAAGGTATATCGGAATCAATCAAGATCTCATGGACGAAGCAATTGATGACTTTAACCTTTAGAGAGGAAGGTGAAGATGGGCTATTCTCGTGAAGAACAAGAAACCACTTTAGTTTTTGATAGTTCCACTGGTTTATGGTCTGTTTACTCTACCGTACCGAAACATATCCGCAAACTTGCTAAATTAGGTGATTTTAAAGTAATAGAATCGGAGAATTTCAAACCTATAGCAGTTCAGGGGACACTCCATGAAAAGCAGATCAGCATGAGGCAGGTTCGTAATCTGACTGATGAACAGAAGGAAGCGGCCAAGAGGCGGGGTGAACTCTTGGCTGCAGCTAGGGCAAAAGGCTAATGAAAGAGCGTGAATTCGCTTTATATAAAGGTGATACGTTCATTTGTATTGGTACTGCTAAAGAACTGGCAAATCGCTTAGATGTACAGGTAAGAACCATATCTTATTATGCAACCAACGCCTATAAGCGGAGACTTGAAAAGAGGCAAACGGTCAATCCCATTATATGTGTTGATCTGGATGCTCCGGATGAACCGTGGTAACAAATTTTGTGTTTTGCTATATAAAAAAATCATCCCTAAAGGGATGACAATATTATAGATTGAAAAATTTAGACCAAAACGTTCGTTTAGGTTTTTTGATTCTTATTTGCTTTAGGTTCTTTCCCATTATATTTTGCATCGGAATTAGGATATATACACCTTTATTATTATATTCGATATTCGGGTTTTTAGAACAAACGCACGTATCCTTATCGTGCATCCTAATAATGTAAATTTGAAGGTCTTCTTCAGGGAGGGAAACTTTATATTTAAAGTGATACTTTATTTTAAAATTGTTAATCCAGTTCATTATTGGAGAGGTAATTAAAATTAGGATCAAAAATAATATAATACCCCAGATTGAAGAGAATGCTATTTCCGAAGTTTCAAGACGAAATTCATTTCTTTCATTTACTTTTATTGCTAGATAAAAATAAATAAAACCAAATGAAATTATTGTAGCTAAAAGGACAGTGTTGAAGTATCTAACTTTCAACCTTTGTTCGTCAGTGAAAAATGTCCTTCCTAAACTTGATTTTTCATTAAGCGCATTTATAGGAATTAAAGTTCCCAAAATCGTTATCAAAAGTGGGATAAAAAGTGTGAAAAAATTCATTATATTCCTCCGTGTATATTGTGCTATTTTTTACGGATTAAAAAATAATTGGTTTCAAAATTATGTAACAAAAGAGTAATTATGTTCGATAGGAGGGGAAAACGGGTGACAAATAAAGAACGCATTCAAAAAGCGAAGGATGATTTGAAAGAGTGGATTGAAATGCATGATGGTGTTGTTCCTAGCGAAGATTTAGCAGCATTGAAAAAGAAGTTGAGGAACGACAGTGGTTTATCCAGCAAGCAGAAAGGGTCGAAAAACTGACCAAGATAATAGCTCGGAATTTAGTAGTAGCTTGGGACACTTCAAAAGATAAAAAGCTTGGTTTGCTTCCAGAAGTGTATTTATCTAATCGGGTTTGGTACCAACAATTAACTGGAGAAGAATATTTCATGCACAAAGCTGTTAAGAAGTTTCACATTGAATAACAAAAACCCCGACAAAGTCACCCTTGGAGGGATAGCCTGTCGGGGCGGAGTAACAACCCTAGTATAACATAAAACCCCGGCAACGGGTTATGGGAAGGCCGTTAGCCGGGGGAGCAATTAATAACGGTTAGGAGGACCGTTATGGTGTAGTCAACGACTACATATTAAGAATATGTTAGTTTGCCAATATTGTAAATATATGTCACAAAAGGTTCACCAAGAAACAAAACTAGGTAGCCTTAAAAGCCCAGCCTTAGTGTAATTTCGGAACTTCACTTGTACCGGAACCGGCTCAATGTATTTGTTCTTATCTGTCTCATTAAGAACCTTTGCGCTGTAAATCCATGTTTTCACACTAGCTGGAACACCGAGCTCCATAATTCCAAGGTAGGCTCCATCCTGATCAGCGAGCAACCAGCCGAATTCTTCTTTGCGGTAGCCAATAACAAGCACATCAGCGTATTCGTAATTGATGACCTTCAACCAGTCGTGGCTACGTTTACCAACCTGGTACCGGCTATCTTTTCGCTTCATAACTATTCCTTCTAAGGATTGGGAACATACTGCATCGTAATATGCAGCTCCGTTTCCTTCAAGGAATTGAGATTTTGCTAGTAAAGAAGAATCAGTGGGAACGAGATCGGCGAGTATTTGTTTCCGGTCCAGTAACGGCAGCCCAGTCACTCGCTCACCATTATACTGGATTACATCAAAGGCAACGAAACTTACAGGGTGAGAACCTTTTGCTCCTGACTGAAAGCGGGACATCATAGCTTCAAAATCAGGTTTCCCTTCACTGTCCGTGACGATTAACTCACCATCTAGGATTGTACCAAGAGGGAGTCCTAAGTCCATTAATTCGGGGAATTTGGATGTAATTTCATTGTTATGCCGGGAATACATCCGGACCCGTCCCTGGTCATTGACCGTATATATGAAGCGAAGGCCGTCTAACTTCAACTCTGTGAGGTAATTGGCATCATTAAACGGCTCATCCGCTTTGTGTAATAGCATTGGCGAAACAAAAGACAATTAAACCACACTCCTACACTGTAATGGTATCAGGTTAAGAAAAGGGATTCATTAGAGGTTTATTGGAAGCAGAGGAAACAAGGAGGGGAAGCATTGAAGCAGCTTGATTTATTCAGAGAAATAATCGTTGATAACTTCGCGGGTGGCGGCGGTGCCAGTACAGGGATTGAAATGGCAACTGGCTTATCCGTAGATATAGCAATCAATCACGACCCAGCTGCTATTGCCATGCATAAGGCAAACCATCCGGACACAGAGCATTACTGTGAGAGTGTCTGGGATGTGGATCCAGTAAAGGCGGTTAAGGGGCGACCTGTAGGGCTTGCGTGGTTCTCTCCTGATTGCAAGCATTTTTCCAAAGCAAAAGGCGGTAAGCCTGTTAATAAAAATATTCGTGGCCTTGCCTGGGTAGCAGTTAGGTGGGCGGCTAAAGTAAAGCCTCGAGTGATCATGCTCGAGAATGTGGAAGAGTTTAAGACCTGGGGGCCTGTTAAAGATGGTCAGCCTGATTTATCGCAAAGGGGCAGGACATTTAACAGCTTTGTTAACGCATTAAAGAGACTAGGATACGCCGTAGATTGGCGCGAATTGAGGGCTTGCGACTATGGGGCACCTACCATAAGGAAAAGGTTCTTTCTCATTGCTAGGAGGGACGGCAGACCAATTACATGGCCTGAACCAACACACGGAGACCCAAACAGTTTGGCAGTGCAAGTAGGCAAGCTTAAACCATGGTTCACAGCTGCAGAAATCATAGATTGGGAGATTGGCACTCCATCCATTTTCACTAGGAAAAAGCCCCTTGCAGAAAACACCATGAGGAGGATCGCTCGAGGTATTCAAAAGTTTGTACTGGATGAACAACAGCCTTTTGAAGCTCCAGGAGGGGCATTATCCTTCTTGGCTCAATACTACACTGAAACAAACCCGGGAGAGGTCAGGGGGCAGTCATTAAGGGAACCAATATACACTATTCCTACTGCTAACCGTTTTGCATTGGTTAAGGCATTCTTGGTTGCTTATTATGGCTCGAGCGTTGGGCAAGAACTTACGGATCCACTCCACACAATAACGACCCGGGACAGATTCGGACTTGTTACACTTCACGGTAAAAATTATCAAATACAGGACATTGGCATGAGGATGCTGCAACCACATGAGCTTTATGCCGGCCAGGGTTTCCTTCTAACTATATTATTGACCGGGATCACGAAGGTAAGCCTTATCCAAAGACTGAACAGGTAGCCAGGTGCGGCAACTCAGTTCCTCCACCTTTTGCAGACGCGCTGGTGAGCGCTAATCTTCCAGAGTTTTGTGTTAAGCATAATCGCTACAAACCGGCCGTAGCTAACTAGGCGACAAAGTAAGCATTGTGTTGTAAGAGAGAGTAACTAATCAATAGCTACTCTCAATCTTGCTCAATTTATAAGATTCAGGATAATAGTCACCAAGTTTATTAGTCCATCTTAGACCAGAAACTTCAGGTAAAAGGTCCCTGTGATGTCCCCAATTTAGAATATGAATATTTTGCATATCCGTATCGGGAATTGTTAATACGCTTTTTGAATTGTGAGCTGGCTTATGGGCATAAATTAATAAACGCTCAGCGAGATCAATTCCCTTTGACCAGGAATCATCCGAAGGGGTGGTGTCACCCGCAAGTCTTCCAACATAAATTTTAATGTTATTCGAATCGTTGTTGTATAGCCAGCTTTCTTGAGAAATTCGTTTTCCAAGTGTCTGATAATCTGCTTTCCCAATATAAAGCAAAACATCACTGCCATATACAGGATGGTTGCCGTAAATTTGATAGATTCCATAATCGCTATCTTCATTCATTAAATTGGGTAAATCACTTAATTTAAAAGAGCCATCCCAGTTTATTTGAATTAAGTAAGTATTAATCGTATCCATTGGTTTACTCCTACCGTTTTAGTAATATTCTACCATTTATAAAGTGTTTTAAGTTAACACAATAGCAAAAAGGTATCAAAAAAAGAGAACATTGACATTTACTCAACGTTCTCTGTTACGTATTTAAAAAGGAAGTACATCTGCCTGTGCATCTTTTACTATTTTTTTTAAAATATTCTCGCCAATAGCCTGAGGATTGTAATTTTCAGATTGGAGGTAATTGATAAACTCTTCCTTATATATAAGAACATCAGCATTTGAAAAATCATTTTCATTTTTAATGTAGTTATAGATGACACTCTGTAAGCCTGCAGGAACTACTCTAGCAGACGGCTTTTGTTTTGTGGCAGCGGTTTCCTTTTTAAAACTGTTAATTTCTCTACGTAGAGTATTTACTTCATCTAATATTAATTGTTGCACATCGGTTACTGCTGTTTGATTTAATGAAGGTTTTCTGAACTCGCCAAAATTCTGAAGGAAAGTTGAATAATTAGGATCATTATTGGATTTAACAAGGGTATGTTTTATTCTATTACTCAATTCATGTTTGAAACTTCCAATCTTAGAATACCGCAAATCCTTTGGATAAGTTAAATGTTCAATAACTCCAGTATCAAAGATGAAATCAGTTTGGTCATCTTTAATAATAATGGTTGGTTTATCAAAAGTTAATCTCATGCCAAGTTCAAACATGACATTTGGGTTTCTCCCGCTCATATCACAAACAATAATATCAGCATTATATATATTTTGAATAATTCTCTTATGTATTACATCAATTTCACCATCTGAGTTGCTTACAATTTCAGTCTTAAAATTAAATCCTTCAACCTTCTGAGTCGCTTCAACAATGATGCTTTTGACTTCTAACCAATGTTCAGGAGTATAACCAGGCATAGCGGAAATTGGCATAATAATACCACAGTAAAGATTATTTGGCTCTATCATAATCACCTTCTTAATTATTTGTTAGTAATATTTTACAATATTCAACATAATTTTTAAATTGTATTTTTTATGAAACACACTGATAGTTCTGTTATCTAAAAAAGGAGGTAAGGATTTGGCTCAAAAAGTAAATCGCAAATCGGTTAGTCCACGGCCATCAGCTCCATACAGCGGAGGAGCAACACCAGATAAAAACATGATAGTAGGTATGCCTATTGATGTTTACAGCTGTGATGGGTGCGGCCGGGCAATTATGGTTGAAAAGGATGCAGAGATTGCTGTTTGCCCATATACAGATTGCGGATATGACCTTTACGAGTATTCTCATTCTGGTGAAGCAATTAACGGTAAAGCATCAGTCGTAATAGAACAGCAAAAGGCAATAATTGAAAACATAGAAAAGCGGCTGCAATTCAAACAGGAGCGGATTAACGGATTGATTCGGGAGTCACTTGAGTCACACCGACAATCTGCGGTACTGGAAAGACAGAAACCACCTTACATGGATCTGGATGACAAGGAGATGACAAAACAGGAACGTGAATCAATGATCGAGCAGATGGCACTTGTAGAAGGTATAAACCGTTCATATTATGAAAAATTCACCGATGTAGAACTTATGGAGAATTTGAAGAAAATATACGGTAATTAAAATAACAAATTCCCAAGCGCTAGGGAATATGGGGGAAAAGCCATTGTTGAACACAAAACAGGTAGATGAAATTGTGAAGCTTGCAGTCCAGGCAGCCATTGAACACGTTGAGAAAGAAAGGCAGAAGGAGCAAAAAGACCGGCACGACCGCCGCCTTCGGAACACCAAGCTGCTATTGAGAAACTACAAGAATCTGGTCATCCATTGTTCCGATATAAAACTTGAATTGACAGAAATCGATGACATTCTGTTGATGGAGGAACTTGACGGCGATCACTTAGCACTTGAGTCAATTAAGAGGAGCAAGAAGAGGACATTGGCCATTGTTCAATTCATTCAACATATGTTGGAGATATATAAGTTAATGTGTGAGAAATCCAATCGTCCAGAGGACATTAGGAAGTATTTGATTATCCGACAGATGTACATCGATGAGCCAAGAATGTCGGTCGAAGCTATAGCTGAGTGTCACTCTGTCGAAAAACGAACAGTCTTCCGCACCGTAGATAGAGCGTGCAAAGACTTGTCAGGACTGCTTTTCGGCGTTGATAGCATCCGATTTTAGAAGGTATAAAAGATGTCACAAACATGTCATTTACAGACCTTATCGAACGATGTAGAATGATAGTATGGAAAATTATAGATGTGTCAAAAAGCGCCTATCCGTTTGAGATAAGGCGCTTCTTTCATGCCTGTTTTCCTATTACGCCATTCCTGTTAGAAGGTCCCCCTTCCTCCTCTACGGCCGACGACTGAAGCGGTTAAGGAATGGATCGCAGCGGCTGTCGCCTGCCGAAGTAAAGGGTGCCATTATTTGGTGAAAGAGTGATGCACTGTGAAGGTCACTGACCTTTTAAACAAAGAAACCAAACCAGGAAACTGAAAGAGCGTTTAACTTGCATGACCTGTTTGATATCGTGGACATGAACCGAGATACTTACTAGAGAATCAAAGGGGTTAATAGAAGAAAATAAAATTTTGTCGAAAAAAGGATATTGGGAACAGGCGTAGAAATGAAGTTATAAAGGAGTGGAGAGTTTTGGAAAATATAAAAAAAATATTGCCTAATCTAGATATTGTAATAATTTTAACTATTGTAGGCTACAGTCTAGTTTATTCTTATAATTTAGGAGTGTATGTATTTTGGGGAATTCCAACTCACTTAATTGAATTAGGGGTAAACAATATTACTGATACATTGATCTCACTTAGTCTTCTCTTATTAGTATACGTACCGACGATGTCTAGTTTTATTTTCAATCCACAAAAGCGTAAAATAATTGTTTTTATTATTGTTTATGCGATAGCTCTTATGATTCTTTATTATAAAGAAATGTTGTTTTTCGAATTTAGTTCAACTCTAATTGTTGTAATAGGAATTTGTATCATTTTTTTATTAAAGAAAAAAATGAATAAGACTACCATACTAATTGTAATAAGTATTTATGCAATTATATCTTCTCTCTTTATGGGATATATGCAGAGCTATGGTAAAGCGGGTGGTTCAGCTCCATATTCTTTACTTCTTCAGGAAGGAAAACGATACGTTATTCTAGCATCTTATAAAGATAATTATATTGTAACGCAGTTGAAAAATAAGAATGAAATTTCACTTGAATATAAGCTAATTGCATTTGATGATTCTAAATCAACAGTGAAAAGAGAAGAATTGAAATTAAATATAAAAAAATGATTTGGTACCTTAAAAGGTACTTTTTTTGGGGTGATTTTTATGCCAAGTAAACCTAAGCGCCCATGCTCCAAGCCTGGCTGTCCAAACCTAACCGAGAGAAAGTATTGCAATCAGCATAAGCCGGTCGAGAATAACCGATATGACAACCACCGTGGCACCGCAGCACAGCGAGGATATGACAGCAGGTGGAGGAAGACACGGCTTGGATATCTAAAGAAGTATCCACTGTGTGTCCACTGCCAGCAGGAAGAGAAGCACATACCCGCTACAGTAGTGGACCACATCATCCCACATAAAGGTGATAAGCAATTGTTCTGGGATAAGAATAACTGGCAGCCTCTGTGCAAGAGGCACCATGATATAAAGACTGCGAAGGAGGACGGAGGATTTGGGAATAAATAAAACACCTTATTTAGGTGCTTTATCCCTCTGCTCTATTCCCAAACGTTTGCCCTCCGGAAGTTGCATATATAATTCATTAATTTGTTTTGGTCTAGTAATCCTATCCTCAATTATAAAGTTAATTAAATTAAAAAGTTGCATAGCAGTTTCATGTTTGTCTGTAATATCCATTTGTCCTGGATGAACAGACTCATTTCCTACTACTCTTACAATATCCAAAGCTTGTTGTATTAACTCAGGTAAACCACTACTTACAAGGGCTCCTATATCTCTATTAATATCCTTACCTGGTAAACCTAATGAAACCATAAGTTTTTGAAGAACTAATCGTAGTAAGGCAGCTGCTCCTCTAGGAGAAATATTAACGATACTGGCAGCCTCATTGTAATCATCTATTAGTTCAAGTGGCATATCCGAATGTGGTAAAGGGGCTGTACTTGTCATTGGAACTACTAAATTACCTTTAAGCCATATTGCTTTCTCATTACAGTGGGCACAAATTGAGGTGCGATATAGAGGCATGGCTTTAAAACCAATCCCTGCGTCATAATAAATATCACACCAATCTTGTGAAGCAAAAACGTTACAATGTGGGCAGTGAAAAGAAGGCTCATTAAATTTAGCTGGAAAATATGATGTTTGCATAAGATAGCTCCCCATTAACCTTTATTTTATTTGTTTATAACATAATTTTACATTCAGGGGTGGGGGTGGGTCAAATTCCTAATTATATAGCCTTGTAAGACCGCGTCCCCACCTGAACGCAAGATTTTTTCCCAAAACTACAAATTTTTTTTAGGAGGTGAGTATTGTGCCAGGAGGACGACCACCAAAACCTTTGCATCTGGTGCAAGGACATAGAACAAAGGCTGAAAAACAAGTAAGGGAAAAAGGTGAGAGTGAATTACTGACAGGTACTCACCTTAAAGAGAGTCCTGAAGTTAAAAAGAATCCTATAGCACATAAAGAATTCACAAGGGTTAAGAAATTGTTGAAATCAATCGGCAAAGATGATGACCTTTACGGACACATCATAAACCTTCACTGTTTAATCCATGCCGAGTGCAAAGAGATCGAAGTGTTTAAGGAAACCCTTATGAAAAATTTAGAAGAGTTTGATGAAAAGTGCGAGGATGAAGAAATCGATTTTGCTACAAAGATGGAAATAAAAGTGAAAATGCAAAAACAAATATTGGATTGTGGCAAGGCGCTTAAGGATAAGCGAAAAATGCTAATCGATATTTCTAAAGAAAACATTATGACAATCCAATCTGCTTTAAGATCTGTTCCTAAAAAACCGGAAGACTCTAAAAAGAGCAAAATGTCTTCCTTTCTTCAAAAGCGAGGGGTAGGCAATGGCTCATGATCCTTCCCGAGCCCTCGAGGTTATTGAATTCATCCAGCTGTTAAACCTGACAGATGATTTTTACGGCCAACCTTTTGTCTTGCAAAAATGGCAACATGATGTACTTTGGGATGTTTACGGGACGGTCAACGAGCGAGGCTATCGCCAATATCGCTATGCCTATCTTGAAATCCCTAAGAAAAACGCAAAAACGACTACTATTGCGGCACTATCGTTGAAGCACCTGGTTATGGATCCTCCTGGAGGTCAAATATATTGTTGCGCAGCTGATAAAGAACAGGCCGGATTAACTTACAAGGCTGCCCTTCAGATGATTGACCAGGATGAGGATTTGTCTTCACTTCTTAAGGTAGTTGATAGCAAAAAAGAAATCATTAATACTGAAACTGGCACATTCCTGAAGGTAATGTCGGCCGAAGCTTATACTAAGCACGGTATTAATCCGACTGTAGTTATTTTTGACGAGCTCCACGCACAGCCCAATCGTGAATTGTGGGACGTTATGACATTTGGTTCCGGTTCGGCAAGGAAAGAACCGTTATATTGGGTAATAACAACGGCCGGTGATGACCCGGACAAAAAATCTATCGGGTGGGAAGTACACGAATATGCTCGAAAGATTACTGTCGGCGAGATTGAGGACCCTTATTGGTATGTAAAAATATTTTGCGCTCCTGAAGAAGCTGATATTTTTGACGAAAAAACCTGGTATCTGGCTAATCCATCGTTGGGTGTAACGATTGACATTGAAGCTGTTCGGCAAGAAGCGATTGGAGCGCGTAACGATGCTGCAAAAGAGAAGTTATTCCGTTGGCTCCGACTCAATCAATGGGTTGCCCTAAAATCTGTTGGTTGGTTGCCCTTAACCTTATGGGATACTTCGGTGCAACAGATTAACAAAAGAGATTTGCTGGGTAAGCGTTGCTATCCAGGGCTCGATTTATCAGCAACTACAGATTTGACCGGGCTAACTCTATTATTTCCTCCTCAGGAAGGACTGGACGGATGGTATTTTTTAAGTGAGGGATGGATTCCGGAAGACAAGATGGTAGAAAAGATAAAACGGGATAAGGTTCCCTATGACAAATGGGTAAATGACGGTTTTATGCATGCAACTCCTGGTGATGTCATTGACTATGAGTTTGTCGAGGCTAGGATTTTACAACATAGCAAGCAATATAAGTTCGAAAAGCTAGGTACAGACCCTTGGAATAGCCGTATGTTGACCCAGAGGCTCATGAATCAGGACGTGGAAGTGCTTGAAGTGGCACAGAATATGGCGATGATGTCTCCGGCGATGAAGGAAATTGAGCGGCTTTTACGTTCAGGCGCTATGAAACATGAGGAAAATCCGGCAGCACGCTGGTGTTTTGGCAACGTCCATATTGCTGTTGACGGGAATGAAAATATCAAACCGATGAAAAACAAATCGATTGATAGGATCGACTTAACCGTTTCGCTTATAAATGCTATGGCCATTGCCGTTAAACTTGAAGAAATAGCGGTTAAACCAAGTGTTTACAAAAGGAGAGGGATTGTATCGCTATGAAAAAGAATCCTATCAAAGGTTATTTTATAAAACACATGACTGATTTCGCCTTTTTATCTGGAATTTCAATAGCTGCTTATGGTTTGAACATGATATACAAACCTGCGGCTTTTTTATTTGTCGGATTTTCTCTGATAGGGGTGAGCATTTTGGCAGCGAGGAGGTGATAAAAGACAATGGGCTTTATAGATTCACTATTTGGAAAGCGCTCAATGGATTTGGCTAATCCTAGCGATTCAGATGTTGCCTGGCTAAGTGGAGGCAATAGGAGTTACGCTGGGAAAGTAGTAAATGAGACCACAGCTCTAAGTTATATCGCTGTGTTTTCCTGTGTAAATGTCATATCTGAAACAATGGCCTCCTTACCTTTACACCTATACAGGGATAAAGGCAGCAATGGCCGAGCGAAGGCTCGAGAAAAGAAACTATATGATTTATTGCATTCGAGACCGAACGAAGAAATGACAAGCTTTACTTTCAGGCAAGTCTTGCAGGCGTGCATTTTGCTTTGGGGGAATGGTTACGCATTTATCGATTGGGGACCGGATGGAGAACCGAGAGGACTCTACCCACAGCACCCATCAAAAGTTATTCCAAAGCGAAATCCAACCACCAAGAAAATGGGGTATGAAGTTGCTGGCCCAGACGGTAAGGTGATAAATCTCTCGGCTGATCAGATGCTCCATTTAGTTGGATTCTCATTAGATGGCCTAGTAGGTCTTTCAGTAATAGGTTTAGCGAGGGAAAGCATCGGGCTCGGACAAGCTGCAGAGGAATACGGGTCGAGATTCTTCAGCAACGGGGCAAAACCACTTGGGGTTTTGGAACACCCTGGAGAACTGGGGGAAGATGCAATCAAGCACCTGCGTTCGAGCTGGGACGAAATGCATAAAGGGCTTGAAAACTCTCATAAGGTGGCCATACTCGAAGAAGGCATGACTTATAAACAAATTGGGATACCTCCTGAAGATGCCCAGTTCTTACAAACCCGTAAATTCCAGTTGGAAGAGATTGCGAGGCTTTACCGGGTTCCTTTGCATTTAGTGGGCAATCTGGATAAAGCAACTTTCTCCAATATCGAACACCAGGACATTGGCTTTGCTAAACATACCATTAGGCCTTGGGCAGTAAGATGGGAACAGACTCTTAATTGGAAGCTCTTAACCACGGAAGAAAGAAAGCAATACTATGCTGAGTACAACCTGGATGGTTTGATGCGAGGCGATATGAAATCTCGCTACGAAGCTTATCAAATCGGCCGACAGAATGGTTGGCTGAGCGGAAATGATATTCGGGATAAGGAAAATGAAGACAAAATTGAAGGCTTGGATGCTTACTTGGTAAACGGAAATATGATCCCTGTAAATATGGCCGGACAGCAATACCTGAAAGGAGGTGAGAAGAGTGAATGAGAAGGAAAAACGCTCCCTCACCAATATAGAAGTGAGAGCTGAGCCTGAAGGTGAAAAGAAAAGGATTGTCGGCTATGCGGTGAAATGGGGCCAGCGTAGTGTTCCTATTTGGGGGATGTTCGCGGAGCAGTTTGAACGCGGCGCTTTTGCTGAATCAATCAATGACGACATCTATGCTGCATGGAATCACAATCCTAGTGAAATCCTTGGCAGGAACACAGCTGGCACCTTGAAACTTCAAGAGGATGAAGTTGGCCTGCGTTATGAAATCACCCCTCCTTCTTGGGCTGACAAGTATGTTGAAAGCATTGAACGCGGCGATGTCCGTGGTTCTTCGTTCATATTCCGGGCAGAAGTTGACGAGTGGGATGAAACTGAAGAGATGGCTGTCCGGACTGTAAAAAAAGCTAAACTGTTTGAAGTTAGTCCAGTTACTACTCCGGCCTATCCCACAAGTGAGACCGGAATCCGTTCGGCTGAGGCTGTCTTTAATGAATTCAAACAGAAAAAAGTGAATACCGACAATTCTTTTGAAAAGGAATTGGAATTGATGGAGATGTTCTAGGAACGTCTTTTTTTTATTTTAAAATACTGGAGGTAACAACCTTATGAAACCAGCAATTCGTGAAATGCGTCAAAAGCGTGCAAATCTGATTAATCAGGCCCGTGCTGCTCTTGAAACAGCAAAGGCTGAGAACAGGGATAATACTCAGGAATTTAAGGATCAATGGAAAAAGTATATTGATGAGGCTGAGGAGCTTCGCGGCAAAATCGAAATGGAAGAGCAGCTTTCTCAAATGGAAGGGGAAACTCGCGGCCAAGAGCCTCCATTACCAACTCCAGCTGTTCCAGGGAACGAGAAGAGGCACTTTACTGAAACTGATGAGTACCGATCTGCCTTCGACAAATATCTTTCTAACGGTCACCAGGCAAACTTCACACCTGAAGAATCCCGGGCCCTGCAAGCTGGCGTTGATGCAGACGGTGGATTTACTGTCGTACCAATGCAGTTTGTTAAACAACTACTAAAAAATCTTGATAGCATGGTCTTTATTCGCCAATTGGCTTTCGTTCAGCCATTGACGTCTGCAGCTTCTCTTGGCGTACCTACACTTGCTCAGGACGCTACTGATGCGGATTGGACAACTGAACTTGCAACAGGTAATGAAACAGACTTGAAATTTGGAAAGCGTGAATTCAAACCAAATCCACTGGCTAAGCGGGTTAAGGTGTCAAATAAACTTTTGCGTGCCTCTGCACTTCCAATCGAAGCGATTGTACGTGAAAGACTTGCTTATAAATTTGCGGTTGCCCAGGAAAAAGCATTCCTTACTGGTGACGGTGTAGGTAAGCCTCTTGGAATCTTCACTGCAAGCGCTAATGGTGTACCGACTACTAGGGACATCGCTAACGGAAATTCTGCAAATGCTGTCACATACGACGGTCTCTTGGCTGCTAAATTTGCACTTAAACAGGGATATCACGGAAAAGCGCAGTGGGTCTTCCATCCGGATGCAATCCTGCAGTTGCTCAAAATTAAGGACGGAGATGGCCGTTATATGATTGATCCAAACGGACCAAACCCAGACAAGCTTCTCAATTTCAAATACAACGCTTCCGATTTCGCTCCTAATACTTTTACAACTGGCCAGTATGTTGGTGCTCTCGCAGATTTCTCCAACTACTGGATTGCGGATGCACTTGACATGCAAATCCAACGTCTGGTGGAGCTTTATGCCGAGTCAAACCAAACAGGCTTTATTGGGCGTCTGGAGACAGATGGAGCGCCTGCTCTCGCTGAAGGATTTGTCCGTGTGAAATTAGGATAAAGAAAGGGTGTTCCGATTGAAAATCAAGATGCTCAAAACCTCTGCTTCACCGGCAGGGGTTTTTGAAACTGATAAGGAATACGAAGTTGGCGAAACAATGGACCGGGAAGAGGCAGAGGTTCTTGTCGAGGTAGGATCTGCAATCGTCGTTGAGACTACACAGGATATTGAAAACGACGAAATTGAGGCTCCTATTGTGGGATTAAAGCATTTGGGTGGTGGCTGGTATCTACTTCCTAACGGAGAGAAGGTCCAGGGTAAGGAAGAGGCTGAGGAAGCTCTCGCGAACTTAAATGGGTGAGTTGATTACTCTGGAAGATGCAAAAAGCTACCTGAGAGATACCCCACCTGAAGATGATAAATTCATTAAGGATCTGCTCATAAAAGCTGCAAGAAGTTTCTGTGAAACTAAGCTGAAGCGGCCCTTACTCGCGGAAAAAATGACTGACGAAACCAGGTGGGACATCCCCGAAGAAGTAATCGTGGCAATGTACATGCTAATTGCTCATTGGTATGAAAATCGTGGGGTACTCGGCAGGGTTGAAGGAGAAATTGCGTTTTCTGTGAATGCGCTCATCGGCCCGTATAAATTCCATTCGTTTGGAGGCAGCTAAAATGAATCCAGGTCAATTAAATAAGCGAGTCACTTTTTTAAAGCTGTCCGACAAACGGAATGGTTACGGGGAAGTGGTTAAAGGAGCCGATAACTGGAAGAAAGTTGCTACCGTCTGGGCCAATGTAAAGCCGTTGCGAGGACGGGAACTCTATAGCGCACTTCAGACTCATTCAGAGGCCACCACAAAGGTCACTATTCGGTACAGAAAAGATATCGATGCGACGATGAAAATCCAGTATGGCACTAAAGAACTCCAATTGGTAACCCCGCCAATTAACATAGACGAGAAGAATCGATTCCTGGAACTTGTCTGCAAGGAAGTAATGTGATGGCTCGCCGTTCGGAAATCAAAGGCATGCGGGAGCTTGAAAAAACACTCAAAACTCTCGAGAGATTGCCCCAAAAGTGCGTCACGAAGGCAGCTAGAAAAGGTGGAACAATTGCCTTGAGGGCTGCCAAAAAGAACGCCCCTGTTGATTCGGGAAACCTCAAGAAGGGTCTTGTTTTAAAAGGTGAACGAGCAAAGATAAAGGGCAAGAAAGTCTACCAGGTGACGTTGGACAAGAGTATGAACGATGTCTTTGTAAAAGAGTCATCCACTGGCAATCGTTCATACTACCCTGCTTCCCAGGAGTATGGTTGGATGGATCAGTATGGCAAGTATACTCCCGGATTCAGGTATATGAGAAAATCCCTTGATGACAATAACGAAAAAATTGAGGAAACCGTTGTTGAGGTTTTAACAAAGGAAATTGATAAATTGGAGTGATTAATGTGAACTTTGAGGAGGCATTGACTGCGGAATTGTCTTCTTTGCCAGGACTGGCGGATAAGGTGTACCCCTTAAATGCTCCTGAGGGGACACCGGCTCCATATATAATTTATGTATCATCTGAAGGACTCCAGGACAAGAGTTTGAAGGGCTACCATTCCAGCAAGGAGGTACCTTGCGAGATTAATATCTTTACAGATTCGTATGCGGGGCTAAAGGATCTTACTCAGCAAGTCATAACAAAGTTAGTATCATTCCAGAGCCGGAACATTGGTCACTCCGGCCCTTTTATTCAAAACTTTACTTACGAAAAGCCGGTAGAACTATATGAAAATCAGGTATCGCTTTACCGGTGTTTGATTGAAGGTATATTTAAATTTTAGGAGGTAATAGAATGTTTGCTGCAATGGGAACGAAGCTGTTAGTTAATGCTAATAGCGTGGCCGACCTGACATCCATTGGCGGACTTGATTTGTCTGCCGACACACTAGAAACAACCACTTTGGATAGTGTTGATGGTTTTCGCACTTTCATGCAGGGCCTAAAGGATGCAGGAGAAGCTTCTTTATCGGGTTTTTTCAATCCCGGCGATACAAATGGGCAGGTCGCCCTTTATAACGCTTATATGAATGGAACGATGCTCCCTTTCACTATCCTTTTTCCTTTTGGCGCTGCCTGGACCTTTAATGGAATTGTAACAGGCGTCAGCACTGGAGCTGAAATGGAAGACGGTGTCAGCTTTGAAGCGACTGTAAAAGTCAGTGGAAAACCGAGCCTTGGACTTACGCCTTCAGCTGGGCTTTCTGCACTAGCGTTAGCTGGAACGGGCGGGGCTTTGACACCTGCATTCAATAACGGCAATTACCTGTATGCTTTTAGTGGTGTCACTGCTGCCAGCGTTACAGTAACGGCCACCGGAGCAGGCCAAAACATCGATTTGTTTGTTGACGGGGTATTTGCTCAAAAGCTTAATAGTGGAGTGGCATCAGCTGCGATTGCTATGACAATCGGCTCAAAGAAATTAACAATCGTTGCTAACGAGTCGAATAAAGCTCCAAAAGTATATGAAGTTGTAGTAGTCAAAACTGCTTAAGACTAGAGAGTTTTCTCTAGTCTTTTTCTATTAGGAGGAAATGAAATGCCGGATAAAAACGATAAAAACGATGTTGTCATTATTAATTTGGATCGTCCAAGGGAAGTCCGTTTTGGCCATAAGGCCTTGAAAAAAATGATGGCTGTAACAGGTCAGAATCTCGAAAACTTTGAATTTGAAGGTACAGACCTAGGAGAACTAGAAAAAATCATGCTCATTGGTTTGGAGTACGATGCAAGACGGCATAACGAGGTCCTGAAACTCGAGGACATGGAGGATCTACTCGACCAGGCACCAAGTTTCTCTGAAATCATGCAAAAGATGCAGCAAGCATTTGAAGCGGCATTCGGCACTGTCGAGGTTGATGAAAAAAACGATCAGAGGATTGCGGAGAAGAGCCAGTAACGTGGAGCTGGGAAGAGTCCTTAAAATCTGCAATCCATTTGGGCATAAGCATCTCGGAGTATAACGAGATGACCCCTTACGAATTGAGCATCTCTATCAAGGTGTTTAATGAAAAACAAAAACTTGAAAGCGAAATACGCAAACATGAAATTGAAAATCAACTTACTGTTGCATATTTCAATGCACGTTGGCAGCGGGTCGGCAAATTATCAATTAAAGATTTAACTGAGGTACTTAAAAAGCTCAACGGTGAAGATAAACCAAAACGAATGACACCTGAAGAAATGCTGAATGAAGTTAAGAAACTTAACGCTGCTTTTGGTGGCACTGTTTATTAGGAGTTCATATCATAGGGGCTCCTTTTATTTTGTTTTCAAGAGGAGGTGAAGGTAAATGGCAATTGTAAGAAACTTTATGGTACGGGCTGGTGCTGATTTCAGCGGTCTCCAAAAAGGTATGCAAAAAGCACAATCTCAAGTTAGAAACTTTGGTAACTCTATTAATCAGTCAATGAGTAAAATTAGTACCGTTTTAGCTGGAATAGGAGTAACACTTGGTATTGGCTCTGCTGTTAAAGATGCCATGCTTTTTGAAACTAGCTTGAACCAAATTAACAGAATTATGGGCGAGAGTGCTGGTGAATTCAATAAATGGGCACAAACAACAGGGGCGGCTTTTGGCTACTCTAAGCTTGAAGCGGTAAAAGCGGGTGCCACTTATGGCAATTTACTTAGTACCTTTTCTTCTGGAGCAGACGATACCCGAAAGAAAACAGAAGAATTGATGAAGGCTACAGCGGTCGTAAGCTCTGCTACAGGCCGAACTATGGAAGATACATTCGAGCGCATCCGAAGCGGTTTGCTAGGCAATACGGAGGCTATTGAGGACTTAGGTATTAATGTGAACGTAGCAATGATTGAATCCACCAATGCCTTCAAACAGTTTGCCAACGGAGCATCCTGGCAGCAGTTAAATTTCCAAACCCAACAGCAAATTAGGTATATGGCCATACTCGAACAAGCTACTCAAAAATACGGTACAACTGTTGCTGATAGTACATCCGTCCGAATGGGTACTTTTGTCCAATCGCTAAACAACGTTAAATTGGCATTAGGCCAAGCATTTCTCCCAATATTAAACGTAGCCTTACCAGTATTAACTGTTTTGGCAAATAAAGTGGCAGCCGTAATGGGTGTAGTTGCACAATTTGTTAGAGCTCTAATCGGCAAAAAAGGTGATATACCTCAGCAAACTGGTGTAATAAACAATCAAACTGCTGCCGTTAATAATCTTGGTGCTGCCCATGAAAATGCAGGTAAAAAAGCAACGAACGCTGGAAAAGCTGCAAAGAAAGCGGCAAAGGAAGCTAAGAAAGCTAGTCTAGGTGTAGCTGGCTTCGACGAAATCAACCAATTAGCTGATCCTTCAAGCGGTGCGGCATCTTCTCCTGACAGTGGAGGTGGTGGAGCAGAGGGAATCGGTGGTTCTGTCGTTGGAGGAGGTATCCCGATACCTGCTATGGATACCGGTCAATCAGAAGGAGCGCTGTCAAAAGTCAGTAATAAAGTAAAGGAATTTGCGGATAAGGTGAAAAAGTTCTTTGCTCCTTTAGGCAAAGTCTTCAAACAAGTTTATAAAGCAATTAAAGAATATCTCCAAGACAAGATTGAATATATCGCTAAGTTTTGGAAGGAAAACGGCAAGCAAATGGGCCAAGCATGGCGAAACCTTATGAAGATTCTTAAACCGGTTTTCAAATGGATTGTAAAAACAATTTGGGGCAATATCAAAGGGGCCATTGACGGCCTAATTGACGTTGTTCTTGGTTTGCTCAAAATTTTCACAGGAGTCTTTACCGGCGATTGGAAAAAGGCCTGGCAAGGCGCAAAGCAGCTTGTAGTAGGCGCCGTCAAGGCGATCTGGAATATTGCAAACCTTATCTTAATCGGAAAAGTCCTAGGTGGAATTAAAGCATTCGGCCCTAAAATTGTTTCTTTGTTTAGAGACTCCTGGAAAAGCATAGGCAAGTTTTGGGATGACGGATTAAAAGCTATAAGCAAGAACACCACGACGTCTTTTAAAAATATATGGATTTACATCAAGGGTACATTCGATGATTGGGTTAAATCCTTCAAGACCTATTCGGGGAAATTTTGGACTGCAATCACGAACAGTTTCAAATCAGTCCAATCCTGGTTCAAAACTAATGTGACTGACAAAATTACCACAGTCTTTACTAATGCAAAAAGTGGTATTGCCAAAAAAGCTGATGATATTTGGGCTACAATCAAAGGCAAATTTATGACAGTTTATAACTGGTTTAAAACAAACGTTGCTGATAAGATAGCCACTTCTATTCATAATGCCAAAACAGCAATAGCTGGTAAGGCGGGGGAAGTTTGGATTGCAATAAAAAATAAGTTTACCGGAATATATAACTGGTTCAGAGACAATGTAGCTTACAAAATCCGGGACTCCATTCATAATGCAAAGACATCAATTGCAGGCAAGGCTGGAGAAGTATGGATAGCAATAAAAAATAAGTTTAACGGAATATACAACTGGTTTAGGGACAACGTAGCTTACAAAATTCGTGATGCAATCGGTAATTCCAAGAATGCAATAGGCGGGAAAGCCTCTGAAATCTGGTCTACCATTAAAGGCAAATTTACTGGGGTTTACGACTGGTTTAAAAAGAATGTCGTTGATAAGATTTCTTCTGCCTTTGACAAAATTCGAACCAGCTTTACTAACGGCCTTGCTGATGGTGTGAAAACACTTTTGAACAAACTTATTGACGGAATCAATAAACCAATCAAAAGCCTGAAAAACTTCTCTGTGCCGGGATTTGGCCAACCATTTAGCAATCTCCCTGAAATTCCGAAGCTTGCTAAAGGCGGCATCACAAACGGCCCGACACTTGCTCTAATCGGTGATAACCCAGGCGGTAAAGAGGTCGTATCGCCACTCGATAAGCTGCAGGATATCATTGCAGGGGCGGTCGGTAACGCTGTTATTCAAGCCAACCAGGGTAGCAGATCCAGCGGCACTGGTGGTGATATTATTTTGCAACTTGATGGCAGGACATTCGGACGCATTATCAAGCCGTATATTGACAAAGAAAACCAACGGGTTGGAACGAATGTAAGGTTGAAACCGATTTAGGGGGGCGGGTAAATGGCACTGATCAGCATCAGCGGGGTGGCTTTACCCACTCCATCTGAATATGACGTGGGCATTATTGATTTAAGTAAAGCAGAGCGAAATGCCAAGGGAACGATGATTATTGAACGGATTGCCACTAAAAGAAAGCTTGAGGTTGGATGGGCTTTTTTAACGGGGGCAGAGTATAGCAGAATCCTTAACTTGGTGGACCCCGTATTCTTTTCTGTTACCTACTTCGACCCTAAAGCAAACGGAATGAAAACAGGAACTTTTTATTCTGGGGATCGCCAGGCACCGATGTTAATTTTTAAAAACGGACAGGCTGAATGGAAAGATATCAAATTCAGCTTGATAGAAAAGTAGGTGCATAGACTTGTTGAACGTTAGTAAGAAATTTAAGGACTCTGTCTATGCGCCTGTTCGCCAAATAAACGCCAGGATATTCTTCACTCTTTATGGAGTCACAAAAGAGTATAGTGATGAAACTATCATAAGCTTCAACCTTCTTGAAGAAATGAGCACCATCAATGAGACATTACCCACAAATGAATTGCGGGTCACCCTTGATAATACTGGTGCAGAGTTTGACATCTTAACTCTTGCCAAAATGAACGAAATTATCGCAAGCCGGCCAGAAATTAGATTGGAACTTGGTTTAGTTATGGAAGAAATATCAGATCCAATTTTCATAGGCTTTCCAATAGAACAGCATTCCTTTATAGAATGGGTGCCGATGGGAATTTATTATCTTTCCGAGTGGAAAAACGAGACTGCAGCAATGAGCATTTCTTTAATTGGCCAAGATTGCTTCAACATGTTAGCGCAAATCAGCTATAACAATACAGCCGCAAGTAATCTTTATAATTTAGCAGTTGATGTCCTCCAGAAAGCAGGCATTACCAAGTTTTCAGTGGATGACAGCCTAAAAAGAATATCGTCACCGGGATTTAAAGGAAGACTCAACTCGAGGGAGGCCTTGCAACACATCGGGATTGCGGGGAAAGCAGCCGTATACCAGGACAGGACGGGAACAGTAATTATTAAGCCATTTACAGCCCTGGACGCGAGTAGCAACTATCTGAATTACTGTGGGCAATCCTATTATTTTGGTGGGGCATATCCATTGGTTACAAACGGTTTTGGAATGAAGAACATTGAATATGATCAAATGTTCGAAGAACCCGAAATCAGTTTAGATAAGTCCATCTATGAGGTTGTAGTAAAGGTGTATGAATCTACCGGCGAGCGCGAAGTTGTAGTCGTAAATACAAGTATTAAAGGAACCAATGGCGATTCGTTTGCTATCGCTAACCCGTTAATCACCACAGAGTCCCATGCAAGGGATGTGGCAAATTGGATTATAACCGAAAGTAATTACAACGCCATCTACAAAACAATCTGGCGGCAAAATCCTATATTAGAATGCGCTGATGTCATTCTGGTTGAGGATAGCTTCGAAGCTAAGAAACAGACACGGATATTTAGACAGGAATTCTCGTATGAGGGCTACTTGAATGGCGTAACAGAAAGCCGAGGTGGAATTTAGTGCCTTATAATAAAACACTCTGGAAAGACAGAGTTGTTGAAAAACCTATGACCTATACTATGCGGACTAATGCCGATGGTACGATCACCCTGGTCCCAGCTGAGGGCCAAATCCTTGAAGTTGGTACTCCACTAACTGCGGTTAACTTGAACAATTTGGAGAAGCAGTACGAAGAGGTTTTGGCATGGGTAAGAGAGAATGCTCAAATGGTCAAGCTGTCTGCAGACACCGGACTGAGAACAAAATTAGCTGCAGGCTTTGACATATTAACGCTTGGTGTCGGTTTTTATTACGGTGCAAGTCTAAATATACCTTCGCACCCGATTCCAGGTAGTACAGCTTGGTACAACATTGATGTAACTCAGTCAGAGCAGGGCATGAAGCAGTTCAGATTACAGAGGAATGCCGACGGCCGGACGTGGATCGGGACTGTTCATTCCGACAATGTTTTTAGAGGGTGGTATGAGGTTGTTACGGACTCTCCCCTGATTTGGACAAACCTATCATTGCAAAACGGGTGGGTTGCAGGCCTTACAACTCCACAATACTCAATAATTGGCAATGAGGTTGTTTTTCGCGGGCGGATAAAGAACGGGCAATTCGGTGGGGCCAGTTACCTACCAGCCTTTACGATGCCATCCATCGTTAAGCCTACAACAAGTCATGCCTTATTAATCGCTGGATACATTAACAACCATTGGGCTCGAGTTTACTTGTTTGATGATGGAAAAATCTCTGTTATCACAACAGCGACAGGGGCCACAGACAACGAGCTTGATCTCGCAGGCTTAAGATATTGCTACAAGTAATTAATAGATTAGGAGGTTAGATGAATGGGCTTTTTTGATAAGTTCGTAAAACGTAACACCGAAGGCATTGCAGTCCCCCAGTATTTCAACAAGACAGCTGACGACTACGAACCTGTAGAAGGCGCAAACGGCGCGATGAATGTCGCGCTAACAGGGAGGAAAGTAAGACTTCAAAAGGCAAGAGCAACAATGACAGCGGTTATTAATTCTAATTCCGCTGCATCAGTTACTATATCCCCTACGCCGGGGTATTTAGGACGGCTCAAGTATATTGGTGCTTATTCCCCACCTATTGCAGGTTCAACAGGTTCTCATTTTATTGTTGTTGGTATAGGGGCTGTTACCTATGGAGCGGAACAACTAGCTTTCACTACAGCAGGTGGAACAACAGCTTTGACATTAAAATATGAGTCACCCGGAGGTATTATATTCGATTCTGCGAATCCATTGTTGATTGTTTTTCAAAATTTCACAAACTTAAATACCGATGGAGTTACAGCCAGAATGTATACAGTCATATATGAAGAGGAGGCGATTATCTAATGCAAGTGGGCGACTTCTATACAGTTGAAATGTGGAACCCATTAACAGAGAGTCCAATGACGTTGAAAATGAGAGTAATATCTGTAGATGGAAATACAATTGTATCTGAACAAGTATCGGAAGAAGAAGTCATTTAACGGAGTTCGTAAAAAGGTTGACAAATCTCCAATAAATAGATTGATATTAAAATATATCAATCTAGGAGGACATTATGGACAATCAATTTTTCCCAAATGATGAAGGAAAACTTAGTTTTGTAATGAGGATTTATGAGGAAGAAATAAACAACCGAAATGACTGGATTAAGGAAAATGCTATTCAGCTAGTCGAGGCATCCAAAACAAAATCAGCTTCTATTGTTATTAGCTATGCTATGTCTATCATCAATCATGCCATGCTTGTTCTTCGACTCGTCGATGAAGAGGCAATTGGAGCAAGGCAACGAAATAACGAACATGCAAAGGCGGTAGAAAGGGCCAAGATTCTTAGGGAAAGAAACCCTGAGTTTCCAGAACCACCTGAGTCATTAAGAGCTATCAGAAATGATTACGAGCATTTTGAAGCACGTCTTGACCAATGGGCTACTTCTGAAAATCCCAATATGTTTATTGATTTAAATGTAGGCAGCATGTTGATTCCACAGTCCCAAAACCAGGAGACTTTTCGGCAGCTAGAAGGGACAACATTAAAATTTTGGAACAACACTGTTGATTTGCAAGAAGTGCTTAACTGGGTTGATGGGATGAGTCAAATGGTCATTAAGAACAATCGCGAGCGATTTTAAACTTAATTTTACTTTCGGAGTTCGTTCTTTTGATTAAAGGTTAAATCTCCCAGACGGGCGTTGTATGTAAAGTAACTTATTACTAGTAAATTTGGATAATACTTCCTCCTGTGATTTGATATAATAGAATCATTGGAGGGGGTTTATTTGGATAACAATGGAGGTAAGCCTTTTATTCAAAAGGCTAAAGACATTCTTGAGTGCAGTGTAGACGGAGGGGTTTCTGTTGTATCGGAAATTTTTCTTGAAGGAGTAGTAGGGGCAGTTGTTCCTGGCTTCACAAGTTTTGTTTTAAATTATAAACAACAAAGGATGGAAGCGAACTTGCTTCGCTTATTTTATGAATTGAGTTTACGAATCGAAGAAATTGAACGAAATTACCGAGCTTTAGGGGAACGGCAGAAAAGGACAATTAAGGATTTCTTTGCTGGACTTATTTGCGATTACGTAATTGACGAACAGGAAGCAGATAAAATAGAGTATATTGCTAATGGATTTGTAAATTTGACAGCAACTGAGAACCCAGAGCCAACAACGATAATAATTTACTTAGATATTCTAAAAAATCTTCGCAAAATAGATCTCAGACTTCTCTTTCACAAGCTTCACCGGCCGCATTTTACTCACCTTGAATTAAAAGAATATCTTTTGAAAGAAGGCATTTCCGAGGATATTTATCACAGGACTAATGAGAAACTACAGCGACAAGGATTACTGGTTAGCAGCTTGGATGAGGATTATAACAAATTAGTAAAGACAGTAAATGATTTGGTTGACTATGTAAATGCGCTTGAAGATCAGCGTCGTAGGTACCTTCCAAGGAGATCTATCGGTTTTCATTCTAAGGTATGGGAAAGTGATTCATTATATATAAGTGACTTAGGGAACGATTTTATTCAATTTTTTACAAATAACAAATAGCGGAAGAGCTCTCATCTGAGGGCTCTTTTTATTTTCCAAAAAGGGAGAAATGAGAATGAGAAATTACTATGATGCTTTTGACTTGAGCAGCCTGCTGACACTGAAGAACATGGCAGCCGGCACGGTTGCAGGATTTGCAGGTTCTGTCGTCGGTAAGTTGTACGGAGGGGAGCTGCACATTTACTTTATTCTGGCGCTAATACTAGCAATCCTATTTGATTGGGCAGGCGGTATCACAGCATCTAAGAAGGATGGTTCTTATGCCAGCGCTTATGGTCTCCAAGGTGTCTTGCGAACGGCTGTCATGCTCGTTTTACCAGCCTGGGGAAGCATGCTCGATATCATCTTCCACACTCCTGCCCCAGCGTTCTTCTACGCTTTCTGGGGTGGCATCCTGTTCCATACTCTAACATCTATGACTGCCAACTTTACAAGGGCAGGTTGGGATAAGTGGATTCCGAATTGGGCTATCCAGTGGGTGGCCAGTGAGATTGAGGCAAAGATTAGACGGTCTGAGGAAAGGTCAGTAATGCCAGCTGCCGAAGAACAGGCGGCCACAGTAGAAAAGGGAGTGGATGAGTAATGGCAACTGCACTTTGGAAAGAGGATATTGTTCAAAAGAATAGGTTTTCTAGACCAGGTATATCGTTATTGTCTGTGATGGCCATTGTAGTCCATTGGACAGCTAATCCCGGGGGAAGTGACGAGGCACACGCCAATTACTTTGATGGGGAAGACGGCGGCGGTGGCAGGGCTGCATCTGCTCATCTATTTGTTGATCGCGACAGCGCATCCCTAATCGTCCCACTAAATGAAGTGGCCTATCAAGCAAATGAAAAACCTTCCAAGGTCAAGAGGCTGCTTGCTTCGGTTCCAACTTATAGGGGCGGGAATGCAAACCTTAATACAATCGGAGTGGAAATGTGCGTTGAGAAGGATGGAACTATTCATAAGGATACGGTGGCGAGGACCGTTAAGGTGGTAGCTGAGCTGTGCAAGAGGTTTAAGCTGGATCCTTCAGCTGATATTTACAGGCACTATGACATTACTGGAAAAAACTGCCCGGCTCCATGGGTAGCAAGACCTGACTTGTTCGAGCAGTTCAAGAAGGATGTTAAGGTTGCTTCGACTCCAAAGCCAACAATCAAGGCTGTATACCATGTTGTCAAAAAAGGCGAAACGGTTTCGGGAATTGCGCTGAAGTATAAAACAACCATTCAAAGAATCAAGGTCCTGAACAAACTTAAGAATATAGATTTGATTTACCCTGGGCAAAAATTAAGGGTGAAATAACCAACACAATAACCCTTCCCGGGAAGGAAGGGTTATTGTGTAATTTATGTGATATATAATTCCGTAATTTACAATATTCTACAAAACTAGTAACATTAAGATAAAAAAAGGACATGCAGTTAGACCCGCACGTCAATCGTCAAATTTAGTGTAACATATATTATTGTTAAATCCAATAATATATATTACACCTGCGGGTCTTCCTGGGAAGGAGACTCTCATGGAAACTAAACCTGTGGCAATCTTCGGATATGAATTAACCACTCCAAAATTTACAGGGAAATCGTATGATTTAGACAGATTTGACTTTGAGTGCCTAGAATTCTTCTTTAAAAGGATAATACAAGATATTCCTTTAAAAGAGCGTGCATTTAAAGAAGATAATAAAATGATAAACTTAATATCATTTAAACAATCTGAAGACGCCAATATATACGAGGGTGTTTTTATCACTGCAAGGTATGGGAAGGAACAAGAAATCATTGATATCTTCGAGCAAGTTGAAGCAGGTATTAAACCAAAAAATCACGGAGTGAAAAATGAAATCAATTTTGTTGTAGATAAAAGAACGGGTTTATTACTACTTGAGAAAGATTCAGAAAATGTTGCAAGGAAAACCTTTATCAAAAAATTCTTTAGATATCACAGAGGGCTAATCGATGATTACTTGGTAGCATTTAATAAGAAATATGATCCTGTCAAAATGCATAGGACTAATTTTTTGAAAATAAGTAGTTTACCATCAAAAACATTTTTTGAGGAGCTAAAACAGTTTTCAGTTATAAATGACGCATATTATTATCTTGATACTGACCAACTTGAGTCTAAGAGTAATGAAGCAGCTAACGTATTGTATTTGTATAATAATGCGAAACAAAATGGCATGAAAGGTATTTCTAGAGTAAAAGTTTCTTTCGAAAATACAATTCCAAAAGATTCTGTCATAGGAGTAGAGCAGTATTTTAAAAAATTATTCGAAGAGCAACATTTTGATGGTATTGGCATTCAGGGGAAAACCCACTCGGGGAGAAGTCGCACGATTGAACTTGAAAATATACAAAGAGTGTTTGACATTAAAGTTAATCACAATGAAAATGGTATGCCTTCGTTAAAGGACTTAACAGAAGGTATGGCTGAAATAATTTTAAAGGATAATCCTGTGGCATATAAAAGAAAAATTGATCAATTTGAAGGAGTGGAAATAGATGGAGATGAAAAGGAGGAAAGGATCATTTAAGGAAGAGGATGACTACAATAAACCAGGTAGAGATATTAGGGAAGTTATAAATAATTATAAGAAATACACAACCAGGACAGAATTTAATCTATTCCTTCTGATACCAATAATCGTGGCGTGCGCGATATTTGTGTATTTCTTTATATTTGAGAAATCCAATAAAGATTTAATGAACTATATAATGGATATGAATAAAGACACACTATCAGTTATTGCAATACTTGCAGGTTTTAATACCACTAGTTTATCTATTATTGCAGCGAGCAATAATAGAGTGCTGAGCTTTTTAAAGAAGCACACCGGTAGCAATGAAAATGATAATGTCTTAAAACAATTAATATCATTTTTTTCTTTTGCAATAATAATTCAACTTATTGTTTTAATTATTGGAATTGTCATATCTCTTGTTTCTAAAAGCCTAAGTGAGATTAGCATGATGTTTCCATTTCTAACTGGCTTTGTTGTTAAAATACCCCTTTCGATTTTTGGTGCTGTCTGGCTTGGGGCTGTGTTGTTTACCATAATGATTTCAATCCGGAATGCCACTTTGTTATATAGATATGTTATTTTTATTGCAGATTATAATGATGAGGATGTTTAAAGTCCCTCTAATACCTGAGGGACTTTAAACATTATGAGCTTCATTTTTCCCTAAAAAGGCAAATTATCAGTTGGGATTACATCCAGCTGGAGAACGGCCTTTGTAATATGGTGTTCACCATCAACGGTCACTCTTACCACGGTAAAGTTTGATATCTCTTTCCGAAGCTTGCGGATCCACTCATGGGCCACTTGTTCAGGCTTACGGCCTCTAAGCGGGAAGTTACCTTTTCTTTCCGCATTTTGTTCCCACACCGAGCCTGGATTGGATATATAATCAATTTTTATGAGTACGTTTCTGTAGTTACTCATGGTGTTGTACTCCCAAATCTTTATTCACTTCCAGTTAAACTGAGTGTGCTTAAGTCAATGTCATTCAGTGTTTTATCAAAGGCAGGGTCAACAATTAAGGTGAACGGTTGACCTGCCCTCACATTGTCAGCAGTTTGCGAATAATTTTCGCCGTCGCCTTCCGTCCAAGCTAGTTGGAAAAACTGAAAATCGTGGTCAAACTTGTTCACCATTTTATACTCAATTACCTTTTGCCCTTCATCATTGGTTGCCTCTTTGGTTTCGGCACCTTTTAAAATTTCCTCATAGGTTGCCAATTTTTTAGCTTCTAACTCCTTCTGATATTCTTCAAGTTGCGATATTTCTTCTGGTTTTAACTTTGCAACTTCCGCAATGTACCATTCCATACCATGCTTTCCAGCCTCTTTCACAAATTCCTCTGGGTTGAAATCTTGACTTTTACCTTCAGTTTGTTCTTGGCCGGCTTTCGGCTTTTCTTCAGCTGCAGCTTGCTCTGGATTTTCCTTCGAACATCCTGCAAAAATTAGTGACGATAAAATAATACCAGTAACCATTAGTTTTTTACTCACTTCTCATTTTCCTTCCTTTTGACTAACTGATCTAGCTGGATATGTAAGGCCTGAGCAATAACGACTGCCTGATCTAGCTTTGGCTGTGACTTATTTTGCCGCCAGCTGGAGTACGTTTGCTCCGACACCTTACAGAGTTTAGCAAGATGCTTATTCTTTAGACCTTTTTCATTCATCCAGTAGTCGATTCTATTTTCAAACATATGTCATCCACACTCCATTATAACCATTTCTGCAAGTTGTCTTTAAATTCCTTTCAGATTAGCTTGAATAAAAATTAAAGAAATTTTGAATGGACAGGCAAACGGGACCACGCCTAGGCATAGGCTATTAACACGAAAGCCACACAGTTGCAAAACGGTAGCAAATAAGTTGCGGAAGGAGGTTAACTGTTACGCAAGTGTTTTTAAAAAGATTTTCAACTATGTATTATAAGTGCACATGTACAAGAAGAAAGCCTGCCATATCAACAAAATAAAAATTTGTTAAAGAGGAAGCGAAGCGGAAGGCCTGAAGGGGGAGCGCGAATTTTCAAACAATTAGAAAACTCAATTGTTAAACAATATGAAACTAGGAGGCTATCAATATGTTATTTGGACCTGGAATTTTATTAGCAGCTGGAGGGGTGCTTGTAGTTGCATTGACTGATAGCATGGCAGATTCATTTGGATATCACTGGATAGGCAACGTATTAAAGTTTGCTATTCCACTTGCCGGGCTAGCCTGCGGAGTGTATTTTCTCGAAATGAACCCAATAACTTTAAGGTGGTTACCATGAGTTTCTGGGCAAATTTAATGGCACGTAAGAGGCTAATTAAGGCATTCCGCGCCGGAGGTATTCACCTGACTGTAGGAAGTGACGAACGCAAGATATATCCCAAAATCCACTCTATCCGTAGCACCGACCACTCCACCGAATATGTATTTACCCTTCCAACTGGTTTGAATCCCAAAACTGTGCAAAAGAACCTGTTTGCTTTCCAACAAATATTTGGCAAGAATGTCATCGTTGATGGTGAAGTTAAGAAATATGTTTTAACCGTCAATAATGACAGTCTGCCGAAGGAATTAACCTACAGCTATAAAGATATTACTCCTGCTCTTGATGGGCTAGAAATGCCAATTGTGTGCGGTAAAGACAGTGCTGGAGAGTGGATGGTCTACAATGCTATAACGGAACCGAATTGCCTTGTTTCTGGTGAGCCAGGAGCCGGTAAGAGTACGCAAGTAAGGCAGATCATTACAACACTAATCCAACACAAGTCGCCTGAGGACTTACACATTTATTTAGGCGATTTAAAGATGAGTGAATTCTTTCTGTTTAAAAGGGTGCGGCATGTTAAAAGTGTTTGTGTTTATCCGGATGATATGGCTAGGATGTTGGAATACATCCACAAGGAACTTGAACGGCGTGGGGAACTGCTAAATAAATTTAACGTCACTCATATTACCAAGCTGCCGGTAACCGAAAAGCAGCCGTTTATCCTGTTATGTATCGATGAAATTGTCATGATAATGGATGACAGGGATATGAAGAAACAGCTTGTTCAAATCGTAGCTTTAGGCAGGGCCCTGGGGATTTATTGCATACTCTCATTACAACGGCCTTCCCATGATATTTTAGATACAAAAGTCCGTGGATTATTAACTGTGAGAATGGGCTTTCGTACCACGGATTTTATGAACTCTAAGATTATAGGTACACCTGGAAGTGAGAAGATTAGCAAAGAAACCCCGGGCCGATTCCTGATTAAGCGAGATGAACTCACAGAGCTGCAAGCCCCATACCTTACGGAAGAAGAAGCAGAAAAAATACTGATGAATTATCGTGTTCCTGACTGGAAGGATATGTTCGCAAGAGGCTATAAGGTGAAGAAGGTTGCGGAAGAGTCTGTGGAACCTAAACAACTAACCGAAGAGGATGTGTTTGGCTGATGCTGACAGATAGGGATAAAGCAATCATAAAGGATTTAAATAAGTTCCGGGTGATGGATCGGGACAGTATTGCGGAGTTGCACTTCCTAGGTAAGAAAAATCCTAAGTATGCTGCCAATAATGTTTTGCTTCGCTTATTTCGGGATGGCCAGATACAGCGGAGCCAGGCTTATGTGCCATTCCTTTACTTTGGACCTGAAGTTCAAATAAAAAAGGATAGCCAGAAAATCATTCATTTCCTTTCTATCCTGAATGTATATAAAGAATTAACGCACCTGGGCGAATTAGGAACATTCTTAGTTGAACCTAAGTATGGAAGAAAAGGTGATTGTGCCGAGCCCGATATATTTTGCCAATATCGAAATACGAGTTTCTTTGTGGAGGTCCAAAGAACGGTATATAGCGAGAAGCTGATGAACGAGAAGTTAAAGAGGTATGTCGCATTATATGGCTCAGGCATAATTGCAAGGGATCCATTTCCACATATTCTTATATTGAGTGACCAGCGGTATGCGCTAGACGGAGATTATCCATTCAAGGTTTTCCAGGCTGAATCGTTTACTAAATTTGTGAATAGCCTGAGGCAGCCAGAACAACCGAAGAAAGCGATGCCGACTATTAAGCATGTTAAAGTAAAGATAAATGTGGGATGAAATAACCCAAGGGAGTAATTTGGATACCGTGTGTAGCGTTTATATTTAAATCAGTACAATAGGCATTCGACCCTGATGTCAGCCTACAAGAATATTAAGAATGAAGATTTTAGGTATTATATCCTTAAACAAAAGGCTGATGTATTTAACGCCATGAAGAGCTTTTTCACAAATGAGGAACGGAAATACGCATAACCAATGAGCCAGCCGGAGAGGGCTGGCTCAAAACTTTATCCCGAAAAAAAGTGCAGTTTGGTACACTTCTCGGTGGAGAACTGATCTCTTTTAAGAGACATAAAAATGAACGCACGCCCAACAAAAATAGTTGCATCAAAGAGCCAGCAGCAGGATTGTGTAGGCAATCATTCCTCCAAAAAATGCCCAAAAGTTGCTTTGCCGCTGCTCCGGCAATTCCTCTTTCAATACATTTAATACGATAGCCCCTGCCAGCAAGGCAAAGAGTACGGCAATTGTATCTTTATCGATGCTGCTAAAATAGCCAATAACCCAGCCTGCCAATATAGAAACTGAAAGAAGCCATCGGCCATATTTATCGTATGTTCGCTTATGAGACTCGCGCATGCTGTGATCATTCGCGATAAAATGGACCGCCAATGCCAGGAAAAATGTGAATAACTCCGATAGTTTGCTGCTTTCGCCTCTAATTAATAAATAACCGATCAGTCCATTGTATAGCGCGAAAGAAAGGACATGAGTCCAAAATATCCGTTTACTTGCACTCGTTTCTTTTTTTGAAAGGCGGGCCATTCGTTCGAGTCCATAGAACGAAGCAAGTCCAATCATTGATACAAGGTAAACATGGTGCTCAAGAAAGCTTAGTTCCGATTCCAGTCCGGATTCCCTAAGCTCAGACTGATGTTTGTTCAATTCGGGGAGTATGTGGATGAATACATATGCCACAGATACCCCGCCGCCTATTGATAATAGCTTGCTCCTTGGCATGAATCCGAGAAATCCCATATACTTTGATCCAAGATGGACAGCAGTTAGCCCAATAGCAAAAACCAAGCTCCACAAAATCACGTAATCACTATCCCTATATTGTCGTTATGACAACTATTCCTTTATTGAAGGTGAGTTAAACTATTTAGATGACCACACAACAGAATGCCTTATTTTCTTAAAGAAGTCCTTAATCCGGCCATTATTGCAATCGCTAATCCACCAAGTGAATCAGCAATCAGGTCAATCATTGTGTCCTTATTTCCTCCACCTTGCAGGGTCATTCCGAAAAGTTCATCCGATGTAAATTCATATATCTCCCAAACTACCCCGCCAAAAACAGCAAAGGGAAACACAAAGAGGAATACAAACCATGCCGAAATTTGTCTCCCTGCCTCCCGGTGGATTAGCCTCTCATAAATGGCTATTCCAGTGAAGCCGAGAAGTGCCCCGCTTAAAAGATGAAGAAACGTATCCCACCAGCCAAGCCCATACCAGCCTAATATTGAACCGAGGTATTGAGAGCAAAGTAAAAAAACAAGATAAGCCATTACCAGAGGAACGTTAAATTGCCATTTTGTGAAAATGCCAAGAATGAGAGGTACGGCCCCACAGCCAATTCCGGCAGCGGCGACAGAAAACTTAAATGATTCTCCTTGCTCGTGAAAGTTAAAAGCAAGAAATGCCATAAATACACAATATAATAAACAAATTATAATAATAAACTTGCGTCCCATTTCACCACCCCTTTATAGCTTTTCCTTCCTAATAAATGAATACAGGCTGGCAGCCAGACCTCCAGAGGTACCGGCAAGTAAATCGAGCATGGTATCTTTGTTTCCGCCAAGCTGCATTGTATGTGTAAAGAACAAATCTCCCACATATTCGTAAATTTCCCACAGTACACTTGAGGTTACGGCAAGAGAAATGGTGAACAAACCAAGCAGGAGCTTGGAAACACCAGGGCGAGAACCTTCAGGAACAAGCAATTTGTATAAGGCAATGCCTATGAATACAACCAACATTCCTTTGTAAAGATGGATGGTAGAGTCCCACCATTTATATTTTAAATAAAATGTGGCGATAGAACCCAGAAACGTCGTGCAAAGAATCGCTATATAGTAGCCGATTATGATTGGGATATTAAAGGGATTTCTTTTTGTGAAAAGAAGGAGAAGCGGTAGAGCACTTACTCCAAATCCTCCGGCAGCAACCTGCCACCGTGATGAATCTCCTTTGTTTAGATAGTATATGAATAAACATAATGCAGCTAAACAAAAAATCGTTGAAAGACAGATAATTACCTTTCGTTTCATTTTCTAATCACCTCTAGAACGAATATTGTTGTTAGTATCACCATAATGAGTAAAATAATGAGACAATGCCTTCCCAATTGGGATACTATTGGTGTAAAGACTGTTAGAGAAAGCTGTGATAACGATGTGCTTAATATTATTTGCCTATAAAGTTCATCCCAGATATCCGTTGATTGTCGCATCCAATCGGGATGAAAGCTACGAACGGCCCACCGCTGCTGCTCACTTTTGGGAGGATCAACCACACCTCCTTGCCGGCAGGGATCTGGAAAAGCTGGGTACTTGGATGGGAGTGACGAAGTCCGGGAGATTTGCCGCCCTGACTAACTTTCGAGACCCTAAAGAGATGAAGGCGACTGGCAAGCTGTCAAGAGGAGAGCTTGTTGCGGACTTCTTGCGGGGAAAAGCTAGTCCTGAGAATTATCTGAAGGCTGCCGCACAAAAGGGAAGCCTTTATCCTGGTTTTAATTTGCTTGCCGGAGATCAATCGAACCTTTATTATTATTCAAATATTGAAGGTGTCGTTCGCGAGGTTCCACCTGGCATACATGGTGTCAGCAATCATCTGCTGAATACACCGTGGCCGAAGGTGGAAGGAGGGAAAAAGGGGTTGGAATCCATCTTGGACAAAGAGGGTGCCGCACTAAAAATGGCTTTATTTCAACTACTAAAAAATACCGACCCCGCTGAAGATGCCGACCTTCCGGATACAGGTGTAGGCCTTGAGCTTGAAAGGATTCTTTCCCCGATGTTTATTAGGAGTGAAGGCTACGGGACGAGGTGCTCGACGATCCTGTTGATGGAGGGAGAAAGACTTTCTTATACAGAACGGATATATAATCCTAAAGGTAATACAGAAAAGGACTTTTCAATAAACTTTTAATAGGGAATGATATAAAAAAAGAAGCTGCGAAAAGGAGGCATATAGATGGGATTTTTAGATGGATTGATGGGGAATGCGTCAGAAGTAAGCCTGCCCGAGGTCCAGAAGGAATATGCAAAAGTCCTGGCACCTGGAGAGTCGATTGAAAAAGCTTATAAGCTGCTCCGTGATATGTTCATATTTACGAACCGCCGTTTGATTCTTGTAGACAAGCAAGGGATAACCGGAAAAAAGACCGAGTATCATTCAATTCCTTACCGAAACATTACACATTTCAGTATTGAAACAGCCGGAAGCTTTGATCTGGATGCCGAGTTGAAAATCTGGATTTCAGGAAGCCAGCTGCCGTTACAAAAGCAATTTAATAAAAGCTTGAATATATACGAGCTCCAGAGCGTCCTGGCAGCTTACGTCTTAAAATAATTTTGAGGGCGTAACCGCCGCCTTTTTTAATGAGGAGAAATTGGTATGGGAAAATTATTTCCAGCAATATATGATGCAGCAATGAAGGGATTCGAAGAAAATGCTTTTAAGGTTATCCGAAATGACCTAATACAAAAAGCGACAGGGAAAGTGATTGAAATCGGGTCTGGTTCCGGAATCAACTTTCCCCTCTATACGAGAGCAGAAAGTGTGGATGCAATAGAACCAAACCCGTATATGATAAAAAGGACGAAAAGCCGGCTTGAAAAAGCGAAGGTACCCATCCAATCCCATATGCTTGGCGCGGAGAAACTTTCTTTTCCGGATAACAGCTTTGATACGGTGGTGGCAACTTTAGTCTTTTGTACAATACCTGAGCCCAATCGTGCGCTTGATGAAATTAAGAGAGTTGCAAAGCCCGGTGCCAGGTTTCTAGTCTTCGAGCATGTTAGGATGAACCACCCAGGGATGGCAAAGGCACAGGAATTGCTGAATCCAGTATGGAAAAGAATTTGCGACGGCTGCCACTTGGATAGGGATACGCTTTCACTACTAAAAGAACACGAGATCCATATTGATCATGTTCACTCATATTACAAAGGATTGTTTCTGACAGTGGAAGGTACTATAATCAAATGATCTATAGTGCTTTATATGTTTTGCTGTCACAGATAACATAAAGCTTTTCATTCGCAGGAAGCGATTTGTTGAGCCGGTCAAGAACATTTAAGTTTGAGCCATCGGCTATTAAATGCGCTCCTTTTGACTTAAGTTCTTCATAAGCATCACCATATGTCAGCCAGCCGGGTCTTGCCTGGACTTCCCATAAATCATTTCCGCCCTCGCCATCCTGTTGGCTTATCAGCTTGGTAATAATCTTACTTGTTCCGCGGGTCTGTGCGGTTTTTGCCATAAGATGGGATACGAAGGTGTGAGAGAGGATGAATTCATCTACCTTTACATGTTGAAAATTACGGACATGCTTATCATTGAGTACTTCGGCAATGGTGTAGATGTTTTCAGAAATTCCCTCATCATAGTTTTCGATACTTGAAGCAATCAACAGTGTTTTTCCATCCGCAAGGTCAGCCTGTTCAATTCCGTTAGGGGCAAAAATCATCACCGAAGCGGCGGACTCCAAATTCGCCTTTTTGAATGTCTCAAAATCTGTAGGGCTGCCCTGGATATAATGGACCATCTCGTGGTCTATCGGAGATTTGTCTAATTCATCTATCAAAACAATAGCCTGTTGGGAATTTGCCGCTAGGATTTCCTTGATAGCTTCCTTTGATTTTGATGTCCAGCCCATAACGACATAGTGATTTTTTTCCTTGAAAGCCAACTTTCCTTCCTCCTTCAATAACCTGTATTGGCCGAACGAGTCGGCAATGACTCCAATAACGAGTCCGAAAAGGCCAATCCCCAGTGTGAAAACAACTAACATGACCCAGAGCCTGCCTGCAGCTGTCTGCACAGAAACATCCCCATAGCCGACAGTGGTCATTGTTGTCATGATGTACCATGCTGCATGCAAGGGAGTAGTAAATGTTTCTGGCTCAATCAGTTGTATGATTAGAGCGTTAATGAGTATGTAGGCAATTGTCCCGAACAATAGTGCCCAATATTTCCGTTTCACAACCTGTGAAAATAATCTCCTCCAGACAAGCATTGATTGCTCCCCCTGTATATATCTGTCATTTCCTTCAGTATACCATTTCAGTTTTCGAGAAATAGAAAGTTTTTTCGTAACTACTTACGTAGTCGCATTATTTAGCTAGTTATGATGAATTTACGGGTTTTACCTTTGATTTCCGCTCCAGGCACTTCGCTTTCCGCGGGCGGCCTGGGAGCCTCCTCGGCGCGCGCGCCTGCGGGGTCTCCCACTGACCTTTTATCCCGCAGGAGTCTTCGTGCCTTCCGCTCCAATTAAATTAAGGTTCTTTAGGTCATCTTATATAGGGAAAATAAAAACCAAAAGCGACAAACTGGCAAATAGGTTCTGCCTTTACAAAGCCAATATCCTCCAGTTTCTCAGGGATGAGCACATCCCGTTTGACAACAATCAGACGAAACAGGATATCCAATGATTCGGGTTAAGATGAAGGTTTCAGGCCTGTTCCGGACGGCAGGGTGCCATTCGATTTGCCAGGATCCGTGGATTTATTTCCACGATGAGAAAACAAGGGAAAAAATCTGCTTGAATCCATTATTTTAGTGAATCAAGGCAAGTGTTTTCTTTATAGCTCATCAAAATTTATAGTTTCTAATGATTCAACACCGTTGATCGGAGCGGAAGGTGCGAGACTCCTGTGGGAGCAGCGGGACAGGTGAGACCCCACAGGCGTTCACGCCGAGGAGGCTCACCGCCCGCCCCACGGAAAGCGAGCATCCTGGAGCGGAGATCAACCTCTTTTTTAAAGGCTTAAACCATGTTTAGGTTATAAGCCTTTTTTCGTACCTAAGTAGTTACGTTTTTTCTAAATAAAGGATTATGTGTTGGAAACAACCCTATTTGGGAATGGATAAGAAGATTCCGATGTTAGGAGTGTATGATCTTTGACTGAAATATTTATCCATATAGCGGTTCCTATTCAAAAGCCATTCGAAAACTATATCAAAAATTTCAAAGAGAAGGATGCGGAATCCTTCATGTTTGATCAGCCAGAAAGGTTCACTTTGTTTGAAAGGATAAAAGAGGGGCCAGAGGTATTTTTGGCAAGGGACGATCATGGTCAATGGTATTTTATGAGCTATTTTACGTCAAGCAAGCTTACTGGCCTGAAGTGGGCAAGGCAATCGGCAACCCCATCCTATGTGGAAAAGGATGTTAAACTGCCGCTTGTCGAATTGCTCAGGGAAGAGGGGCTTAAAGCTGCCAATAGCGGGTTTGATAAAGCATTTGCGCATGTTGGTGCGTTCACCAGCAGGATTTCAGATGTCGGAGCCCATATTCAGGCAAGATTGGCTAATGTTGATGGTGAGGATGACCCGACAGTCGTTACAAACATCCATTTCATCAAGAATTTGTTTAAAGGATTGGAGACAAGGTACGTTGCCGGGGCGGAAACCTATTCGTTTGCGACGGTAACTGAAAATGAGGAGTACTTTAAAGATGTACACTTAAACTCGAATGCCTTCCTCTATCTTCTTTACTTTGTTTATTTCACCAATTATCGAATCGTTCCATCCAAACAAATGGTGCCGAGGCTTCTCGGTAATCTGTGGGCATCGAAGCAAGCCTTGAACTGTCATTTCAACTCATCTTTATTTGTGTCCGAGTCTTTAGATAGAAAAGCATGAAAGCACGCCAATTTTCTTTTTCAAAAAGAAATGAGATAATGGGGTGAAGAGACCCCGGAAGGAGAAATAGGAATGAAAGTTAAAATTAACCGAAATGCCGCGAAGGTTCTTAAACAAATGCTGAAAGATCAGGCGGAAGAAGGAAAAATGTTCCGCGTTATTATTACTCATATGCATGGCGACCATGCTCACTATGATCTGGTCATTGATTCACCTACCGAGCATGATGAAGTAGTGAAAACCGATAAAGATATCGATATCATCGTTGATAAGCGTGAAAAATTCCTAGATGGTGTTTGGATCCAGTACTTCTACGTACCGAAAGAGGAATTTGTTATTACCAACCCAAGCAAAGAAGGCCACGGCCATCACCATCACCATTAAACTTAGGCGCCAGGGAAACCTGGCGTCTTTGTATTTGTTATAACTGTATTAAATACCATCCCGTTATTTTAGCTTGAGCATTTAGGACGAGGCGGAGTATTGCTAGTTCTTTCTTCTTCACCTGACATGCTCTTTGCCTGGATTCTGGTTGTTCATAGCCCTTCCTCTGCTGTTTGCCGTAATAAACTTGGCAATTTCATTAGCGATAACCCCCTTGTCATTGTCCATCGTAGCGACATGATAGGAATTTTTGAGTGTTATCAGCTTTTTGGGCTTTGAGGCAATCCTGGTAAAAGCAATATCAGAACTGCGAGGAGGGACGACATTGTCAATTTTCGATTTAATGATTAGCGCGGGGCATGTTACCATGCCGAGTTTTGATTTGGTTTCCTTTGAAAGGGCAAGCAGGTTTTTAATAGCGGAACGTGGGACTCGATCATAAGCAATTTCATAAACATCCTGCGCTTTTATATCGGGTTTCCCTTCAGGAATAAACCGCTGTTTGCTGTTCCCTTCTGCTTCATAACAAGGAATGTCAAGTGCCGCATTAATCGTGATGATGCCGTCTATTGCGGGTAAGGAGGCGGCGCAATGCAATGCAATGGATCCGCCCATGGATTGGCCGGCCACGTAAACTTGGGTACAGTTTTTTTGTAAAAAGGATATAGCCTCTTTAACAGAAGTTAGCCAGTCTTTGTAATCGTACTGCTCCATATCCAGGTAATGAGTCCCGTGCCCATTGAGCCGCGGGGCATATACTGTAAATCCTTTTTGCCGCAACATCTCTCCGACTTCCCGTACGCTTTGAGGAGTACCATTGAAGCCATGGCAAAGGACTATTCCAATTTCACCACTCTCCATATAAAAAGCCTCGGCACCTTCGATTACTTTATAGTCCATTGCATGTCCCTCCAGCAAGGTATTCATCTATCCAACTTAAACAATTGTGCTAAAAAAATAAAAGCCTCTTTTTGCCTGGCTGCAGAAAGAGGTAATGACTGTTTTCATCAGTCAAGGCAGCAGCCTTGCTGGTAGGAGCACCTTGCTGAGCAGGTTGCTGTGAAGTCATTGAGCCAGATCTCTCGTTCACTCTTGATAATGTTATTTTGTTTAATTCCTATAGGAATAGTATAGATTGATTTTCGGAAATGTCAATCCTAGTGTTGACTTATTTTCCGTTTCACGGTAAATTGGAATTTAATAATTACATAGCGTTCTTATCAAGAGAGGTGGAGGGAATGGCCCTAAGAAACCTCGGCAACAGGCCTAAAAAGGTACTGTGCTAAATCCAGCAGGCGAAGCCTGAGAGATAAGAAGAGATTAAACAAACCCTCTTCTATTTCAGAAAGGGTTTTTATTTTTATTTAGCTTTGTTGAAAAGGTATGTGAATTTCGCTCCATGGGCTTCGCTTTCCGTGGAGTCTTCGCGCCTTTCGCTCCAATCAACACTGCTATAAAATCAACATTATCAACTAACAAAGCCAAAAATTAAATAAATTTTATCAAGAGAGGTGGAGGGAATGGCCCTGTGAAGCCTCGGCAACAGGCCTGGAAAGGGTACTGTGCCAAGTCCAGCAGGACATATTTCCTGGAAGATAAGCATACTTTAAAACTGTTGCCCTCTTCCTTTAGGATGAGGGCTATTTAAATATATATTTTGTAATACTTTAAGAAGTGGAGGAGAGTCAGATGGTAAAGTTGTCCAAACTTGTGGAGGAGCGAAAGGAGGAATTGATTGAGGCACTCATTCTCAGGAATGTCTATAAAACATCGGATCACCAGCACTTATACGACGCACCTTTAAAAACATTGGAGTATGAATACAAGCTTGTTTTGAAAAGGGAGGAAAGTCAATAACCGGGCAGCATAGACTACTGCTGCCCGGTGATATTATTGCCACCTAATTGAATTAATAAGCTTGTGTTTAAACATTTGAAATAAGAAATCTATATAATACTCCTGCTTAAGAGCAACCATGATTTTCCCATCCAGGCTTGTATGAAAAAAGGCATCCAATAGGTCATCGTTGTGATAAAAGAAATCACGTACCTGATCAATTTTTCCTAAAACGGCTGAATCCCAAGTTTCAATTGTAAAAACAACATCCTCCCCATCCTGTTCCTCATTTATTAGTAACAGATCTTTTTCGAATTCATATTGTACCTTCACGTATTTTCCCCCTCTAAACCAGATACCTGAGATAAACATAAATCGTACAAATCACAATTGAAAGAATCATTAGCGGAAAAGCAACAATCATGAACTTAACAAAAGAAATAGGATGCTTTTCTTTTGCGGCCATTCCCGCCACAATGACATTCGCACTAGCGCCAATCAACGTTCCATTGCCACCTAGGCAGGCGCCTAAAGCAAGGCTCCACCAAAGCGGTTCAAGATTGGATATTCCCATTGAGCCCATATCCTTTATCATTGGGATCATCGTCGCAACGAACGGAATGTTATCAATGAAGGCAGAGGCGATCGCACTAACCCAGAGTATTAAAAGAGAAGCGACTGTTACATCACCGCCAGTCCAGTTGACCAGCCTTTCAGCTATAAGAGAAATGACACCTGTTTCCATTAGGCCGCCAACAAGGACGAATAGACCGATAAAGAAGAAAAGTGTCAGCCATTCTACTTTTTTCATGGAATCTTCAAGATATTCTTCTCCCGTCAAAAGTAGCAGCAGGAAAGCACCCGCCAGAGCAATGGTTGCATTCTCCACATGAATGACCTGATGGAGGAAGAAACCGACGATAGTCAAGGCAAGAACAACCAGCGATTTTTTTAACAAACGGCTATCGGTTATTTCGGCCTTCTCGTTTAAATTCATAATTCCAGACTTTAGTTCATCCGTTGTGGTTAGTGAATTTCGGTAAAGAAATGCGAGTATGGCAATATTCACGATAAGAACAATAATAGCTATTGGAGCCAAGTTAAATATGAATGCTGAAAAGGTAAGTTCCTCGACCGCGCTGCCAAGCATGATATTTGGCGGGTCACCGATTAAGGTTGCGGTCCCGCCAATATTTGAGGCAACAATTTGGGTAATAAGGTATGGCATAGGATTAACCTTCAATTGCCTAGTGATGCTGAAAGTGACTGGAACAATTAAGAGGACAGTCGTGACATTGTCAAGAAAGGCAGATGCACCAGCAGTGATGAATCCCAATACAACTAATAATTTTAGAGGATCTCCTTTTACTTTCTTTGCTGACCAAATGGCGAGGTAGCGGAACAGCCCGGTCTCGGCAGTGATCGCAACAATAAGCATCATTCCTGTTAAAAGTCCGAGGGTATTGAAATCAATATGATGCAGGGCTGTTTCCTGGTCAAGTATGCCCAGGAGAATCATAAGAATCCCACCCGCCATCGCAACGATTGTTCTATGAATCTTCTCCGTCACGATAAACGCGTATGCAATCAGAAAAATCCCGATTGCCAGTATAGTCTGACCTTCCAAAATACACATCTCCTGAAATATTCAAATTTTTAAAATATTATATAAAAATTATAATTTACTATTTTTGAAAATACAATCGGCTATTTTACTATGGAAGAATATATTAGTTTTGGTCCAACGATTAATAGGGAAGAGATAATGTAACGAATTGGCCGCTTCAATAGACTGTTCCTTTTTGCAGCAGGTAGTATACCACTTTTTAAAAGTTGAGTACTGCCTGCTGCAACTAATCGTCTATTAAAGCAAAATTACGGAAGGAGTCGAGGAAATGAAGGATAGAGAAAGGAACGACAAAAAAAAGAGCTGGCTATGGCCGGGGTTAATAGGGATGGCTCTCGGCATTTTGCTAATATTATCATTAAATGGGAAGTTTTTTGGAACAGAAGCGGACAAGGCCGCACCGCCTTTACAACTTGCGGAATCTGCAAAGGCAGATGATGATAATCGTGAATCAGAGGTAACAGCAGCTGTAAAGAAGGCAAAGGATTCAGTCGTCAGTGTAGCGAATTTCCAAGGAGGCAACATATGGGAAGGAAATACAGTGGCCAAAGCAGGTTCTGGTTCTGGGGTCATTTATAAGAAGGATGGTTCCAAAGCCTTGGTTGTAACCAATCATCATGTTATTGAAGGAGCATCCCAGCTTGAAATCACCTTAAACAACGGCAATAAATTACCTGCCGAATTGCTGGGGTCTGACCCTCTAACAGATCTGGCCGTCCTTTCTGTCGATGCGAGTGAAATTGAAGATGTGATAGAATTGGGCGATTCAGAAAACCTTCTGCCAGGTGCTTCGGCAATTGCGATTGGAAATCCTCTGGGCTTCCTTGAAGGTACTGTAACAAAAGGGGTTATCAGTGCATCTGAGCGAACAATGCCTGTCGATATCGATCAAAATGGAGCGGTTGATTGGCAGACTGAGGTTATTCAAACTGACGCTTCCATTAATCCGGGAAATAGCGGCGGGGCGTTAATTGATATTAATGGTGAGCTAATCGGAATCAATTCTTCAAAAATTGCTCAGGATGCTGTAGAGGGAATTGGTTTTGCCATCCCTATCCATGTTGCATTACCGGTATTGGAGGATTTGGAACAACACGGTGAAGTCAGAAGGCCGTATCTAGGTGTTGGACCAGTCTCACTTCAAGATATACCATCACAATATTGGGAAGAAACCCTTAAGCTTCCGGGCAATGTCACAGAGGGAGTTATCATCATGGAAGTAAGTCCAGGATCCCCAGCGGCTGAAGCAGGTCTTCAAAAACTGGACGTTATCGTTGAAATTGAAGGAAAAAAGATAAAAACTGTTCCGGATTTACGAAGTTTTCTTTATAAAGACGCAAAATCGGGTGATACGATTGATATTACATTTTACAGGGGCGGAGACAAGCAGGAAGTTAAAGTTACACTGGAGAATGGAAACTAGGGTTAAGAACAGGAGATTAGTTAGCCAGGGCCGGACAAGCCCTGGCTTTTAATATTGATAGAACTATAAAAGTAAAAAATTGCAGGAGTGCAGGTGCGGGAAGGGCAAAAGATATTGTCTCTTTTCATTAATTTGTAAAGAATCTGCAGTTTTTGTTTATTGTCCCATTATAAAATATGAGTATAGCAATTTATGGTTTTTGAGTATGAACGAAGGTTGCTACATACGATAAGGAATTATTCCAAATATCGAAACTAAAAGCGAGGCAGGGCAGCGAGCGTATAGCCGTCTTGATATTTAGTACCATTGGAGTTTTTCCCACTTTCCCATCCCCCTGCAAGTAAAGGAATATTTACCAAAAAATTGTACCCCACATACTTATCATGAAAGAGGTTTTAAAATAATTCACCATATCGTACGAGACATATGGCTAATCTGTGGATATCCCAAAAAAGGCATCCAAAAGGATGCCGAAAAAATGAAATACTTAAACAACACTTTGAGACGGCAAGATAACTGTAATATCAGTGCCCTTGCCAAGTTGACTTGTTGCCTGGACTTTTCCTCCCATGGACTGGACAATCCGCCAGACAACCATCATGCCGAGGCCAGTACCCTCTGTTTTAGTAGTAAAGTATGGTTCCCCCAGTCTGGCTAACTGGTTTTGATCCATTCCACAGCCATTATCTTGAAAAGTTATTTCAATGGTATTGCCCTTCCTCGTTAGACCTATAAAAACTGTACCCCCATCTGGCATTGATTCGATAGCATTCTTTCCTAGATTCACAAAAACCTGGCGGATTTTTCTCCGCTCACAATCCAGCAGGATTGAATCGTGTGCCTCGGTACGTATTAATACACTGTGCATATTAGAATATGGCTGAAGTATTTCTTCGAGCCAGTGAAGCTCCTCTGTTAAATTAACACTCTCTTTTTGTTCGGGGTATGGATTTGCCAGCACTAAATAATCGTCTATGATTTCCGTAGCACGGTCAATTTCTTTAATGGCAATTTTTATATACCTTTCACGGTCTTCCGAATCAAAACCGGATTCCTGAAGTAATTGTAAAAAACCTCTCGAAACAGCAAGTGGATTCCGGATTTCATGTGACACGCTGGCAGACATTTCAGCCATTGTTTGAAGTTTAGCTGCTTTAATCAATTCCTCCCTTAATTGCATGTTTTTTATTATATATTCAAAGATTAATGAAACGAGCAGCATGCCGGAAAGCTGTATTCCCATAAACGTATATACAAAATCCCCATAAATGAGAGGGACCGTTGCTATACTTTTCGCAAGCGCTAAGGCCATGGCCGAAAAGAATACTGATAGCCCCGTAATAGTAATCACTTTCATGGTTAGGCCTAACTTAAAAAACAAATGATGGAACCAGGGGACGACAAGGTAAATGGACAGTGAGACTAGCAGATATGATTGGAAGCCTTCGCCGCCTAGAGTAAAACGAAAGAGCAGTGGAAGTATAATAAGGATTATGCTATTTTTATACCCCAGATAAAGACAACCTAGAATGATTGGAATTTGTCTAAGGTCAAAAATAAAACCGCTAACTAAATGCACAGGGAACATCATACAAAGAATCGCAGAAAATGCAACAACAAGGTTTCCAATGATGGTCCTGTTCCGGGGGGTTAACCTAGTCAATTTTTCCCCAAGCGTACTTACAAACAATAATGGTAAAAAAGTGATGAAAAATATATTAAGAAGCAAGTCTTCAAGGATTGCCACGACTCTCTGCCTCCGTTTCCAAACCTGAATTAGTTTTCACCTTTAATACTCTAATAATAGTGGAATTAGTAACTGAACCCCATCTTTTTTTTCATAAATTTGAAAATGACATAAATTTGCCAAAAACATATGAAGAAAATACGAAAACCTGCGTTTTATAGGTCCAACATCGTGGAAGTTTTTTATAATGGACATATCAAATACGGAGGTGGAATGGATGAACATCACCACAATCATTGAATTGGAAAACCGTGAAGTTGAAGATATGGCACGTGGAAGATTGGTATTTGCCCAGGAACAAATTAATGAGAATATAGTAGAAACATGTGTCGAGTGTTTTGAATCAGAAGATACAAACGAAGAGATCTCAACGGAGGATGCAATGCAAAGGGTGTTTGACCACCTGAAGGACGTTGGGGTCATTCCTTCTGAGGTTGAGGACTTTTCATTTGAAATGCCGTCATGCGGACAGTTGAAAAAAGCTGAATCAAGTTACGACATTCCCCAAAAGGTAATATTGACTTATATGAGCTAAGAATTGCTGTGAAAGATGGTTCCAGTGTATCCTCTTGGTATTTACAAGCAGGCTGAAGGGGTGAAAATCTGATGCTTGAGGAAATTATCATTGCTGGTTTCGGTGGGCAGGGTGTCATGTCCATGGGCCAATTAATTGCCTATGCCGGAATGCATGAAGGCAAGAATGTTTCCTGGCTGCCTTCCTATGGACCAGAGCAAAGAGGCGGCACGGCAAACTGCGCCGTTGTTGTGAGTGATGAGCCTGTAGGATCTCCACTTGTCAGTGCTCCGTCAGCGGCTATTGTACTGAATATTCCATCCTTCAAAAAGTTTGAGCCCAAAGTAAGGCCAGGCGGTTTGCTGATTGTTAATAGTTCATTAGTTGGACTAAAATCAACCAGAAACGATCTCACCAATATTGAAATCGATGCGACCGCCATTGCCAATGAACTTGGCAATGCAAAGGTTGCCAACATGGTTTTGGTGGGGGCTTTTGTTGAATGGACTGGGATTGTCCCGGAAGAAGCGGTGATTGCTTCTTTAAAAAAGGTACTATCTGAAGAAAAACACTCACTTATCCCAGTAAATAAGTGTGCGCTGGACAAAGGAGCCCTTATTGCGCAAGAAAAATATATGAACATATAGTTCCATTCAGCCAGGGCAATCAACTGCTCTGGCATTATTTTTTTATAAGAAGGAAAAAGAAGCACAGTACAACCGTGATTTACCTCACTAATTTTTCCGCGGTAATGAATTAGTATGAGAGTAAGAAAAAATTCTTGAAAACGGAGGCGTTATAATGGAAAAACAATCACTGTCATCTTACATTGAATACAGCGAAGAGAAGTTTACGAAAAGAATCATTTTTAAAAAAGGGGAAAGCACTGCGTTTGTCCTGAACTTCAATCCCGGCCAGCAGCTTCCTCCCCATAAGCATCCAGGAACGGAAGTATTTCTGTTTGTGGTTTCTGGAAACGGAACATTCATCATTGATGGAGTTGAGCAGGAAGTATCGGCTAACGACGTGATTCATTGCGGCGGCGATGAAATGATGGCATTCAATAACAATGGTAATGAGCCGGTCAGCCTTTATGTCATTCTCAGCAAAGTACCTTCACCAGAGTACGCGAAAAACATTTGAGCCTTTGTTTTATCCCAAGATTGACACCTATCCAGCAGGTTGAAGATCAAACATGCCAGCCCTTTATACTTAGGGCTGGCATTTTCGTCTTTCCCATTAAGATTCGTTTTGTACTGTCGTCTTTCCTTTTCCAAAAAACCACCAGTTCCAGTCACCGAGCAGCTTCATCAGTGATGGTACCAGCACCATCCGGATTATGGTTGCATCAATGAAGATGGCAATTGCAATCCCGACGCCAAGTTGTTTGACCGGCATGACCCCAGTGAAAGCAAAGGCCCCTGTTACCACGATCATAATCGCGGCGGCTGATGTTATGATTTTGCTCGTTGTCGTTAATCCCAATATTGTTGCCTTACTGTTATCTTTTGTCTCAAGATAGTATTCCTGGATTCTTGATATCAAAAATACTTCATAGTCCATCGACAGACCGAATACGAGGGAAAAGACGAACACCGGCAAAATTAATGCGATGTCAACAGGTTCCATTCCAAAATGGCCCTGCTGGAAAATATAAACGACAATCCCAAATGTCGAGCTTAGGCTCAATATATTCATCAGGATAGCCTTTATCGGAATTAGAAGGGAACGGAAGGCAAACATGAGAATAATAAAAGTTGAAATGAAAATTAGCAAAAGACCATACGGTGCCTTTTCGTATATTTCATCAAAAATTTCTTGCTCGAATTTGATATGGCCGCCAAAGCTGGTTTCCAACTCAAAGTCTTTTTCTGCCCATTCACTAACCCACTCCCGCGCCTTCCCTGAATGCTCGTCAGCCTTAAGGAAAACATCAATCATCATTTTATCGCCACTAATATAGTAATCCTCCAGTGCCTGCAACTGGTGTTTCTGTTCACCAGTCCCTGAAGAGGAAAACTGGAACTGATTATACTCTTTTGCACTTGAGAAGCCCGCAGCACTAAAGAATGATTCAACTGAGTCAACGAGGGAGTCATTCTCCAGCTCTGAAATGATAGACAACGCTTTATTAAGATTATCTGTTTCATTCATATTTCCATCTGATTCAAGAACAATGGTAACTTTTTGATAATCGCGCCTACCTTCGGGTTGGAACTGTTTCCTGAAGGTCTCATAAGCAACCCTTGACCCATAGTTAGCTGGAAGTGAATCTGTCCCAGGTATAACGAGTTTCATTTCGCGAGCCGGGAAAAGGAACAGCAATAAGATTGTAAACGCCGCGAGCATCATTATGACAGGGTGTTTCATTACAAACCGCGCAAATTTATACCAGCCGCCTCCTTGATTCCTACCCGGCTTAAGGATTGTAAACCGATTGATTCTCTCTCCCAATAATGAAAGGAAGGCAGGCAAGAATGTAATCGCACATAAAGCAGAGACGAACACCACGGCCATACCACCAAGAGCAACGTTTTGAAAAATATCGATCTGAATGAATAATAGGCCGGAGAGGCCAATGAATACACATAAAGCAGAAAATATAATTGACCTTCCTGCGGTTGCCACCGTTATTGCAATACTATCCTCGACTGAATGTTTTTTTAACTCTTCTTTGTAACGATTTATCATTAGCAAGGCAAAATCAATACTTAATGCAAGGCCTATCATAGGGACTATATTTAAAATAAAAATGGACAAATCTGCAGTATAGCTGAAAAAATACATTATCCCCATTGCTGTTAAGATTGAAACAATTCCGATGATTAGGGGGATTGAAGCAGCGACCAGGCTGCCAAATGCGAGGATTAGTACAATCAGGGCGATTGGGAGCCCGATCATTTCTGCTTTGGCAAGGTCTTTCTGGCTGGCTTCATTCAAATCTTTAACAATGACCGGTTCTCCAGTTAGCTTAACGGTCATGCCATCATGGTCCTTGAGTCTTGTTTCCAGTTCATTTATTTCATCTGAAAGGCTGCCTGCATCGGCATCAAAGGAAATCACTCCATAAGCATAATTGTCCTTTATCATTCCTTGTCCTTCAAAAGGTGAAGTCAAGGATGAGGCAGCGCCATAGTTTTCGAGACGGGAAAATGTATCATTTATGTAATTTTTCCATTCAGTCTGTTCCACCCCTGGCTCTTTTTCAAAAAGGAGCAGGATTGTGGACTCGGGATGGGCAAAATCCTGTTCAAGTATAGCTCTCGTTTCATTATATTCCCCATCAAATTCAAAACCGTTGCCGCTTAGTACTGTAGGCAGCTTAATTGCAAATATGGCAAATATGATAATAGCAATAATCCAAACGGTTAGAATTGCAAGTTTATACTTGCCCGTCAATCTCCCCAGCCGCTCCATAGTCAAACCTCCTCTAATCTAGCCTTTTTGGCTTTATCCCACTCTTAACGGGCAGTAAGCCTCCCACTTTAGGCTTCTGAAAAACCTAAAGAAGATAAGTGGGAGATCAACTCCCCCTAAAGTTCCGATTGGTGAAATAAGATTTTTCTTGGGGCTTCAGCCCTTAGAAAAATCAATCGGGCTTTGCGCGACTAACCATCCGTGGAAACTCACCACGGATGGAAGATTCACTTTATCCCACTCTTAACGGGCAGTAAACTCCCACATTAGACTTCTGAAAAACCTAAAGAAGATAAGTGGGATTTCAACTCCCCCTAAAGGTCCGATTGATTCATCTAACCATCCGTGGAAGATCACCACAGATGGAAGATTCACTTTATATTTTGTCATAGTTGCCGGTGAAAGGAGACTTTGAATTTGACAAATTTTTATATTCTCTTTACCCCTTCAGTAAATCCTAAATCTTTAAATATGTTCAATATCATTTAAACAAATGTAAAAAACATGGTTGATTGGGAAGTATTTTGGTACTATATAACCATAAAGAGGATGCAGGTGATGGATGTGGAAAAAGATAAGATAACCAAAGCGATAGAGGCAGCAAAGCTATATTATCTACTGGATTATAACCAAAACGAAATATCTAAGGTGCTAGGTGTATCGCGTCCCACTGTTTCACGGCTCCTTCAGCTGGCAAAAGATGAGGGCATTGTCCAGATAACGATTAAGGATCCCGTGGAGAATATTGAAAATCTGGCCGCGGCTCTAGAGGAAAAATTCGGTTTGAAAAAGGCCGTGGTCGTTTCTATTCCACAGTATGAGGGAACGGTAATAAAAACGTTCCTGGGTGAAAAGGCTGCTGGCTATCTGTATGAAATTGTAAAAGATGGAGATATTATCGGTGTGACTTGGGGAACAACCATCTATCATGTGGCGGTTGAACTAAGGCAAAAGGCTTTAAACAATGTTAAGGTTGTCCAGCTGAAGGGTGGTGTCAGCCACTCTGAAACCAACACGTATGCCTCCGAAATACTATATCTTTTTGGAAAAGCATTTAATACTGCACCCCATTACTTGCCTCTTCCGGCAATTGTTGACCATCCCGTCGTAAAGCAGGCAATGGAAGCAGACCGGCATATTAAAAGGATTTTGGACTTTGGCAGGAAGACGAATATAGCTCTGTTTACGATTGGACCAGTGAAAGAAGAATCACTGTTATTTCAGTTAGGCTATTTTTCAGAGGATGATTTGAATTCCCTTTACGGGAAGGCGGTCGGTGATATATGTTCCCGATTCTTTGACATTGAGGGGAATATTGTCAATGAAAGCTTGAACGAAAGAACACTTGGCATCAACCTGGTGGATTTAAAAAAGAAGGAATATTCAATCCTCGTTGCAGGCGGGCAGAATAAAGTGGAAGGCATCTTTGGCGCGTTAAACGGCGGCTTTGCCAATGTATTAATTACAGACCAGTTTACAGCCCAATTCCTGCTGGATAAAAAAGTTCAAAAATAATACGTACATTTGTTCAATCTTGAGGTTACATTTGTTCAGGTTTTTTGCTATAGTAATAGTGCAAGTAAAAGGAGGAATTAACGTGGTTCAAAATATTGCAGCAATGATTGATCATACATTATTAAAAGCAAATGCTACAAAAGCGGAAATTACAAAATTGGCTGAGGAAGCCCGTGAGTATAAATTCGCCTCAGTCTGCGTCAATCCAACATGGGTGAAGATGGCAGCAGACTTGCTGGAGGATACTCCCGAAGTTAAGGTATGTACCGTCATTGGTTTTCCTCTAGGAGCAAGCACCCCAGAAACAAAAGCGTTTGAAACAAAGAATGCTATTGAAAATGGTGCCACCGAAGTGGATATGGTCATTAACATTGGCGCGTTAAAAGATGGAAACGATGAGCTTGTTGAACGCGATATCCGTGCTGTTGTTGATGCCGCGAAGGGAAAAGCATTAACTAAGGTTATCATCGAAACGTCTCTTCTTTCTGATGAAGAAAAAGTGAGGGCTTCCAAACTGTCCGTAAAAGCAGGAGCAGATTACGTTAAGACTTCTACCGGTTTTTCTACAGGTGGTGCCACAGTCGAGGATGTACGCTTAATGCGTGAAACCGTGGGACCAGAAATAGGTGTCAAAGCTTCAGGCGGAGTACGCAGCCGTGAAGATGCTCTTGCAGTAGTCGAAGCAGGCGCGACAAGGATTGGTGCCAGCTCTGGTGTTGCAATTGTAAAAGGAGAAACAGCATCTGGGTCATACTAACAAACGATTTGAGGGAATAATATGAAAGAGGTTTTGCTAGCATTGATAGCAGGAATGGCAGTAGGTCTCCTTTTTAAATTCTTGAAGCTGCCCCTGCCTGCACCACCTGTCTTTTCAGCAGTGGTCGGGGTGTTTGGTGTATACTTCGGCGGTGTTGCGTATGAATGGCTTATCAAAATTATCCAAAACTGACGTGTAGGGGGAACCGGAACATGGAAGAAAAAGAATTGATTCAAGAGGCCATAAAAGCTAGAGAATTTGCGTATATCCCTTATTCAAAATTCGGAGTAGGAGCGGCACTTTTGTCCAAGGATGGACGGGTGTTCCGGGGCTGCAACATTGAGAACGCAGCTTATTCAATGGCCAACTGCGGCGAGCGCACAGCAATTTTTAAAGCTATTTCTGAAGGTGTTACGGAGTTCACTGCTATGGCTGTCGTTGCTGACACTGACAGGCCTGTACCTCCGTGCGGGGCGTGCCGCCAGGTCATTGCTGAACTGCTGGGTCCTGATGTTGATATTATTCTTAGCAACCTTAAAGGTGATGTATTGAGAGTTCGTTCTGAGGACATCCTTCCAGGTGCATTTATGCCAACCGACCTTGGTTGATAGCAGAAAATTTCTCTAAACTAAAAAACAAAAGAGTTTATGAAGCATAGTCACTTATTGATTGGAGCGGAAGGCACGAAGACTCCAACGGGAGAAAAGGTCAGTGGGAGACCCCGCAGGAGCGAAGCGACGAGGAGGCTTCCAGGCCGCCCGTGGAAAGCGAAGTGCCTGTAGCGGAAATCACAGAAAAATTAGGACTAAACTATAAGCTTATATTAGTTATATATAATTGACATAATAAAACGCAAGGTTGTTTTAACCTTGCGTTTTTAGTGTTGAAAAATTCATTTGTTATTTTTCTTTGCCTCATTGTAAAGAGCCACAATAACATCAATGTTATTATCAATAATGTTCAATCGTTCTCTAGAAATTTGTGACCATTCACTGGATAGATGACTCGCCGAAATGATATGTCTGATACTGAATGTATAGGTGTGGTGCAATTCTGAAATCACATAGCTAATACCAGCACTAGGTTCCTTGCTCACAATACTTTCGATATCATTCTTTAACCAGTCTGGTGCAACTTCAATAGATTTCTTTAATAGCTGTTCATATTCTTCGTTAAACATAACTTCTCCTCCTGGTATAAGTTTGTACATGCCTTATATCATACATCATTTACAAACAGACTTCTAAGGGAAGCTTTGAATGTATGACTAATCATTCCTATTTTTCATTTTAATTTCCCTTCTTAGTCACGTAGTGTGGAAACATCAGTTTATAAGGGCCTTTTAAAAAGGCTTACCCTTTCCTTGATACAAAACGGTTATCCGTTATCCAGAATCGCCATGGGTAATCGCGTGCATCTCCTGAATTTTCGATTCCAACCCTCTTGCCTTGTGATATGGAAACAGGAATATAGCCTCTTGCAATTAAAAGTGGAGGTTCGGTCAGCTTTCTTCCGTAATCCTTCATTGTAATACCCATAGCTTTTGTGAGCTTTCCAGGTCCATTCGTCAAATTCCGCCTGTCCTCCACGGAACGCCTGCTTCGCATTAAGTCCTCTCCATAACACGGTTCGATTGCTCTTATTAAGACTGCTTCCGGGTTACCCGCACCCCCGCTCACAACATTGACGAGGCAATGTGTATGCATTACATATGTGTATGCCCTTCCGGATTCGGCAAACATTACTTCCGTTCGCTTTGTCCTCCGATTCATGTAGCTATGCGCAGCCTGATCACCGGGGCCAATGTATGCTTCCGTTTCGACAATATACCCGGCAGCTAGCCCTTCAGGAGAATGATATGCAAGTATGCACCCTAGTAAATTAGGTGCCAATTCAAGGGTTGGCTGGTTGAAAAATTCAACAGGTAGTGGTTCAAGCTCAAAATCGAAATGATTCATCCAGTATCTCCTATTCATTAACTTCCTATTTAAACGTTCCCTTTAAGAGGTAAAATTAATCTTAACTCACCAATTGCGTTTAAGACTATTCCTCTCCTTGGAAGGGCAATAAAACTTGTTCACTAATTCTTCAAACTTTAGCTTCCTTTAATGAAAGCTTGATATTGTTTAACCATTGTGCAACACATAAACTAATATGTAGATAGTGTAATCTATAAATAAACATTATTCGATTTTGCTTTTTATATGTAATTGTCTGAATTAGTCTAATGGATAAAATATGAAAAACTAATTTTTGAAAAAAGAATCAAGTGGCTGACTGGTTCGATTAATCATTTTTTAAAATAAATGGCCGATTCGGGCATCCTTCTGCGATAAGTCCTTTCAATTTTGTGTTGAGGATCATCGTTTGGGAAAGGGATAATGCATCCCCAATCAGTACGAAGAAATGTACTTATTCTTCCTTATAATTTTTCATTGACAGTTTTTACGAAACGATTACAGCGAGAACATGGTTCCTCTTTGATAAGGTATACTAGTAAGTGAAACTTTAATGGTCGAAGGACTTTATCCCGCGCCTATTGTAGTTTTTGAAAGGCTGATTCACCAAGAAAAGAGAATAGTTTTCCTTTACAAATCACGCTTTTAGGGGAAAAGGGATAAACAAGGGGGCAGAAACGATGAGCGCAAATATAACATATAGAATTGAGAAAGATTTCCTTGGAGAAAAAGAAGTCCCAGAAGATGCGTATTATGGGGTCCAGACATTGCGCGCGGTTGAAAACTTTCCAATTACCGGCTATCGTCTGGATCCCAGCCTGATAAAGGCGATGGCTGTTGTGAAAAAGTCTGCCGCAATGGCAAATAAGGCAACAAAACAGCTGTCGGCTGAAATTGCCGATGCTATTATCACTGCGGCAGATGAAATCATCGATGGTAACTGGCATGATCAATTCATTGTTGATCCAATTCAAGGCGGAGCCGGAACCTCTATCAATATGAATACAAACGAAGTCATTGCCAATCGGGCCCTTGAGTTAGTCGGGAAACTGAAAGGCAGTTACACCATTATCAGTCCAAATACCCATGTAAATATGGCGCAATCCACGAACGATGCTTTTCCGACAGCGATACATATTGCTGTCCTTGATTCCCTGGAAGGGCTGCTTGGCACAATGGAGGAACTCCAGCAGGCATTTTTTGCAAAAGCAAATGAGTTTGATGATGTTATTAAGATGGGACGGACCCATCTTCAGGATGCCGTTCCAATCAGGCTTGGGCAGGAATTTATGGCTTATGCCCGGGTGCTAGGCCGCGATATAGGCAGAATCCAAACATCCAGGCAGCATCTTTATGTAGTAAATATGGGCGCAACAGCCGTAGGTACAGGGCTTAATGCGGATCCTGTCTATATTGAAAAGGTTGTGTGCTATTTAGCTGAAAATAGCAAACTTCCTTTAGAAAAGGCGGACCATCTAGTTGATGCAACCCAAAATACTGATTGCTACCTTGAGGTTTCCGCAGCCCTAAAGGTCTGTATGATGAATATGTCCAAGGTCGCTAATGACTTGCGTATGATGGCATCAGGCCCGAGAGCCGGCTTGGGAGAAATTAAGCTTCCTCCCCGTCAGCCGGGGTCTTCAATTATGCCAGGAAAAGTGAACCCGGTCATGGTGGAGGTACTAAATCAGGTAGCATTCCAGGTTATTGGCAATGACCATACAATTTGCCTTGCAGCCGAGGCTGGCCAATTTGAATTAAACGTCATGGAGCCGGTTCTCGTTTTCAATTTGCTTCAATCGATTAAAGTCATGACGAATGTGTTTGATGTGTTCCGCAAGTATTGCCTGGAAGGCATTGAAGCCAATCGGGACCGGCTTGAAGAATATGTAAACAACAGTGTCGGAATTATTACAGCAATAAATCCCCATGTTGGCTACGAAACTGCAGCTGCTATAGCTAAGGAAGCGATTGAGACAGGTAAATCAGTTCGCGAACTTTGTATTGAGAGGGGAGCACTGACTGAAGAGGAGCTGGATATTATTCTTCATCCATATGAGATGACAGACCCTGGCATATCCGGAAAGGAACTTCTTACAAAAAGAAACCTAATCGAGGCATAACAATTACATGTGGTTGTCCCAAATTAAGCCTTGGGACAACCTTTTTTACTGGAACTATGATTGCAGAGAGCTTTTTGTGCAGTTTGTTCCCGTCTTCATAAGCTCGATGAAGGACGGGTGGAAGTGATTTTTTCGTCTGTTCCGGTCATCATAACCATCTTAAGGCTCCCATAGAGCCCGCCTCCCCAAAAACTACAGATTTCCAAGTAAAAAAAGCTGCCCCAAAAAGTTCAATGACCTTTTGGGGCAGCTTCTTTATCGTTAAAAGAACAAATTCAAAAAGTAATAGAAAAGTGCAGCAATTGTGGCTGAAATTGGTAGAGTAATCAGCCAGGTAATTAGCATGGTTTTCGCTGTTCCCCATTTTACGCCCTTTAGGCGGTGGGAAGCACCGACACCAAGAATACCGGAAGAAATAACATGAGTTGTACTGACCGGTAAATGGATATAGGTAGCGCCAAAGATGATCATAGCACCAGTCAAATCAGCGGCAACGCCATTGATTGGACGGATTTTCATGATTTTACCGCCAACTGTTTTAATGATTTTCCAGCCGCCAACAGAAGTACCAAGCCCCATTGCAACCGCACAGGAGAATTGGACCCAGAATGGGATATCAGTCGAATCAACATAGTTGTTGGCGATAAGTGCCATCGTGATAATACCCATTGCTTTTTGGGCATCGTTTGTTCCATGTGTATAGGACTGTAGCGCCGCAGTACCGATTTGGATAAACCTAAAATTACGATTTGTTTTGGTCAGATTTGCATCCCTAAATACGAATTTAAAAATTCCGTAAACAATAAAACCGACCACGAAGGCCAAGACTGGCGAAAAAATCAATGCTTGAAGAATCTTAAGGAAACCAGTGTAATTCAAAGCAGCGAACCCTGAGGCAGCAATCGCCGCACCTGCAATCGATCCAATCAATGTATGGGATGAACTGCTCGGAATTCCATAATACCAGGTAAGCAAGTTCCAGGTAATTGCAGAACAAAGAGCTGCAAGGATGACGATAGAACCGTTAGTCAGTGTAAAAGGATCTACAATGTCTTTTGTAATTGTTTTGGCAACTCCAGTAAAGGTCATGGCGCCGACAAAGTTCATTACAGCAGCCAAAAGGATGGCATGCCTTGGCCTTAGAGCTTTTGTTGAAACTGCAGTTGCAATTGCATTCGCCGTATCATGAAATCCGTTAATAAAGTCGAACGCAAGAGCGAAGATGACAATTGCAACTGTCAGAATAAATACTGAATCCATATGTCCGCTCCTTATGCGTTTTTCATAATGATTGTTTCAAGTGTATTGGCAACACCCTGGCAGCTATCTGCAATATCCTCGAGTGTTTCATAAATTTCCTTGTACTGGATGATTCGAATTGGATCCTTTTCGACACTGAAAAGATTTTTGATGGACTGTCTTAGGATACCATCACATTTGGATTCGAAATCCTTTATCAAGATTGCATGCTGACGGATTTGTAAAAGTTTTTTCGTTGCTAGCAGAGTAACGGCTTTCTCGATTTCAAGAACACTGCTCTGAATGGCAACTGTGAATTGCTTCATATAATCATCAGCCTCTGTAATCGAATACATTTCGAATAGGGCAGCACAATGTTCGAGCCCGTCGAGGACATCGTCCATACTGTTTGAAAGATGAAGAATATCTTCTCTTTCAATTGGAGTAATAAAAGCATCGTTCAATTCCTTTATGACCGAATGAACATATGTATCTCCTTTCGATTCAAAATCCTTCATGCTCTCTGAAAAGATTTTTAAATCACTGACATTCTTCAGCTTATAGTCTGTAAAATAGTTAGCACTTTCCTTTAGATTTGCAGCAATTTCCGCAAGTAAGGTAGTGAACTTTTCATTTTTTTTGAAAGCCATGAGAAAACCTCCGTTTATTTTCCATAATGGTTGCATAAGCTTTCTAATTGTATAAGAAAAATGTCGAAATTGAAAAGTGGTTTACATTGAATTTACAAAAACTTAACATTAAAAGTGCTGAAATAACATGATTTTGCATTATTGAATTTACAAAGAATTCATTTAGTTTTTACAATTCCTTTATTCTGCCGACATGAAACCAGTATTCAAAAAAATCTTGAATTATATTTTGTGCATGCAGTAGTGGAAACATGTAGAATTAAATGGAAGAAGAAAAAGGAGGGTTTATTCTTGTTGTCACTTAAAGATACATTTCTCTTTCATAATGGTGTCGAAATACCTTATTTTGGGCTAGGTGTTTATAAGGTGGAGGATGGACAAGAGGTAGAGGCAACTATTGCCGAGGCGCTTCGGTTGGGGTATCGTTTGATTGACACTGCAGCACTCTATCAAAATGAAGAGGGTGTCGGACGTGCTGTACGAAACAGCGGTATTCCACGCGAAGATATTTTTATTACAACGAAAGTCTGGAACAGTGAACAGGGATATGAAAACACCCTAAAGGCTTTTGAAACTAGCTTGCAAAAGCTTGGTCTCGGCTATATTGACCTTTATCTAATTCATTGGCCTGTAAAAGGGAAATATAATGAAACATGGAAAGCCTTAGAGGAACTTTATGCAAGTGGGAAAGTACGGGCTATTGGTGTTAGTAATTTTACTATCGATCACCTCAAAGATTTAATGGCCCAAAGCAGTATAAAGCCCATGGCCAACCAAGTCGAACTTCACCCCGTTTTAGTACAAAAAGAACTTCGAGAATTTTGCGCTGAACATGGGATTCTAGTCCAAGCCTGGTCTCCGCTAGCCCGAGGTAGAATATTGGCAGATCCACTCTTGACATCGCTAGCAGGAAAACATGGGAAAACACCGGCGCAAATTGTCCTTAGATGGCATTTGCAAAATAGGGTAGCGGTTATTCCTAAATCGGTCACCCCGGCAAGGCTTCAGGAAAATACGGCTATTTTTGATTTTGAATTATCTGCTGAAGAAATGAACCTTATTGATGGATTGGATGCAAATACCCGCTTTGGGCCTGATCCCGACAATGTTGACTTTTAATCTATGAAAAACTTATGAGAAGCGTACAAAGAAGCTATCCTGATTTGGAAAGCTTCTTATTTTATTGCTTCAATGATGAGTAAGGCGATTCTTTCAAAGCAATTAGGGTTTTTGGATGAAGCGGCACACTTTGAAGTTACCTTACTTATTTAGTATAAAAGAAATCAACTGTGTCCCTAAGATAGTTTTTTTAATAAGAAATCAACAATATGGTAATAATAAGAAAAGGTTGGTGCTAGATTTTTTTCGTGTTTATTTTAAATGAATGCGGGTAATTTAAAGGTACAAGCAGTTAGGAAAACCAAGAAGGAACAAAGCTTCCGGCTCAAGTTTCATAACTGTTTACTGCTGCAGCAGAAGATAAAACAAACATATTACAAGGAGTGAAAACCACATGGAATTTCTATGGGCATTAATAGTAGGTGGTATTATTGGTTGGTTAGCAGGTATGGTCGTTGGAAGAGATATCCCGGGCGGAATTATTGGTAATATTATTGCAGGTTTTGTTGGTGCATGGTTAGGTACAGCAATCTTAGGTGATTGGGGTCCTGTAGTCGGTGGATTTGCAATAATCCCTGCGATTATTGGAGCAGTTATCCTAGTATTCCTGCTTAGCATGATTATGAAAGCATTCAGAAAATCAAATCACTAACGCAAACTGAAGGCCTCCCAATTGGGAGGCCTTTTCGTGTGGACTTTGCCTGGCTTTTTCAAATAATGCTTATAGGCTATCAAGGTTAATATCCTGGAAAATTTGAGTATTGTCTATAAATGGCGCAAGGACTGTGATTGGTTCAAGGCTGATGGGATGTATAAATTCAAGCTTTGCCGAATGCAGCGCTTGCCTATTGAAAAGCGGTTGGCCGCCATAAAGTTCATCACCTGCCAGCGGATAGCCGAGGTGGCTAAAGTGAACACGTATTTGATGTGTCCGGCCTGTTTCTAGCCAGCACGCCACAAAGGTCAGTTTTTTTGCACGATCAACATTTAGTACTTTGTAATGAGTCACTGCAGGCTGCCCGGTATCCGAAACCCTTCTTCTTACCGGATGATGTCTATCTCGCCCGATTGGCAGGTTGATACTATCCTTTTTCTTTAAACCGGTACCGCAAACAGCAGCGACATATGTTCTTTTAATCAATCGGCGTTCCAGCATACCATCGAGTATCCCGCCTGCCAGTGGATGTTTGGCAAAAAGAATGGCTCCAGTTGTGTCACGGTCAAGCCGATGGATTTGCTGAGCGGAAGCCCCCTCTCCTGCTGATTGGAGGTGGCATGCAACAGCGTTAAGCAGTGTGGTCGTATCGTCAGGTGTATTAGGATGAGTATTTATGAACGCTGGTTTATTGATGACCAATACATGTTCATCCTCATACAAGATGGATAGGTCCAGGTAATAGGGTATTATTTCTGAGGAAGGAACATCAGAAAGGTCGAGGTGAAGTCTGGTTCCAGCTGCTAACGGAATATCCCATCCTATTTTTTCTCCCTGTAAGGTTACTTTTCCGTCCATACGGAAGTAGTGAGCTTGTTTTTTTGGTGCCTTCCATTTCTCCTTGAAAAGTTGTGAGATTGAAATCCCTTCCCAAGCATAAGGTATTATTATTTCCATTGTATTTCCACGCATTTTTGTAGTCAGCATTGGGGCTTCCTTTCCTCCTGAACAACCGTGGTTTAAATTACCAGGATTTTTACAGTTCAGAATATGCTATTCTATTTGTATATTACGCTAAGATTACAAATGTAACAAAGGTGGGCTTTTAGTGAGGATTGTTTTCGCATCGACACCCGGTCAGGAAGAAGAAATCAGCGGACTCATTCATTATTTTTATTCAGGCATTTTACCCATGTATTTTACTGACAAGGAAATTTTGGAGTTTGAACGGCTGTCTGTCCTTCATTTGGAAAGCGCTTCATACGAGACATTGAAGGATGCCTTCTATGTAATGGCTAGCCTCCAGACTCTCATTTTTATCCTTGAGGCCCCTGTCCCTGGAGATTACCATCGGTCACTTTTTCAAAGGAATGCTGAGAATTTGCGTCAATATGGCCTTTATTTTCCTTTTGATTATGATTCCTTCCTTCCTGGCAGTAAGGAAACTGATACATATTTTAGCCTGTATTCACCTGCTGCCAATCAGTTGCCCGTGTGAAACAAAAACGCCTGCATGAAATTGCGGGCGTTTTTGTTTTTTATTGATTGTTAATATATATACTTTATTAAACCCGGGCCCTTGCGCTTTTGTATTTATTTTACATTGTCCTCCAGCCATTGCTGGTATTGCTCTTTATCCTGTCCGCCTGTGACCCTGGCGACTTCTTTGCCGTCTTCAAAACGAATCAATGTCGGGGTTCCCTCGATTGCAAATTCATCCCAGGCACTTTCATACTCCAGGACATTCAACTGATCAATGTTTATATCCATGTCATCGGCCAGCGGCATTAAAATAGGTGTGGCAACTTTGCAATGCGGGCAAGTCGGACTATAAAAATATACGGTGGCATCTTCACCGCTTTCCAGTTTATCCTGTAAGTTATCTAGTGTGATGATATTTTGGTAATTTGGATCCTTCAGCTGGGCTACTGTTTCAGGATGAAGGCTATCTTTGCCGTAAGGATTTTTAGCATCAACCTTTTCTTTGTTGCTCATATTTGTAAGATACGCTGTTCCTGCAAATAAAATAATAATGATTCCAAGAAAAATAAGTACTTTCTTCACGAAATTTGTTCCCCCTTGTTTTTCCTTACAAGAATTAGGCTACATATAAAGATAATAGCAAAAGCCGTCAATGCCAGGAATGGAATGGTGATAAAGCCAAGCCAGTTTATGTATTGCCCGGTACAAGGTATCCGTCCGCATGCAGGGGCCGCATCAGCCATAAACGAAATTTTTTGCAAAGAATAATGATAGGCCGAGATTAGAATGCCGATTGCCGACAGCCATAGGCTGTATAAAGAGATGCGGTAATCCTTCTTGACGATCGCAATTCCAAGCAAAAGGACCATTGGATACATGAGGATTCGCTGGTACCAGCAAAGCTCACATGGCTCATACTTTCGGATTTCTGAGAAATAAAGGCTTCCGAACATGGCTAGAACAGAAGCTGCCCAGGCAAAAAATAAAATGTTCTCCCTGCTATCCTTTTTCAAAATATCACCCCTTTTTCATATCTTAAGGGAAAACGTTTTTTTGCACAATAAATTGGTATGGCCACTTATGGGATGGATGTGGAAAAAATACCGGCAAACCGATAAAATAAAAGGGACATATGGCGAGCTTATTTTTATATCGGAGGTAATTGACTATGGGCTGGAGATTAAAAGCAGAAAAATGGATACAATTCGAACAACTCGACAACGAATTGCGTGCAGAGCTGGACAAGCTGAAAGGAAACGAAAAGCTGCTTGAGGACTCATTTTATAAGGACCTTGAATTTGGCACGGGTGGCATGAGAGGTGAGATTGGCCCGGGGACAAATCGGATGAACATGTATACCATTCGCAAAGCATCAGCCGGTTTAGCTTCTTTTATTGAAGAGCAAGGTGAAGAAGCAAAGAAGGCAGGCGTGGCAATTGCATATGATTCCAGGCACAAATCTCCCGAGTTTGCAATGGAAGCCGCAAAAACTTTGGCGACAAGGGGAATCAAGGCTTATGTATTCGATGAATTAAGGCCGACTCCCGAATTGTCATTTGCTGTACGATATTTGAATGCCGCTGCCGGGATTGTTATTACTGCAAGCCATAATCCCCCTGAGTATAACGGATTCAAGGTATATGGAAATGATGGAGCGCAATTGCCGCCGAAGGAAGCCGATCTGGTTATCGATAAAGTAAATGAAATTGAAAGTGAATTGCGGATTGAGGTAGACAGTGAGGATGTATTAAGGTCTGCAGGTCTTATTGAAACAATTGGTTCTGAAATTGACGCCGCTTATACCGATAAGCTTGCAACCATTTCAGAAAATCCATCCATTGCTACCGAATCCCCAATTGAAATCGTGTTTACACCATTGCATGGTACTGCCAATAAACCAGTAAGGGCAGCACTTGCCGAGCTCGGGTACGAGAAAGTGCATGTTGTCAGCGAACAGGAGCTGCCGGATGCGAATTTCTCGACAGTCAAAAGCCCGAACCCAGAGGAGCATGCAGCATTTGAGCTGGCAATTCGGTACGGCAGGAAAGTTGATGCGGATATCCTTATTGCAACAGATCCTGATGCGGACAGGCTTGGCATTGCAGTGAAAAACCCCGAAGGTGAATACGTTGTACTGACTGGTAACCAGACCGGTGCATTGTTGCTTGATTATATCTTGGGCCAGAAAAAAGAAAAAGGGACGCTGCCTGAAAATGGCGTTGTCCTGAAAACGATCGTAACGTCCGAGCTTGGCAGGAAAATTGCAGAAGCCTACGGGTTGGAAACGATTGATGTCCTCACAGGCTTTAAATTTATTGCTGAAAAAATGAAGCAATACGAAAATACTGGTGCGCATACATTCCTATTTGGATACGAGGAAAGCTATGGATACCTGATCGGAGATTTTGCCCGTGACAAGGATGCGGTCCAGGCCGCGCTTTTGGCTGCTGAAGTCTGTGCTTATTATAAGAAAAAAGGCATGAGCTTATATGAAGGCTTAATGCAGGTTTTCAAAAAATATGGGTACTTTCTTGAGGGACTTCGTTCTATGACAATGAAAGGAAAGGACGGAGCAGAAGCAATCTCAAACATAATGTCAAGCTTCCGCAATGATCCTCCTGCATCGTTGGCCGGATTTTCGATAACGTCATCCGAGGATTATCTTGAAAGCTTACGTTCCTCTGCTGACGGAAAAGAAGCAATCGATTTACCAAAATCAAATGTCCTCAAGTTTTACCTGGAGGATGGCTCTTGGGTTTGCCTGCGTCCATCAGGGACAGAACCGAAGATCAAGTTTTATTTTGGTGTCAATGGTGAGACTTACGACGAGAGCAAGAAAAAGCTGTCTGAAATTGAATCAGCCTTTATGAATGTGGTTAATACGAAAGTTGGGAACGCCTAATAATCGCCCGGCAGCCAAATGGCTGCCGGTTTTTTTCTCTAGGTAATGCTTAAGTTCTCTTCGGTTCTTTTTATTACCGTAAAAATGGTGAAGACACATGTTCAAATATCCTTGCAAAGCTAGGGCTAGCCGATAGAACCCAGGCAGCACTGAATGCTGTTAAAATAACCTAGAAGAATAATCAAAAAGAGCACAGCCAGTATTGGCTGTGCTTAAATTTTTGGTGGTGGAATTCATAAAAGGTAAGCTGGAATATCGTCACTTGCAAATTCAGGGTTCTCTTGCACATGGTCGATGTAACGCAAAAGGGAGTATAGTTTTTTCTCAACTACCGCATAATCATGCTCGTAATGATATGCGTGAAGAAAATGTTCAATTTTCTTCGCTAAAAATTGGTCACGGGTCCGGACCATCAGGATCAGCAGATTATCCCATTGAGAGCGGTACGTATAGTAAAGCGCCCTGTCGTAATCCATTTTATTCATTTTGTTACCTCCCTGTCAGGAGTTGAAATTAGTTTGTGGAGTTCACCGATAAAGTTTCGCTGAAAATGTTGGAGATGCTTGTACAAAGGGCTTTCAAACATATGGCAGTATAATCATGCATCACTTGGTGCAATGCATAAGAATGGGAACAAGTGAAAAACTAACCGTGTTTCTTTATGAAAAGGGAGGCTCCATCATTGAAAAAGCGGCTTATAGCTGTTGCGGCATTTGTTTTGCTGGCATTCCAGGGGCATGAAACCGAGGCGGAAAGACAGAAACCGGATTATGAAAAGTACGGGAAAATGGCTGTTCAAATCGTGGCTTTGGATTATCCGGATGATCCTATCAGGGAATATGAATATATGGGCAGGAAAAATGTCAATGAAACAGATGTAGCTGATACGTTCCGGTTCCAAGTCGAGGAAAATGGCAATACGTATAATGTTCAAGTTATTGTCCAGCATAATTTAACTGAAGGAAAGGCCGTCACACTAAAGGTCGTACCTGAAAACCAGTAAGGTTCATTTATTTCCCCCCCTCTCCATGCATTGTGATAAGTGTTTGATTTCCAACGGAGATTAAATTCCTTGAAGTGCAATCCATCTTTAGGGCACTTAATGAAAACTCAATGGGCAGGATATTTGTTGCTGTGTAAAATAGTTGTTAATGAAGACCAAAGGGATACAAAGTTGGTATGCCTAGAACGACGATGAAATGATGCAGAGATTTGCAAAGGATAAAGGATAAGTAAAGAAGAACGATAATAGCTTATATGAAAAAGGAATATAACTAAATTGGCCGCATTGTTTTTGCGGTCTTTTCAATTCTTATTTAATATTTGATGAAATACCCAATAGGGTATAATATAGGGGTTGTGATTCATATTTGGAGGGCTCTAATGGTTCCCTTAATTATACTCTTACTGAGTGTTTCATTGGCTTTGCATAAACGATATTTTCCAGTTTCCTGTGTTTCATGTGTCAATCCCATAGCTCTCATTTTGAGTAGAATAGCTGTACTAGATATTAGACATTTTAATGAATCACATAATGAAAGATCTGTTAAAGGTTAATAAACATTCCGTTTGCCTATCTAAAAAGGTATAGCACCGAAATTCCTGGTGATAGAGATTTAATATTTATTGTATCAAGTCGGCCTGATAAGAATATTGGAACAAGGTATTTACCGAATAGTTGGGGTATGTAAATTTTAATCCAGATAATGTAATATTAAAGGAGAAAAATTAAGGGTTTGTTATGGAGGTTATGAATCATGGATTATAATGATCAAATGAAAAATAGGGTAAAACGTATTGAAGGCCAATTAAGAGGTATATTGAAAATGATGGAAGAAAACAAGGACTGCAGGGATGTTGTCACTCAATTAACCGCGACTCGGACCGCCATCGACCGTACCATTGGGGTTATCGTTAGCTCCAACTTAGTGAATTGTGTTCAGAAAGCTGATGAACAAAAAGAAAGAAGCACTGAGGAATTAATCCAGGATGCTGTAAATCTATTGGTGAAGAGCAGATAAAAATAAAAGGGTTGAGACCCTCTTTTATTTTTCACATTATTATACCCATGGGGGTAATAAATACTTTTTTAACCTTTTAAATACACAAAGGGGTATAAAACGTATGAAGGTCTTTCATCATTCCCCCGTTTTCCTCATACATTGTTGTAAGAGGAAAAGGGGGAATAGCCATGAACCTGGAAGACAGGAAGGAGCTTGAGCGCGCAATCGGCGAAATTACCGAAATTGCAAGCGGCTTTGGCCTTGATTTTTATCCGATGCGGTATGAAATCTGCCCTGCCGACATCATTTATACATTTGGTGCTTACGGGATGCCGACCCGTTTTTCACATTGGAGCTTTGGGAAGCAATTTTACAAAATGAAACTTCAATATGATCTAGGACTGAGCAAGATTTATGAACTCGTCATTAACTCCAATCCTTGTTATGCATTCCTGCTCGATAGCAATAGCTTGATCCAGAACAAACTTATTGTGGCCCATGTCCTTGCCCACTGCGATTTTTTCAAAAATAACGTTCGTTTCCAAAATACAAAACGAGATATGGTAGAAAGTATGGCTGCGACAGCAGATCGGGTGCGTAGCTATGAAATCAAGTACGGAAAAAAGGAAGTCGAGACCTTCCTAGATGCTGTTTTGGCCATTGATGAACACATTGATCCTTCACTGATGCGTCCGAAGCTTTCTTGGTCAATGGAGGATGCCTATGAGGAAGAAAGCCCGGGCCCGGCTCCATCGCCATATGATGACTTATGGAAGCTCGATGAGAAGCCGAAGCCTAAAAAGGAAAGGACGAAAAAGTTCCCGCCTCAGCCTGAAAAAGACATACTGCTATTCATTGAATCCTACAGCCGGGAGCTAGAGCCGTGGCAAAGAGATATCCTAACAATGATGAGAGAAGAAATGCTCTATTTCTGGCCCCAGCTGGAAACAAAAATAATGAACGAAGGCTGGGCTTCGTACTGGCACCAGCGAATTATACGGGAAATGGACTTGACAAGCGGGGAAGCCATTGAGTTTGCCAAACTGAATGCAGGTGTTGTCCAGCCGTCAAAAACTGGGATTAATCCTTACTACCTGGGCATCAAAATTTTTGAGGATATTGAGGAACGGTACAACAACCCAACCGAGGACATGAAGCGCCGCGGGGTCAAGCCAGGGTCTGGTCGAGAGAAAATGTTTGAGGTTCGGGAGATAGATTCCGATATCTCTTTCCTGAGGAACTACTTAACCAAGGAGCTGGTGATGAGGGAAGACATGTACCTGTTCCAGAAACAGGGCAAGGATTATAAGATTGTTGACAAAGAATGGGAGCATGTCCGTGACAGGCTTGTCGGCATGCGCGTCAATGGCGGTTTTCCCTATATAACAGTCAACGACGGCGATTATCTTAGAAATGGCGAGCTTTACCTGAAGCACTGGTATGAAGGAATTGAGCTTGATGTGAAATACCTCGAGAAGGTGCTGCCATACGTCCGCCAGTTATGGGGAAGAACGGTCCACATAGAGACGATGATTGAGGATAGGGCCATGCTGTTCAGCTATGACGGGAAAGCTGTGCATAGGAAGTATTTGTAGATAGTAAAAAATGGACAAAAGCCAACCTTTTAGAAGGTTGGCTTGTTTAACATAGATTAAATTAAAAAATATCGGCAAGTCCGGTATCCGAATGAAGTGATATCAGAACAATCGCTGTCTCATCGGTTATGTTTTTAACAAAATGAGGTACACTCGCGTTCCAGCTAAAAGAGTCACCTTTCTCAAGAACAAAGGAGTCTTCTCCTTGTTCAGCAAGAATTTTCCCCTTTAAGACTAAATGGCATTCCTCTCCCTCATGAGCATTTGCTTCTCCCATAGAGCCACCTGGGGGAAATTCAACGATCATCATCCTCATACCGCCTTTGGTCGTCAAATGCTCAATTTTCAGGTTGTTAAAGGTGGAATGCGTTCTCTCATTTTTTCTAACCACCCGCATATGCTGTTCCTTCTCTAACAATAGGTAAGGCATCGGTACATCAAGAAAGTTGGAGATGGCCTGCAGCGTATTAATGGACGGAGATGTATTGTTGTTTTCCACATTGCTGATAAACCCCTTGGATAATCCTGTTCCCTCACTCATTTGGGCAATAGTTATTTTTTTTCTATTCCGAATCGAACGTATTTTTGTTCCTAAATCCAAATAATTCACCTCAAAAGGTTTCATAATAAAATACTTAATTCTATATTAGCAAAAAATATATTGACAATCTACTGTACGCTTGTTATCTTATAGAAGAAATTTATTCATATTTAAAAACTTATCCCGGGCCTGGGGTTTTATTTTTGGATACTCGTTTTCAAATATGAACAATTTATTTCTATGAGGATTTTCATATTTATGCTGCATAGGGAAAAGATAAAGACACAATTCAAGGCATTGTGAAAGGAAGGAAGCCATGAACTCTTCAATGATATATAACGTTCAACGACCTAAAGAGGTTGATCCCAATAAGTCGTACCCTGCTCTTTTTTTAATGCATGGGATTGGGTCGAATGAACAAAATATGTTGTCCCTAGTAGAGGGATTAAAACAGAACTTTATTATTTTCAGCATTCGTGGTCATTTGGAGCAGCCGCCAGGTTTTGCCTACTTCACCATTGAAGGCTACGGGAAACCGCATAGACCTGTATTTGATGAAGCAGTAGCCAGACTTTCGGACTTTATTGATTATGCTAGCAGCCAATACCCAATTGATGAAAGCCGCCTGTATTTGCTTGGTTTTAGCCAGGGGGCAATTCTCTCAATGACTCTTGCCCTGACTCTGGGAAGCCGGATAAAGGGAATTGTGGCGTTAAATGGATATATCCCTCAATTTGTGAAGGAAGAGTATTCTGTTCAGTCTGTAAGTCAATTATCCGCGTTTATTTCTCACGGGGAACATGATCGTGTTTTTCCACTGGAATGGGGAGTTGCCAACAAAGAATACTTGGAGAATATGGGAGCAAACGTAACCTTTAAGGTTTATCCCGAGGGCCATACTGTATCCAAGGCAAATTACCACGATTATGTTAAGTGGATTCTAGAATCGATAGATTAAACATATTGAGGAGATGACCCTATGCTTCCGTCATTGTTTATAGCTCATGGTTCACCGATGCTGGCAATTGAAAATAATGAATATACCCAGTTCCTGAAAACCCTTGGCCAAGCCTTGCCGCGTCCAAAAGCAATTGTATTGTTTTCCGCCCATTGGGAGTCCAATGTGCAGGAAGTAAGCAATGTGAAAGAGTATAGTACCATTTATGATTTCGGCGGATTTTCTGAAGAGCTCTATCGCATTCAGTATCCTGCAAAGGGAAACAGCGATGTTTCAGGCCAGATTGAAGCTCTGTTCCTAAAAGAGGGAATTCCTTTTCATATAGATTCGAAGCGCGGGCTTGACCATGGCGCTTGGGTGGTTCTAAGAATGCTTTATCCAAACGCAGATGTTCCTGTCATTTCAATGTCTGTCAATAGGCATCTTTCGCCCGAGGAACAATATAAGATCGGAAAGTCTTTGGCACATTTGCGGGAGAAAGACATCCTCATCATTGCAAGCGGAGGGACAGTCCACAACCTTAGAGCGTTAAACTGGGCCCAGGACCATGGGGAAGAAGATGAGTGGGCTTATGCCTTTGATCAGTGGCTTGCCAATCACATCGAGAATTGGGACCTGGAATCCTTGTTCCAATACGAAACACTTGCACCGGCGGCTAACCTAGCAGTACCACCTTATGGGAATGAACATTTTATCCCAATTTTTTATGCAATGGGAGCAGCGGACAATCATCAAACCGCAAAATTGTTACACCGCAGCTACCGTTATGGGAACTTGAGCCATAGCGTCTGGCAATTTGGATAAATAAAGAAAAAATAGTAGGGGGAAAAGAAAATGGAAAATCGAATTGAAGTAGGTACATTGATATTACGAGTGGTTCTTGGGATAAGCTTCTTTATACACGGGCTATCAAAGTTTCAGGGAGGAATTGAAAACACTGTTGGCTGGTTTGACAGCATTGGAATTCCAGGATTTGTTGCATATGCAGTCGCAACAATCGAGTTGGTTGGTGGAATTCTGTTGGTAATTGGATTGGGAACCAAAATTGTATCTGCCCTGTTGTCTCTGATCATGGTTGGTGCAATAGTCAAAGTTAAATTTGCGGTTGGATTTTTAGGGAACGGGCAAATGGCTGGATATGAATTGGATTTGGCTTTCCTTGCAATGGCGATATTCCTTGCAATCAACGGAAGCAGTCTTCTATCGATTGATCAGATATTCTCAAGAAAGCCTGAAAAGACTAGCAATAAGGCTGCTGCATAATTAAATTTAAAAAAATTGAAGTGCATTTATAATCTGCTTCTTTCATCCAAACAGGACCGCTTTTTGCGGTTCTTTTTTATTGATAAGGGTATGCTATGTTTTAGAATATTGGTTTGAAAAGAGACCAGATTAAAGCAACTATAACAAGGGGTTTTAATTAATTTTCGCATTTGAACAAGCAATTAAGTTGATTGAGAGACTGTAATAAGTTATATTTATCTCGAATTAATTATATATCAATTAATTATAATTTAATTAAAGGTATATGGATTCAAAAATACAGCAGAGAGGGATGACATACATGGAAAGATTTGAAGGGAAAGTTGTACTTATTACTGGAGCAGGATCTGGTTTAGGTCGTGCTGTTGCTTTACAGGTAGCTAAAGAAGGGGCAAAGCTATCTTTGGTTGATTTAAATGAAAAAGGATTAGAGGAAACAAAAAACGAGGTTCAGAAAGTAGCACCGAATGCAGAGATTCTTCTAGTGGCTGCAAACGTGGCTCACGAAGAAGAGGTAAAAAACTATGTAGATGAAACAGTTAAAGCATTTGGTACTATTGATGGTTTCTTTAATAATGCAGGGATTGAAGGGAAACAAAATCTAACAGAAGATTTCGGGTCTGATGAATTCCGTAAAGTTGTTGATATTAACTTGAATGGCGTATTTTATGGGTTGAAATATGTTCTTAAAGTGATGAAAGAAAATGGGAGTGGCCACATTGTCAATACTGCTTCAGTTGGTGGTATTCGAGGCGTGGGCAACCAATCAGGCTATGCGGCAAGTAAGCATGGTGTAGTAGGATTAACCCGTAACTCTGCAATTGAATACGGTCAATACGGTATTACAATTAATGCAATAGCACCAGGGGCAATTATGACACCTATGGTTGAAGGGTCGTTAAAACAAATTGGCGGTGAAGAAGGCTGGGAAGAAGTAGGGAAATCATTTGTTGAGCCAAACCCAATGAAACGTTTTGGTAAACCGGAGGAAGTAGGTTACCTAACTGCCTTTCTTTTGTCTGATCAAGCAGGATTTGTTAATGCGGCTGTTGTGCCAATTGATGGTGGGCAATCTTTTAAATATTAAATTTCTAGCTTTTACTTGATGATGGGCAAAATTCCGCACTAATATCGATTTAGAAGAAAGAGACTGGTTTAAGGTTGGTAAAATCAACTTGCGACAGTCTCTTTTTATATTGCCACTAATATTACTCACCTATATATTTTAGCAAGATAGTATGGTTTTACTATTGTAAGTATGGGAGGTTCGAATCTCCTCGGATATTCCTAAGTAGATTTTATGTAGGTTTGGAGTATCAATCAGTAGGAAGATTTAACAGCTCTAAAAATTCAACTTAAAAGGTTGACTTCATTTCAAAGAAGCCATATAATTACACTTAATTAAAGATATTTTATTTTGAGATATACTTTATTTAGGAGTGTGGTATAGATGGTGAACTTATATACTTCTACAAGTTGTACTTCCTGTCGCAGAGCAAAAGCATGGCTGGAAGAGCATCATATTGATTATGTCGAAAGAAACATTATTAAGCAGCCGCTGACAGTTGAAGAAATAAAAGATATCCTTCACTTAACAGAAGAAGGAACAGATGAAATTATTTCGGTCAACTCCAAAACATTTAAAATGCTTAACATAGATTTGGAATCCCTAAGACTGCAGGATCTATTTGAGATTATAAAAGAGAATCCATCTTTGTTAAAACGGCCCATAATCAAGGATGAAAAAAGGTTGAATATAGGCTTTAACGAAGAAGAAATCCGCAGTTTCCTGCCCCGGAAGCTCAGGGCTTTTATTTCTGATGCGCCTCAACAAATTGCTGATCAAATGCATCAAAACTACTAAAAGATTGGTGGTGAGTAAAGTGGAAAGAAGATTTCCTAATCAACCGTTCATTGTTTTAATGAAAACGGCAAAAGGGATTCATGAAAAAATTAGGGAGAAAATGCTGAAGAACAAGTTAACTGTTACAGAGTTTTCAGTTATGGAAGTGCTTTACCAAAAAGGTACTCTGACAATCCAGCAAATTTGTCAGAATGTCTTAATCTCCAGTGGTTCGATGACATATGTTATAGACAAATTAGAAAACCGAGGGTTGTTAGCAAGAAGTGATTGTCCTAATGACCGCAGAGCAATACATGTTTCATTAACGGATGATGGGCTTTCCCTTATGGATACGATTATGCCAAACTATCTGGAAATGGTTGATGACTTATTTGGCACTTTGGATCCTAAAGACTCAGAGATATTCTTACAGTTATTAAAGAAAGTTAATAATAAGGTTGAAATATAATTTTTTCATAAATATCTCGATTTCTAGAATCTTTAAAATAGTGTAACGGGTGTGTTTGAAATTGCCACCGACCCTCCAGGATTTGCCCATGACGAATCTTATGAGACGATGGGGCAGAAATTGATGCTGCCAGAACAATATGAGTCATTCCGGGATAAAATAGAAAAATCCGTGCTTCCTATCGAAATTAAGAAAATAGATGAAAGTATACTTGCCAATGCTACAAAATAAGCAGGACTAAATTACGTTACGGAGGGAGCAGTTATGCAAAAAACTGCTGGTATTCATCATATAACCGCGATGGTGAATGATGCACAAAGAACAATTGATTTTTACTCTGGCGTACTTGGACTAAGGCTTATAAAAAAGACCATCAACTTTGACCGTCCAGAAGTGTATCATCTTTACTTTGGTAATGAATCAGGTGCACCGGGTACTGTTATCACTTTCTTTCCGTGGGAAAAACAGTTAAAGGGCCGTATTGGTACTGGGCAAGTGGGCTCAACAATTTATGTCATCCCAAAAGATTCACTATCCTTTTGGGAAGCTCGCATCAAGAAATTTAGGATAAAGACATATACGTCTATTCGATTTGGCGAAAAATATTTAAGCTTTCAGGATCCCGATGGGCTTGAAATTGAATTAGTAGAAAGAACCGAAGGACCAGTCAATAATTGGAGTTTTGGCGAAATTCGTCCTGACATTGCGATTAAAGGATTTGGTGGTGCAACATTAATATCAGCACAGCCGAATAAAACTGCTAATGTACTTGAACATATACTTGGACTCGAATTAGTGGGCCAAGAGGATTCATTCCTTCGGTTCAAGGCTGATTCGGACATTGGTAATACAATTGATATTAAGTTGGCTCCATCTGTTCGAGGGCTTATGGGGGCAGGAACTGTACACCATATTGCCTGGAGGGCAAGTAATGAAGCAGATCATAACCGCTGGAGATCACTCCTTAAGGAAAAGGGATATAATCCAACAGAAATTAGGGATCGCAATTACTTTAAAGCGATCTATTTCCATGATGAAGGCGGGATTCTTTTTGAAATAGCTACCGACCAACCCGGTTTTGCGGTCGATGAACCATTTGATGAACTTGGAGAAAAATTAATGCTTCCACCATGGTTTGAATCAAAAAGAGAACAGTTGAAGGGAATGCTGCCTCCTGTGGAGGTTCGGATTCTGGAACAAGACAAATGATGAGACCCTAGGAAACTTCAGTGAGAAGACAAGGGCCATAGCATAAATAACAGAAGGTTATGGCAGCTGCAAAGTTCTATCAAAGTATTTTCCAGACACAGTATAGAAGAAGTAGTTAAAACTTTATTTGGATTTAAAACAGTGGGCCGAACAAATAAATGGTTCCTTTACTATGAAAAGGAATTATAAGGAAAGATAAGAACGTTGACTTTATCATTACATTAGTATATTTTTAATTAAAGATATACTACTTAAGTATATCTTAATTACTTGTAAAAAAAGGGAGATAAAAAAATAAATGAACGTATTAGTAGTAAAAGCAAATAACAGACCAGCTTCTGAAGCAGTATCAAGCAAAATGTATGAAACCTTCATGGAAAACCTTGAAGGCGTTAACGTAACAACATTTGATGTTTTTGCTGAAGATATGCCGTACTTTGGCCAGGATCTTTTCAATGCATTTGGCAAGCTGCAATCTGGCGAGGAACTTACAGATATTGAAAAACGTATTTTGGCAGCAAAACAAAAAGCAAAGGATGCCTTAACAGCAGCAGATGTCATTGTTTTTGCTTTCCCATTATGGAACATGACTATTCCTGCCAAGCTTCAGACGTTCATTGATTATGTGTACGAGGCTGGATATTCTTTCAAATATGACGAAAACGGTCAGGCAGTCCAGCTTTTGACTGACAAAAAAGCAATTATCCTGAGCGCACGCGGCGGCATCTATTCAGAAGGCCCTGCAGCTGGAATGGAAATGGCGGTTAACTATATTAAGAATATTGCTGGCGGCGTATTCGGTATGCAAATCGTAGATGAAGTTGTCATTGAAGGACATGCTTCCGCACCTGATCAAGCTGGGAAAATCATTGCTGAAGGATTGGAAAAAGTTAAAGAAACTGCAAAAAAGCTATCTGCAGTGGCAGTTTAGTAATATAAGAGTTTCAAAGAGCTAATCAGAACTAGTTTCCGGTTAGCTCTTTTTTCATTTATTCGGAATTTGAGGAAAAACCATCTACCCTTTGTAAAAATTTCCTATATAATAAGATTTAGAAAATAGGATGGGGGAAACATTCGATGGCTAATGAACAAGAGGTGTTATTTGATAAAGAAAAACAACCTGTCACCAAAAGGAAAGCAGAACGGAGAGAAGGAGAACCAACTTCAGCTTTCGTAGGTGCTTCCTGGGCGGCATTGTTAGTAGGTGTAACGGCTTATCTCATAGGGTTATATAACGCAGGGATGGAACTGAACGAAAAAGGTTATTACTTTGCTGTTTTGGTATTTGGTCTTTATTCTGCCGTATCCTTGCAAAAGGCTGTAAGGGATAAAGAAGAGGGAATACCTGTCACAAACATATATTATGGTATTAGCTGGTTCGCAGTTATTGTGGCTATTTCTTTAATGGCCATCGGTTTATACAATGCGGGAAGTATTGTTTTAAGCGAAAAGGGATTTTACGGTATGGCGTATGTGCTCAGTTTATTTGCGGCCATCACGGTACAAAAGAATATAAGGGATACACATAGGGCAAGAGAAAGAGAATAATCATGCATGTTTAATCTTTAGGAGAAAACGGCTACTAAAAAAGGCAGCATCAGCTGCCTTTTTTTAATGCTTCAGTATTACGAATTCTCATTAATGTCGTTCAGCTTGTCGAGCAGGTTTTTGGCATCCACAAGGTGGTTGTTGAAAATTTGCCGGGCAACCGCCAGAAGGTCAACAATCAATGGATCGCGGAGTGAATAAATGACTCGGTTGCCGTCCTTTGTCCCAGTGACGATGTTTTTAGCACGAAGAATCATCAACTGCTGGGAAATAGATGATCCTTCTGTACCAGAAAGGCTTTGGAGCTCATTGACACTTTTGTCCCCGTCTGCCAGAAGTTCAAGGACTCTTATTCTAAGTGGATGGGCTAGTGCTTTGAAGAAATCTGCCTTAAATTGCTGCATTTCAAGATTCAACTGGTAACCTCCCTACTTGCGGGGCGGAGTGGCAGTGACTTGCCCAATGCCCCCGATGTTTCTTTTATTCCAGAAAGGGATGCACATTCCCTAAAGGCCAGATGCCTGCACCCAAGACAAGCATTCTTGTTCAGGTGCGACATTGCATATTCAATTGCATCCCCGGTATGTTCGAAAAAGTGTTCCTTACCTATCACATCATAAAGTCCGGTTTTAATCAACAATTCCTTTGGCTCTTGCCTGATTCCGCTAATAAGGACAATACCATGATTGGAAAAGTCCTTCACGATGCTCGCTAGATGGGCTTCACCAGTAGTATCCATATAAGGGACTTTTCCTAGCCTTAAGAGCAGTACCTTTGGCCTTAAATTGATGGTATTCAGAATGGTTTGTTCGAATGTCTGGGCTGCGCCAAAGAAAAGCGGGCCTTCAACGCTGAAAATACTTATTTGCGGACAATCATGCGAATTCGTAACAACCTGGCTGTCTACTTTATGATGTTTATGGTTTGGATTGGGAAGGACCTTTGCGGTGATAAGGGCTTCGCTCATTTGTTTAATAAAAGCAATAACCGCAAGTACAAGACCGACCTCTACGGCGACGGTCAAATTAACAAACACTGTTAAAAAGAATGTTACTATCAGAATTAGAGAGTCCTGGGTTTTTGTTTTTACTATATGTTGGAATACATGCCCTTCACTCATATTCCAGGCAACGACCATCAGAATCGGCGCCATGCTTGCCAACGGGATTTTTGAGGCAAAAGGTGCAAACAGAACAAGGACGAGCAATACTACAAATCCATGGATAATTCCCGATAGTGGAGAAACAGCACCGCTTTTAATATTGGTAGCTGTACGAGCTAGTGCACCAGTCGCTGGAATTCCCCCGAAAAACGGTGTAATCATGTTGGCAATCCCCTGACCCATCAACTCCCGGTTGCTATTATGCCTGGTCCCCGACATGCCATCTGCCACAACCGCTGACAACAGTGATTCAATTGCTCCAAGGATTGCAATAATGAATGCTGGTTTGATAAGGTATTGAATTTTTTCCATGGTGATTTCAGGCAATTGAAACTCCGGAAGGGAATTCGGTATTTCACCGTATGTCGAACCGATTGTTGCAACCTGGCCAGGAAAGAAAAATGTAGCAGCCAGTGTCGATACAATTAATCCAATCAGCGGCCCGGGAATTTTCGGAAAAACTTTCGGTGTGAGCAGCACAGTGCCAAGGCAGATGGCTGCTGTCAATATGCTTAATAAATTCAATGTATTGATATTGATAAAGATTTCTTTAATATTGCTAAAGAAGTATTCATGCTTTTCCACACCGCTCAAGCCAAGGAAATTCGGAATTTGGCCAGTGAAAATTATAACCGCAATCCCTGCTGTAAATCCGATAGTAACTGGCTTAGGAATAAATTTAATTAACGAACCGAGTTTGAAGGCACCCATCAGGAATAGCATGATTCCAGCCATAAAGCCGGCAATCAGCAGGTTTTCGAAACCATAGACGGAGACAATTCCAAACAGAATCGGAATGAAAGCACCGGTCGGACCGCCAATTTGAAACTTGGAGCCGCCAAGAAGAGAGATAAGAATACCGGCAATGATTGTGGTGTAAATTCCGTATTCCGGCTTTACGCCAGAGGCGATTGCGAATGCCATCCCAAGAGGTATGGCGATTACACCAACTACAATCCCGGAAATAAGATCCTTCCGGAATGATTGAAGGGAGTAGTTTTTATATCTCCCTGAAAAAAATAATTCCTGCCGACGCACATTAACACTCCTCTTTTGAATATTTGTATATTTGATTTTCTGAATATAATATAATGAATTTACTCCCGCCGGTTCAAAATGTCAATACACTACTTTAAACTCTTTGCGGAAAATTTATATGGGGGTAATAGAATGCTTAGGTCGCATTGGCAACATTTCAAGTTGAGAAGACATGCGAAACATGTCCAATGAGCCGTATTGGCTACATTTCAGGTTGTGGAGGCATGCGAAATGTGCCCAATGACAACAGAAAGGCAAATTGGTCAGCCGGCAAATTCAAAATCGAAAGCATGCTGATGCAAAAAAAAAAAGAAGTTAACACAACTGTTAACTTCTTCTCTAGTTTGGTTCTACGTGAACATGGACATCGTAAACACCATGCTCCTCCATCATGATTTTCTCAACGTGTGTGGCAATATCATGAGCTGCTCTTATATTAAGCTTTGAGTTGACTAGGATGACGCAATCAATGACTTCATTATTTCCATAGTTTCTTCCCTTAATTTCCTTTATGCCTTTGACGCCATCCACTTTTAAAATGACATCTTTATAGAGTTGAATTTTCTCTTCATCAAAGCCATCCGAAAGTTCGTGAGAAGCCTCCTTGAAAATTTCCCAGGCGGTTTTGCAAATCAATAAACCAACGATAAAAGCAGTCACTGTGTCAAGCCATGGCATGTTCAATTGGGAACCGAATATTCCAATCGCGGTTCCAATACTAACCCAGGCATCGGAACGATTATCCTTGGCAGCAGCCATTACAGATTTGCTTTGGATTTTGTTTGCTAACCTTTTGTTATAATGGTAGACAAGGTACATGGCAAATGCAGAGAAAAGACCTGTATAAGCCGCAATCATGTCTGGCGCCTGCTTTCCTTCCTGAAAGATTGATCCGAGAGCATCCGACAACACTTGTATGCCAACAGCAATCATCACAAACGATGCAACCATAGAGGCAATCGTTTCACTTTTCCAATGCCCGTAACCATGGTCCTTGTCGGGAGGTCGCTGGGAAATCTTTAAACCAATGAGAACCGCAACAGAGGCGATAATATCGGTTGTATTATTAAGTCCATCCGCCTTTAAAGCAGCTGAATCACTTATATATCCCACTGTAAGCTTTAAAGCAGAAAGGAGTATGTAGGCCACGATGCTCAATAGAGCCCCGCGTTCGCCAAGCTTAAGATTTTGGTATTTTTGCTCATCCATATGTAATTGAACCTCCCTAAAAACCAACCTTTACTACAATACCACCTGATAATCGGGTGGGTCTAGGGCAACCTTTTTGCGGTTGAGGAACTCTATAAGTGGAAAGAAAGAAATTTTCCTGAGGGAAATAATTGAGCTGCCAGGAGCACATAAAGTTATCATAATTTCCTGATGGGTATATTAATAGAAAAGTTACTAGTGAGGTGTTTTAAATGAACATCACTGATAAGGCCAGTGATTTTCTTAGAGAAGTTTTAACCAATGAAGGTGCAACGGGAATCAGGATTTACTTTGCAGGCCTTGGTTGAGGCGGCCCGCGGTTTGGACTGGCTCTGGATGAGCCGGAAAGAGAAGACAGTATTACTACAATTAATGGCATTAGAGTAGCAATTGATTCCTCAATCGAGAGCTACACCACAGGGGTAACAATAGATTATGACCAAAATGGAAGAAGGTTTATCCTTTTAGGCAATCAAGGATGTTGTTAAATTTGATACAAATCTCTTCTCGCCCGTCGAGAAGGGATTTTTACTTCTGAGTATATTCCTTAAAATGAATAACTAAATTGTTTGACAATCAAACGTGTATTTGAATATCATATAATCAAACGTATATTTGAATGAGGTGGGCGAATGAAGGAACAAGATGTTTGTGAAGTGACTTGTGTCGATGAGCCAAAGGTCAGCCGTGTGAAAAACGACCTGGAACAAAAAAGTTCTGGCGATGTGGCAAAAATATTCAAAGCGTTATCTGATGAAAATAGAGTGAAAATTACCTATGCACTGGCCTCAGAAGATGAGCTTTGCGTATGCGATGTAGCCAACATTGTCGGTTCCTCGGTCGCAACAGCTTCCCATCATTTGCGCACCCTGAAAAATTTAGGCATAGCGAAATATCGGAAAGAAGGGAAAATGGTTTATTACTCCCTTGATGATGAGCATGTAAAGCAGCTGGTAGAGATAGCCTTTGCCCACCAGGAGGAGGTGGCCAGCCGTGTCTGAACCGCAGAAACAAGTATACCGGATTGAAGGACTTTCCTGAGCAAGCTGCGCCGCAAAGTTCGAGAAGAACGTTAAACACCTGGATGGTGTTTCAGAAGCAGCAGTTAATTTTGGTGCCTCCAAGCTTACCGTTTACGGAGATGCCACAATTCAGCAATTGGAAGGCGCAGGAGCTTTTGACAATCTTCAGGTTATACCTGAAAAGGCTAAACGGGAACCTGAACAGACAGCCCCGTTTTGGATTAAATACAAGCGAGTTTTACTATCCTTGCTTATTATAGCCGGAGGATATGTATCGCTACTTATAAATGGTGAGGAATCTCCCGTTACTATAACTCTTTTTGCAGTAGCAATTGTAATAGGCGGTTATCCGTTGTTCAGGACAGGGTTTAAAAACCTGGCAAGGCTAGAATTTGATATGAGAACTCTCATGACAATCGCGATTATTGGCGCGGCATTGATAGGTGAATGGAGCGAAGGGGCAATTGTCGTCATCCTGTTTGCCATTAGTGAGGAGCTCGAGAAATACTCAATGGATAAAGCACGTGCTTCAATCAGGTCACTGATGGATATTGCCCCAAAAGAAGCATTGGTTCGTCGGAATGGCACCGATAGGCTGATTGAGGTAGAAGAGATCAGAATTGGCGACATTATGATTGTCAAACCGGGACAAAAGCTGGCAATGGATGGAATAGTAGTCAAAGGCCATTCATCCATCAATCAGGCCGCCATCACTGGAGAATCTGTCCCTGTCGAAAAGAAGCGGGAGGATGAGGTTTTTGCCGGGACATTAAATGGCGAGGGCTTGCTTGAGGTAAAGGTAACGCGTCTTGTCGACGATACAACGATAGCAAAAATAATTCACCTTGTTGAAGAGGCGCAGGCAGAAAAGGCTCCCTCACAGGCGTTTGTCGATCGGTTTGCAAAATACTATACCCCGGCCATCATGCTTGTTGCGGCTCTCGTTGCTATTGTTCCGCCGATGTTGTTTGGGGCTGATTGGAGTACGTGGGTTTACCAGGGACTTTCCATTCTTGTTGTTGGCTGTCCTTGTGCCCTTGTCATTTCAACCCCAGTTTCGATTGTAACCGCCATAGGGAATGCCGCCCGGAATGGTGTATTGATCAAGGGAGGTATTCACTTGGAAGAGGCGGGTTCACTTGCAGCCATAGCCTTTGACAAAACTGGAACCTTGACCAAGGGTGTCCCGGCGGTAACCGATATTAAAACTCACAGTACGATGGATGAAAAAGAAGCGTTTTCCTTAGTGGCGGCGCTTGAATATGGTTCGCAGCATCCCCTTGCCTCGGCTATTCTTAAAAAGGCTGACAGCATCGGGGTAGATTATAGAGATATAGAGGTAGAGAGTGCTTCCTCGGTTACAGGCAAAGGCTTAAAAGGCATAATTAACGGAAAAACCTATTATGTTGGGAATCCTCAGTTTATGGAAGAGGTTTGCAGTGAAAAGGTAGAAAAAGAACAAATAAATAGTATAACATCACTTCAGGAGCAAGGGAAAACAGTAATGGCCCTCTTTACTGAAGCTTATATCCTTGCTTTTATAGCGGTTGCCGATGAAGTCCGGGGCAGCAGCAGGGAAGTAGTTGCGAGGCTTCATGAAACGGGTATAAAGAAGACAATTATGCTGACTGGTGATAATCAAGGAACTGCTCGGGCTATCAGTAAACAGATTGGCGTCACGGATGTACATGCAGAACTCATGCCTGAGGAGAAGCTAAGACAGATTAATCTATTGCGCCAGGAATATGGCAAGGTGGCAATGGTTGGAGACGGTATAAACGATGCCCCGGCACTTGCTGCAGCAACTGTCGGGATTGCAATGGGAGGAGCAGGGACAGATACTGCGCTTGAAACGGCGGATGTTGCTCTCATGGGCGATGATTTGCGCAAGCTCCCTTTCATGATCAAGCTGAGCCGGAAAGCCCTTACCATTATCAAACAAAACATTACGTTTTCTCTTGCAGTCAAGCTTTTGGCATTGCTTCTTGTTGTGCCGGGCTGGCTGACATTATGGATTGCCATTTTTGCAGATATGGGGGCAACACTCCTTGTGACTCTCAATAGCCTGCGGCTTTTAAAAGTAAAAGATTGAAACCCGGTCAGACGAAGGCGGAATTGAAATGAATAATAAATGGAATGCATTCATTTATAAACTTTGGGCACCGTTTTATGACCAATTATTTGATAAAGGTCCTTTTCTCAGGGCGCGAAAGGAAATTTTTGGTTCGCTTTCCTTTCGACAAGGCGATAAAGTTCTGTTGGTCGGAGTCGGTACAGGCGCGGATTTAGTACACATGCCGGACAATCTTGATATAAACGCAATTGATTATTCAAACGAAATGCTTGAAAAAGCAAAAAGTAAGCTTCCGGGCTCTGGCATTCAATTTTTTCAGATGGATGCCCAGGACTTGAAATTTCAGAATGAAACGTTTGATTGGGTAATTGGAAGCTTAATTTTAACCGTCGTACCTGACGGGGGAAAAGCACTTGCCGAAATGGTAAGGGTCTCAAAAAGAGGCGGCCTAATCGTTATTTTTGACAAGTTCAAACCAAGTGGACGGAGCCTTAGTCTGCTGAAGAAAATGGCAAGACCGATTATCCGCCTGTTAGGAACGGATATAGGCGTTTCCTTTGAGGGATTGGCCGAATGGGTTCGGCGGGATATTATTATTAAGAAAAATGAAGACATCCTCTTTAATGGAATGTATAAATTTATCCTGTTAGAAAAGGAACGGGATGAATCAAAATAAAGTGGCAGGGGAGAACAACATCATGGGACATCACCATTCACATGATCACGGACATGGACATCACCACCATCACCATTCAGATAATAAGAAGGCACTTCTATTGTCATTCGTTCTGATTGCAACCTTCATGGTTATAGAGGTAATCGGTGGCATTTTAACAAACAGCCTGGCTCTTTTGTCTGATGCCGGGCATATGCTCAGCGACGCTGCCGCACTTGGGCTAAGCTTCTTTGCAATTAAGCTTGGGGAGAGGAGCGCAACTCAGGCAAAAACTTACGGATATAAAAGATTTGAAATTATTGCTGCAGCACTCAACGGCCTTACATTAATTGCTATTTCAATTTTTATTTTCATTGAAGCCTTTGAAAGGTTTTCAAATCCTCCTGAAGTTCAAAGCATGGGGATGCTGATTATTTCAACTCTTGGACTCCTAATCAATATAGCTGCCGCCTTTATTCTGATGAAGGGTGACAAGGACGAAAATCTGAACGTTCGAAGTGCTTTCCTCCATGTATTGGGGGATATGCTTGGCTCTGCGGGAGCGATTGTAGCTGCTTTATTGATGATGTTCTTTGGCTGGGGCATCGCAGACCCAATTGCAAGTGTGATTGTCGCAGTGTTGATTATCATCTCTGGCTGGAGGGTGACAAAGGACTCTTTCCATATCCTTATGGAAGGGGCACCTGAACAGATTGATTTTGAATCGCTTCGAAATGCATTGATGCAAATTCCTTGTGTGAAGGATGTCCACGACTTGCATATATGGTCGGTTACCTCAGGGATGCCGATGCTAAGCTGCCATGTCGCGATTTCAGTAGAAGGTGTGCATGATAGTGTGCTCCGGCAAGCACAATCCATGCTTCATGACAAATTCGGAATTGAACATAGCACCATCCAGGTTGAAAAGGCCGATAATGGCTGTGCCAATCCACACGAAGTTTGTAATTAAATATAAAAAATAAACATGGGCGGAATCGTCCATGTTTATTTGTGGAAAACAGAGAGAAAATCTAGAAAACAAATCTAAATTCTAAGTAGAATGAACTAAAAAATCTAATGATTGGTACGGAAAGCGAAGCGCCCGAAGTAGAAATCAAAAGTTAAACTAAATAGTTTATTCTAAATACATATAGTTTTGTAAGAAAGAATAACCTGAAGCTGTTAGGTTGACAATTTACATGTATAAATTTATAGTTATCTTTAATTGATAATATTTTAATTAAAAATAAAGAAGGGTGGAAATCCTATGAAACATATTTTTAAACAAGGCCCAGACTCAGATGCTCCTGTCCTGCTATTACTTCACGGTACTGGTGGAAATGAACAGGATTTATTGCCTCTGGCTGAAATGGTAGACCCGAACGCTTCTGTACTAAGCGTTCGCGGCAATGTGCTGGAAAATGGTATGCCTCGCTTTTTCCGCCGCTTGGCAGAAGGTGTTTTTGATGAAGAAGATTTAGTCCACCGTACGAAGGAATTGAATGATTTTCTTGATGAAACAGCAAAGAAATATCAGTTTGACAGAGATAATATTATCGCTTTGGGATATTCAAATGGTGCCAATATTGCCGGCAGTCTGCTATTTCATTATGGAAAGACGTTGAAGGGTGCAATTCTTCATCACCCAATGGTTCCCAGAAGAGGCATCGAACTACCAGACTTGTCAGGAACTCCGGTATTTATTGGTGCAGGGACGAATGATCCAATCTGTCCTGCACAAGAATCGGAAGAATTGAAGCAATTGCTCGAGGGTGCCGGAGCCAATGTGCAGATTCATTGGGAACAATACGGCCACCAATTGACCAGGAGTGAACTGGAACAGGCCAGTCAGTGGTACAAAAATAGTTTCCCAGTCGCCGAATAAATCAAGTGCTGGAACAAAAATTCGAATACTGTTTACCCGAGCCGCCGATTTACGGCGGCTCTTCTAATTGTTACCTAAGCTTCATATAACATAACATGTCCAAATTATAAGGCGGGATGGATATGTTATGGCTTAAAAAAGGTGTTGCGATTATAATTGGCAGCATCCTGGTAGCAGTTGGCATCAACTTGTTTCTGATTCCCCATAAGGTACTCGATGGAGGAGTCATAGGACTTGGGCTGATTGTAAACTATCTTTGGGGAATTGAACCTGGCAAATCAATTATCTTTTTAAGTATCCCTGTCTTCGTTATAGCCTGGTTTAAGTATCGGGCATATTTCCACAACAGTCTCCATGGATTACTAATATCTTCGTTATTCATAGACTTTTTCAATTTCCTTGAGGTAGATGGGATAACTGTAGATCCAGCCTGGTGCTCGATTTTAGGAGGAGTTCTCGTCGGCCTTGGAATTGGAATTATGCTCAAGTATAAAACAAGCACTGGCGGGACGGATTTGATTGCTCAATTCATTTCAGACCTGACAGGCTTTAATGTAGGTGTGCTAATTTTTTCAATCGATATTATTGTCATTTCAATAGGAGGGTTCCTTTTTGCAAAAGAAACCTTCCTGCTTTCGGCATTAGCAGTTCTTTCAGTTGGATTGGCCACAAGTTTCGTTACGTGGGGAAAACAAGCTTAGTGGAAATTCCGAACAGTACTAATGACAGCCTAGGTTTTTCATGCTCTGCCTTTTTGTTATAGTAGAAGCATGTATACAGTAAAGGAGCTAGCAAAATATATGAAATCCCGCTTGTTAATATCAGTACTTTGGTTGCTGATGCTAATTTTGCTTGTTTCATGTTCAAAGGACGAAAGGGAAGAAAGCAAGGAGGCATTGCTTATTTCTTCAGCAGTCAGCATGAAAGGAGCGCTAGAAGAGATAAAGTCCGTCTATGAAAAAGAGAATCAGAAAGTGACAATTCAATTCAACTATGGTTCATCAGGTGCTCTTGCAACACAAATTTCCCAGGGTGCACCTGTGGACGTATATATTTCTGCAGCGACTGAACCGTTTGAAAAACTTGTACAAGCCGGAAAGATTGATCGTGATTTTCACAGTACTATCGCCGGGAATAAGTTAGTTCTGATTCAAAATAAGAATAGTGGGACTAGAATTAGCAGGTTTGAAGAACTGGAACGGACCGATTTAGAAAAAATCGCGATAGGTACTCCAGAAACTGTTCCCGCTGGAAAATATGCGAGGGAAGTACTCGAAAACCTGGATCTTTGGGAAAGACTAAAAGGGAAGCTCGTCCTTACAAAGGATGTCGGCCAGGTGGCGTCGTATGTGGAAACGGGAAATGTCGATGCAGGCATTGTGTATAAAACGGACGTGCTAGGTACGGATAAAATTGTGATAAGGGAAGAAGCAGCAGAGAGTCTTCACTCACCAATCGTTTATCCTGCCGGTGTACTTGAAGACAGTGAAAATAAACAGCAGGCAGAACAGTTTTATAAGTTTCTTTCCGGAAAAAAGGCAAGTGCCATCCTTGAGGAACATGGTTTTCTTATACTGAAGTGAACCGCTGAATTAGACACGCAATATAGAAAGATGTAAGTTAGTTAAAAAGAGTTAGTAAAAAGACTCGGCCGGCAGAGTGGTTTCGAAAGGGGAGTAAACAAATGGAAGCAAACACGCAGGAAGGACAAACGCAAATAAATGTTGGCGGTTTGGATTTCGAATGGAATCTTAAAAAAGGCCAATTTATATTTGAAAAAGAAGATGCTGTATTATTTTGGATCAGCTCCGCCATGAAAACATTCTTCGACACCATTGAGGAAGTTTCCGGCGAGGAGGCTGCCGCATTGGTTCTGGAAGCAACCGGATTTCGCCAAGGTCTTGTCGTCAGCGAATATTTTACATACCGGAATGTTTCTGTAAAAGAAGCTTCCAGCCTGATACCCAATACATACGCTTCTGCGGGATGGGGCACAGCCATCATTAAAGATTTGGATATTGATGCAAAAACGTTAAGGATTGAGCTAAAGGATAGCTGGGAGTATAAAATAAATAAGGCACAGGAGAAAAGTGCCGGCGGAAAATACCTGCCAGCGCATTATGCCGGCATTTTTACCGGGCTCCTAGGCACAAATATTTGGTACCGGGTTGTGAGTGACCAGCTTACTGGGGATGAATGTACGATTGTTGAATACTTTCCTTCCAACATTACTGTTTCAACCAATATTCATGAATTAGCAAGACGGAGGGAGTCCGAGAAAATCCGGGAGCTAGAGAGCCTGGTAGATGAGAAGACAAAAGATCTGCAGGAATTGGTTAAGGAACTCTCATCGCCTATTATTCCAGTTTTAGAAGGTATAGTTGTGGTTCCGTTAATTGGTAAATACGATGAAAGCCGCTCTGAAACCCTCCTTGTAAAGACTTTGTTCAATCTTCCTAAATATGAGGCTAATTACCTCGTATTGGATCTGACGGGACTAGATCATGATGTCGAGGATTACGGTATCGATTTTATCCAAAAGCTCGGATCCGCTGCTTCACTTGTTGGAATTGAGACAATCCTTGTCGGGATTTCTGCTGAATTAGGAGCAGTTGTAACCCAATCACAAATCAATTTATCAAAATTTCAGTGCTTTCAAACATTACAGCACGGGATTTATTATGCACTGTCGCAAAGCGGCAGAAAAATACTTTAAAAAACAGGCATTGCAAATTGCGCAATGCCTGTTTGGATAACAAAAAAAGGCCGATTCCCGGCCTCTATGGTAATTTAATTTAGAGTAACTTGTGGTATCAGCCCTGCTTGGCAGGATCTGAAGTATTCAATTGAAATACAAGTTCGCTCAAAGCTATAGTTACAAGATCCCGCTCCGTATAATCAAATGTTTCCAAAGGAGAGATCCGGTTTCGCTCAGCCAATTTTTCTCTGATTTGCTGGCACATCCATAGGTGATAGTCTGAAAGCTCAACCTGTTTCAACAAATTAGCAATCCCTCCTTTCTGACGCTGGGTTTTTTCCAGAATCAGAAACTAAAGTGAAACTTTAAATGAAGTGAAGATTCTTCATTCTCCACTGTTGTAAAAAGTGTAAATGTGGGGGAAATATGGGAATTGTATTTAAAGTTCCTCTATTACTATTTATCCCCATATTAAGGCTTTAGCAAACGTTCTGAAAGTGTTCTTCATCCAATTTTCAACAGGTAATTTTAGGGAGAGAACTCTATCCGCGTTTTTTTTGTGGCGGTTTTATATGAGATACAAGACCGTCAACATCGGTAAAATAAAACTGTATTTCGGGACGCTCTTTTAAGTAATGTTCCTGTAAAAGCTGGTAATAGTTTACACGTCTGCTTGGGTCGAATTGGAGCATCGGATATTCGTGCTTTTCCTTTACATACAAATCCACTGCTCTCTGTACTTTATCCATCTCGACCGGGATTGCCTTGTCGCTTTCCTCAAAAATATCATACGTCTCCTTTGACATATAGAATTTCTTGGACGGAATTCCCCCTAGAATATGAGCAAGCTGGCTAAAATCAATGCTGTTATCATCATTGACGAGTATAGTCCGGTAAACCCCTTTTGGCAGGCTGTCGGAGAATTTCCTGATAGCGTTTCTAACTTCTTCCAGGTATACATCTATCTCTGGCCACTTCTTTGCGGATTCTGCTTCTGCTAAAATCTTTTTCTGTTTATGCTTGTTAATCTTATCTGCGGCCGGTTTAAAGTATTTTATTGCCAAAGCATAAGCTGAGTATCCCCCAAACAATATACCAGCAGCTAAACCAAGAAGTGTAAATAATGGATACAACGGCAGCAAGCTATCAAGCAAATTGCCGCCCTTATAGCCAAGAAACACAGATATGCCGATTGTAAAGGCAAATACCATATGGAGGGATAGCGCTTTCATTAAAGAATTAGAAAAATCATTCCAATGCTGGCTGTTAATGTCTTTTGCATTTTTTAAATACTCAATAACCTTGGTCTTTAAATCATCCGATACGTTATTTTCATCTAAAAAGGAATTTAGATATTCTTCCAAGGGTTTATTCTCATTTTTTAAAATACAGGCTGATTTTTCATAAGGGCCCTTTTTGTAATGAACATAAATCATCTTTTCTTCAAGGCCAAGCTCAATATCTTCTGTAACTCTTCCGAAATTGGCAGAAAAGGTCTTTTTCATTGTTATGCCCCCTTATGGCAATTCTGGGCAGCGGCCTGTTTACTGGCGTCATTCCTCGCATCTTTGATGATTTCTACGGCCTCTTGCTTAGATCGCTCGAAAAGCTCCATGGCTTCCTTTTCACTGCTGGCTCTGATAAGCCTTGCCTCTACTTTGGCATGCTGGACTAATTGCTGCTGTTCGGCAAGTTTTTGTTCGGCTTCAGTTTTATATTTTTCTGCGAGCAGCAATTGGTTTTCAATATACGTTTGCCTATCTTCCATAACATTTAAAAGTTTCTTCATTACAAATTTTTTGATAAGAAATACTAATATAGTAAAAATGATAGCTTGATAAATCATTGTTCCAAGTGATATTTGTATGCCAAACAATTCGATGTCTCCCATTTAGAATCTCTCCTTTCTTAACTTTTACTAATCATATACCCATTCTAACTAAATAAATTTATGTGAGTCGATGAGCTATATAAACCATAGTCAGAGTCACAAAAATATAAGCCTGGATAGCACCGATAAATAGGCAAAATGCCTGCCAAATCAACATTGGAAGTGCGGCGAGCAGCGCTGGTAAGAAACCGCTTACCATTGTTCCGGCAAGAATAGCAAGCATTACCTCGCCTGCATATATGTTCCCAAACAGTCGAAGGCCCAGGGGGAGCGTTGTACTTAATTGTTCAAGGATATTAATGGGAAGGAATGCTTTGAATGGTTTGAAATAGCTGTGGAAGTAATGTTTGAATCCATGCATGCGGATATCAATGAAGTGCGTGTAGGCCATGATCATGATGGCTAACGTCATTGTTACGTGGGCATCGGCTGTGGGTGATTTCCACCATACAACCTGCTGTTCTTCACCTGTTACAATTGAAAATGGGATTCCCATGCTGTTGGATATAATTAAAAAGAGAAGCAGCGAAACGCCTGTGGATAAGATAAAAAGATTTTTTGATGCACCAATCGAATTACTCATGATTCCCTGGACAAATTCAATGGTCCATTCCATGAAGTTCTGAAGGCCTTTTGGCACCGGCTTTTTCCAATCTTCTTATTGATAGGAGTGCAATAATGAAGACAAGCAAGGATGCGACGGTACTTGTTAAAATCACAGATAAATCGAAGGTAATCCCAAGCCATGTGACCAATGGCTTCCCATAATGCATGATTTCCTACCCCTTTCTTCTCTAATCTATATAAAGTATGTTCTGCCTGAAAAAAGTAATTTCACCGTGGAAAAACGAAGCATCTTTTTGTAGGTATACAATTGAGGGATGGGTGTAGGATGTGTTATCGCTTAGTCAATCTAAACATATGATTATTCTTCCTTAATTGTAACACTTTTCACAATATTTTCGAAATATATTTTGAAATTGTCACACATTTGACTAAATTATTTCTCTTGGAATATAAGGAAACTATCTAAAAGATTGTTAATTGTTGATTGGAAAGGTTCGAGCGGATAGAACCAGAGTATTTTCCCAAATAAAAAATCCTGATTCTAAGGGAATCAGGAGCCGGCTTCGAACTGTTTAGTTCAGTATATTTGGATTTTCTTCGTATTTTACACTAATTTCGTTCAATGTTTCATCGAAGCTAAGAATGGTATTTGTATGTTCAAAGAACCACCGGTCATTTTCTTCAACATAAAAGGTGATCCCATTGACTCTTTTTGAATAACCAGCGTTTGTTGGCGCTTCAGCTGAGAAGGCAAGGGTATAGCCCTTATGTTTGACGCCAAGGCCTGCGTATTGAGGGTAAAGGCGTATGCTTAAGGGAGCTTTTATATCAAATTCATTGGAAAACCAGGAAAATGCTTTTTCATCCAGTGACAAGATCATACTATTTACACCAGCCTTTTAAAGGTATTGGAAGGCGTTTGCTTCCTTGACTCTAGAATAAACCGTTTTCCTCGCCGGATACTATGATAATGTTCACACTGGGAGTGAAGTTCATAGAGTGTTCAACTTTTTAGTCTGTTTTATAGTTTTCTTCATTTTGTAACATCCTTATAGTGGGTATGGTGTTATGATAAATCAAAAGAACGAAGGAGATTAAAAAATGGCTGATACCAACAAGGAAATCACTCAAGCAATAAATGACATAAAAAACATCATCCAAGGATTTAGTTCATCTCTTGAAAATATAGAAAATAGGCTGGCCCGGCTCGAGAAAATGGACAGCATTGAGCATCGGGTTGCCGTCAATCAAATCGATCTTTCGGATATAAAAGAATCTCTAGAGAGAATCGAGGAAAGACAAACAGACGAAATTCTCAAAGCCGTCAAGGAAATCAGGGAAGCAACAAGCAGGCCAGCCAATGACGATATTAAGCATATTAATAGAAGGCTTGATTCACATTTAGTTAAACTCGCAAAGGCCGAAGAAGAACTTATCATGCTGCGGAATAATAGGTGATTTTTTTAAAAGCTGTGTAAATGGGTATATCTTGGTGATGATTTATAGGAGTGTTGATTGGAGTGGAAGGCGCGAAGACTCCTGTGGGAGCAGCGGGACAGGTGAGACCCCGCAGGAGCAAAGCGACGAGGAGGCTCACCGCCCGCCCCACGGAAAGCGAAGCGCCTGTAGCGGAAATCAACAGACTTGTTTAACACTAAAAAAGGCAGTCCCTTTAAAATATAGGGAACTGCCTTTTCTTTGTTTTATACTGCGCGGAATAAAACACTATGATTAGTGAAGCTTCAGTTATGAAAGAATTCCGGGGTTAGCAACCGGAATTTGCTTTTGTAAAGCAGGTTCTACTGCTTCTGCCATCTTAACAGCCTCTATATACCGGATATGATGTTCCTCCATATCAAGTATCCTGAAAGAGTACTGATCGCAATGAATAATATCGCCTTCCCGGGCATCAAAGTTCTCTGTCAAAATCCAGCCGCCAATTGTATCGATATCTTCATCATTGATTTCAAGGCCAAGCAAATCATTGACTTCACTTATAAGGACCTTGGAGTCGATAATATAGTGTTCGTCCTTTATTTTTCGGACCATAGGGATTTCGTCCATATCGAACTCATCGCGGATGTCCCCGACGATTTCCTCCAAAATATCTTCTACCGTTACGAGCCCCGAGGTACCGCCATATTCATCCATCAGGATAGCCATATGGATTCGGTCCTTCTGCATTTTCAGGAGTAAATCATGAATCGGAATTGTATCGATGACACGGATGATTGGCCTTACATAATGCATAATTTTTCTTTCAGTATATTTACCTGTGCCAATTAAATCAGTCATGATTTCTTTAATATTAATTAATCCTATAATATGGTCCTTATCACCGTCGATGACGGGATAGCGGGTAAATTTCTCATCCTTAATGGTAGCAAGGATGCCCTGAAGTGTATCATCCTTTGAAAGCGAGACAATTTCTGTTCGAGGCACCATAATTTCCTTGGCTATCCGGTTATCAAATTCAAAAATTCTATTTACATACTTAAACTCTGATTGGTTTATTTCACCACTTTTATAGCTTTCGGACAGGATGATACGAAGTTCTTCTTCTGTATGGGCCAGGTCATTCTCTGAAGCCATTTTCATACCGAAAAGCCCTACAGTAAGTCTAGCGGAGCCATTTAAAGCCCAGATGAAAGGATACATCAGCTTATAAAAAAAGATTAGCGGCCTTGCGATCATTAAGGTAATAGGTTCCGCTTTTTGAATAGCCAATGTTTTCGGGGCCAACTCTCCTATAACAACATGGAGGAACGTAATTAGGCCAAACGCGACCGCAAATGTCAATACCTCGGAAACACCTGGAGCGACATTAAGCCAATGAAGGATCGGTGCCAGCAATTTTTCCATTGTTGGCTCTGCAATCCAGCCAAGGCCCAGCGCGGTAACTGTAATTCCAAGCTGGCATGCGGACAAATACTCATCCAAATTGGTAATTACCCTTTTTGCCGCTTTGGCGCTGCTGCTTCCTTCCTCAATCAACTGGTCTATCCTTGAACTTCTAACCCTGATAATCGCAAATTCAGATGCGACAAAAAAGGCTGTCAAAGCGATTAAAATGGCTATTAAAACCAAGTTTAATATGTCCAATAAAGTTCCTTACCCCGATTCTTTCGGGTAAAGGAGTCACCTCCTGAGAGTTTAAAACTAACTTGTTAATTCCTTAAGGGATTTGAGCAGGGCATTCCCTTCCTCATTCAAGTCTCTCGATACGATATCCCTTTTTTTCGTATCAAGCTTCTGGATCAGCGGCAAGAGGGCCGACAAATCGTCATGAAGCTGTTTCATTTGCTGAGCGACCAAATAGGCCTGGTCTTCCAATTGGGATTCACGGATTCTTCCGGCTTTCTTGATTTCTAGCTTTCTTTTAATCTCATCAAGCGGAAAATGCATACTTTTGCATTCCTCAATATACTTCAAGTCGGCAAGTGTACTTTTATCATATAGCCGGTAGTTGGAGTGGGTCCGTTCTGCGTTCAGGAGTCCAATCGACGTGTAATAATCAATGGTCCTCTTGGAAACACCGGCCCTGGTTGCTAGTTCACCAATTCGATAGAAAACCCCATCATACCACCTCGATATATAAAATTAACAATAATTATATCGGATAACAAACTATACAGTCAAACGTACCAGTTGATGGATTATTGCTTTACAACAGTTTATGGGATACGCGGCAAGGTTATGTGCATAACCTACATGAGTTTTTTCCAATCACGTGCAAGAATTCCATACACAATTAAATCATGGAATCCAGTATGAAGAAGTTCGCCATCCCTGATCTTTCCTTCCAACGCAAACCCCAGCCGTACCGGGATTGCCCTGCTTTTAAGGTTATGTTCTCCGCAGCGGATTTCGACTCGATTTAGGCCAAGATCATAAAATGCATAATTTAAAACAGCTTGGACCGAACGGACCATAATTCCTTTACCCTGGGCTTGTTCAGCAAGATAGTAACCCACTGATGTTTGTCTGTTCCGCCAATCTATAAAATGCATACCAATGCATCCGACTAGTTGGCCCCGGTACCGGATTCCTGCATTGAAGCCGTTGTTTTCGGCAAATTGCTTAAGCCACATTGGAATGATGGTTTCGTATTGATAGTGACTTGCCATATCATCGACCCAGGGAAGCCACTGGCGCAAATGATGTCTGTTTTGGTCAACCAAATTAAATAGTGCTCTGCAGTCCTTTAATTGGAATAGCTGCAGTTCTATATCTTGATCCACCTTCAAAGTAAACATTGGAATCCCCCTTTTTACTTTTATTATATAACCTAGGTTTCTCATGTTATCACTTAGGGTAATTTGTTTTTGTGAAAAAACAAATAGAAATAGAGACATGGAGGTATGGATGATTTGAAGCTGACGTCAAAAATTATAATCGCACTCGTTCTAGGAGCGATCACGGGTTTAGTTTTCAATATATTTGCTCCTGGGGCGTTTGAAACACTAAATACATTCATTTTCACGCCAGTTGGCAGGATCTTTATTAGTTTAATAAGTATGCTTGTCGTGCCGATTGTACTATTCTCCATCATTCTCGGTGTTGCTGGGCTGGGTGACCCGAAAAAACTGGGGTGGATGGGACTTAAAACTGTTACATATTTTCTTGCAACAACCGCAATTGCCATACTTATTGGTTTTGCTTTTGCTCTAGTAATTAAGCCTGGGGAAATGGGGAATTTCGATACTGAAAATGCCAGTTTTGAGGCTGATAAGGCCCCTCCAGTCAGCGAGACTCTCCTGGGCATCATTCCAACTAACCCATTTGATGCGCTAACGAGCGGGAATATGCTTCAAATTATTGTTTTTGCCATTTTTATTGGGTATGCTTTGACAGCTTTAGGCGAAAAAACAAAGGCAGTTCGCCAATTTATTGAACAGGGAAATGAAATTATGATGTTCCTTGTCGGTATTGTTATGAAATTTGCTCCCTATGGGACATTTGGGTTAATTGCATCCGCGATTGGCAGCCAGGGCCTGGATGCAATCGGTGCAATGAGTGTCTATATGATTGTAGTTTTGCTTGGCCTTTTTACTCACGCCATTATTACCTATGGTAGCTCCGTCTACTTTTTGGGCGGAATGAATCCCATTAAGTTTTTCAAAGGCTTTGCACCTGCAATGGGTGTAGCATTCAGTACTGCAAGCAGCAATGCCACTCTGCCTATTTCAATGGAAACCGCCCAAAAGAACCTGAAGGTACCTGAGCCGATATCAAGCTTTGTCCAGCCGCTGGGTGCAACTATCAATATGGATGGAACCGCTATTATGCAAGGGGTCGCAACAATCTTCATTGCTCAGGTTTATGGGGTTGACTTAACAGTACCTCAACTTGCAACTGTGGTATTGACAGCTGTGCTTGCGAGTATTGGAACAGCAGGTGTTCCCGGAGTGGGGCTTATTATGCTTGCAATGGTTCTTCAATCAGTCAATCTGCCAGTTGAAGGAATAGGCCTTATTTTAGGAATTGACAGGCTGCTTGATATGGTGCGGACAGCAGTTAACATTACAGGAGATGCTGCTTGTGCAGTCGTAGTTTCCGAAAGTGAAAATCGCCGCCTTGAAAAAAAGAGTGGGCACTCTCAAGCTATTGCTGCTGAAAAATAAGATAGCAAGAAAATCGCAAGCGTCTTCGTTACAGGCAAAGGACGCCTCGAACCAGGCAAAGAGCCGCTTAATTCACAGATGCTTTCCTTTGTGGAGCTAGACAGTTCTCAAAAAAGATGTACTTTCTTATATAGCAGCAAAAACCCGTACTTAAGGAAATTAAGTACGGGCTTCTTTTTGTTCAGTTGTGTTTTTTTCAAAGTATGGCTCAACATGGATAATCGCATAGCGGACTCCATGTTTGGATTGCAATCCTTTTTCTATTGCTTCTGTGATGGCATGCCCCTCAATGATAGTGAGGTTTGGATCTACGAGGATGGTTGATTCAATGAGTATCTGATTCCCGTGAGTTCGTGCTTTTATTTCGTTGACACCTTTAACTCCGGCTGTACTTTCAATTGTCTGCTGTAGTTCAGGGACCTTTGTCACATCAAAACCATCTGTTAATGCATGAGAGGCATCGTGGAAAATTTCCCATGCCGTTTTGCATATGATTAATCCAACAATGATGGCGGCAATCATATCAAGCCAGACAATGCCTACCTTAGCACCAATAATTCCGATAAACGCTCCTACTGAGACAAGGGCATCTGAACGGTTATCCTGGGCAACCGCCCTGATGGCATTGCTGTTAATCTTTCTGCTCAGGTTAATATTGTAACGATAAACACCCATCATAATGGCTGCCGATCCTATCGCGACCCAAGCTGTGAGCCAATCCGGTTCAGCTTTGTTTCCAGAGAATAGGGATTGGACACCATTCATCAATACCTGGAATCCGACACCTAGCATGATGAAGGCTGCTACCAGGGAAGCTATCGTTTCAGCACGGTAATGGCCATAATGATGATCCTTGTCAGGCGGCTTTTTTGAAATCTTAAGCCCTACCAGTACAGCCACTGACGCCAGGACGTCTGTCAAATTGTTCAGTCCGTCTGCCCAAAGGCCATCGGAGTTACCCATTTTTCCTGCAATTAATTTGCATGCCGCCAGAAAGATATAGGCAAAGATACTAACCCAAGCACCCGTCTCCCCAGACTTCAATTGGTTCTTCCTCTCCATTGTTGTACCTCCTAAAACAGATATATAAGTTTATAAAAAAGTATATACTCTCCACATACAATTCTTATTGTTGTCAAAGTTGCCCGAGAATAGTATAGTGAAAGTGGATATCAATTGAATACTTCCACAAGGGGAGCTGTTAAAAGCGGCTGAGAGTGAACGTTTAGTTCTTACCCTTTGAACCTGTTAGTTAACGCTAGCGTAGGGATGTGGCATGCCGAATGTTTGGCAATACAGGACCCTCTTTGTATGCGTTTTGTATTGCCTTTTTGCATTGGCGGAAAGTACCCATATCAAAAAGGAAGGTTTCAAACGGATACCCAATATCAAGAGTAGGGAAACATGGAAGTAAAATCCTGTTTGCCTATTTCGGACAATAGGGGGAATCGTTTATGGAACAAAATCGTAAAACATTATTTTTGGTGGAGGTTGCTGTTTTTACGGCAATCGCATTGCTGCTTGATTATGCAGCCAATATTCTATCACTGAAAATTTGGCCACAGGGGGGTTCCATCTCGATTGCGATGGTACCAATATTCTTAATGGCCTATCGCTGGGGTTTAAAAGGTGGCCTGCTGACAGGTTTTTTGCTGGGATTCTTGCAAATTGTGCTGGGCCAGGCATGGATCATCCACCCTGTCCAGGGAGCACTTGATTATGTTGTTGCCTATACAGTCGTCGGGCTGGCCGGAGTCTTTTCGTCTTCTATTAAAAAAGCACAGGCTGATAGTAAGAAAACTCTCTGGATATTCTACATGGTCCTTGGAGTTCTGTTGGGAAGTGTCTTGAGGTTTATCGCCCACTATATTGGCGGGATTGTTTTCTTTGCGTCTTCAGCTCCTGAAGGGACTCCTGTCGCACTATTTTCATTCCTTTACAACGGAACCTACATGCTTCCAAACGCAATTATTTCAGCGATTGCAGTTGTCCTGGTTTTTGGAGCATCGCCAAGGCTGATTGCCGGACAGAGGCATTCTATGAATCATTCATAGGTTGTTTAAAAAAGTTAAAGAATTTATTTTGGAAAAGGGCCTCCCTTTTCCTTTTTTTATTTTCATAGGTTTAACATAATTTTCACAACTGGTTATCAATCTCCTATTTGAATGGTGATAAAATTAAACCATAAGAAAGAGAATCATTCTCATTTAAATGCTAAAGGGTGATAATCATGCTGGTTCAATTGAAAACGGGAGAAAAAGCGACGATTAAAAATATATCCATGGTTGACCAGCTGGTGCAAAGAAGGCTGCTTGATCTTGGTATCACAGAAGGCAGTGAGGTTTGCGTTAAATGCATCCTGCCATTCGGCGGGCCGATTATGATTGAATCCTGTGGCCAATGCATAGGGATTCGGCGCAAGGAAGCAAATTGCATCGAACTGGAGAGGGTTTAATATGGAAATTGCATTAATAGGCAATCCCAATACAGGCAAAACCTCATTATTTAATAATCTCACAGGTTCCTATGAATACGTTGGCAATTGGAGTGGCGTAACTGTTGAGAAGAAGGTTGGGATTTTTCGTAATAAAAGGGACCGCCTCATCGACTTGCCTGGCATTTATACGTTGAATCCACTGTCGAAGGACGAAGGTGTTGTAACCAGGTTTTTCCTGGATGGCCCCGTAGACCGTCTCCTCAACATCCTTGATGCCTCTCAAATCGAACGGAATTTGCATTTAACCCTGCAGTTAATTGAATTTGGAAGGCCAATGTTAATAGGGTTGAATATGGTTGATGTAGCAAGCAAGCGCGGCATTCATATCGATACAGATAAGTTATCCAGTCTGCTTGGCATCCCTGTTGTTCCGGTTGTGGCCAGAAGCGGAAAAGGCTGTGATAGACTGCAGGATATGGCAGCTGCTGAAAATGCACTTCCCCCAAAAAAGAACCTTGTTTATTATGGAAGTGAAATTGAAGAAGCAATTGGGGAGATCAGTGCTCAGATTGAGGGGAAAACAACCCATTCAGACAGATGGCTTGCCCTCCAGCTTTTTGAAGGGAATCAATATGTAGCGGATTATCTTGAACAAAAAGCTGATGGTACAAAAATTAGGGCGATTGTTTCTGGACTATCCCAAGCACTTGCTTCCCATGGGAAGATGTCCCTTGCCCATATCATCCATGAAAAACGGAAACTGGTTATAGAAAAAATAGCTGCCGAAGCAGTCAGGAAGAAAGGGGAGGTCGTTCCTCTTTCAGAAAGGATAGATACCATCGTAACAAACAGATACCTTGGCATGCCGATTTTTCTCTTGATGATGTATCTGATGTTCATGCTGACATTTGACTGGCTCGGTTCCCCGCTTTCCGATATTCTAGATGGCATTATTACCGGCCCAATTGCTTCATGGGCAGATGGTGCCTTAAATGCAGTTGGAGCTTCTGCTTTCCTTCATGCACTTGTCAATGAAGGGCTGATTGCAGGAGTAGGCGGGGTACTGGTATTTGTTCCGCAAATCTTTATCCTGTTCTTTTTCATTTCTTTGCTGGAAGACTCGGGTTATATGGCTCGTGTCGCCCTCGTAATGGATCGAATTATGGAATCGGTTGGCTTGAACGGGAAGGCATTCATACCGATGATGATCGGCTTTGGATGCAATGTACCTGGAATTATGGCAGCGAGGACGATTGAAACACCAAGGGAAAGACTTTTAACGATCCTTTTGACGCCGCTTATGTCTTGCTCCGCACGGCTTCCGGTTTATGCTTTGTTTGTTGGGGCCTTCTTTGCAGCAAATAGCGCTGGAATTGTTTTAAGTCTCTATATTATAGGTATACTCATCGCTCTTATTTTGGCGAAATTGTTCTCAAAAACAGTACTGAAATCCGAAGCATCACTCTTTGTTATCGAGCTTCCGCCATACCGTTTCCCTCAAATTAGGGCGTTGTGGAGAAGTACTTGGGACAAAGGAAAGGGCTTTGTTAAAAAAGCAGGTACTTTTATCTTTGCGGGTTCCGTCTTCGTCTGGCTCCTCTCTTATTCGGGGACTGGGGGATTTGATGTAGAAATGGAGCAAAGCTTCCTTGCTTCTATAGGAGGAGTCCTTGCCCCGATATTCCAGCCGCTGGGCTTTGGCAACTGGCAGGCGAGCGCATCATTATTGACTGGCTTTTTTGCAAAAGAATCAATTGTATCGACAATGAATATTATTTATTTTGCACCATCAGAGGCACAGCTTCAGGGTATGATGACAGCGTATTTCACACCGCTGGCAGCATACAGCTTCATGGCATTCATCCTGCTATATATCCCTTGCCTGGCTACAGTGGCGACGATTTATAAAGAAACCGGATCAAAAAAGTGGACAGTTTTCTCAATGGCCTATGCATTTACCATCGCCTATCTACTCTGTCTTATCATTTACCAGGGCGGTAAATTGCTTGGCTTAAGCTAAATCGGAAGGAGATATTCAGCGATGGAAATCATCACCAATATTATTATCGGCGGTGCAATATTCGGATATGCCGGCTGGGCGTTTGTGCGTTTTATTAACCGGTCTAAAAAGGGCAAATGTGCAGCCTGTTCCGTATCTGATAGCTGTTCTAGCGGCAGCTGCGCACCTGCTAAAAAATAATACAAAAGGACAGCGCCCATGAATTGAACGTGAGGGCGCTTTTATTTTTTGAGTGCTGAGCGCTTTCACTTTTCTTTTCTTCTTTTATTGTGTAATATTACACTTAGGAAAGATGAAGGAAGGGTTTTACGTGACAAGAGATGACATCATCATAAGGGTTTCTGAAAAGCTTCGCCTTATTCGGGCCGAAGCAGGCTATACACAGGATAAAATGGCCGATATCATCGGTGTCTCCAAAAAGACTCTTGTCCAAATTGAAAAGGGCAGGGTGCTGGCAGGCTGGTCAACAGTGGTGGCTGTTTGTGCGCTGTTTCGCGAAACCGAGACGGTCCAGTTCCTTTTTGGAAACGAGCCTCTCGAAGTTCTCGAAACTGTAGCGAGGGAAGGCATGGATTACCGGGGTGGAAAGACAATGGGCGGTAAAATATGGTGGCGCGAGCTAGAGAGGAAAAACGGCTATATTTTACAGCAGAACATTCTAAGCAAGCATCTCCGCATCCTTGATGAGGAGCATTATCGGATATACAGTTCATTTGATGAAGAGAGTGCAACCCTTCGGTTCAATGAAATTGCAGAAGGGAAATAAGCCGGAGGGGACCGGCTTATTATTTTGCAATTAGTACATGACATGGGGCCATTTTTGTAATTTTTTCTGTGACATTTCCAAGCAGCAGTCCTTTAAGCCCGCTTTTCCCCGAGCTTCCTGTAATAATTAAATCAGCTCCCGTTTCCTCAGCATATGCGCAAATGCTTTCTGCGGGTGCTCCTTCAAGAACCTGAAAGCTGACGTTTACCCCATCCAGCTTCTTTTTTGCATCAAAGAAGACTTGATCGACACTGTTGGTAATAATAGACTGTGTTGAATGTTCCGTTTGGTTAAAATTATGGAAAGAGGCAGGAATCCCTTCTGCTAAATAGCCTGACATGGGTGCTGGGGAAGTTCCTGCAATATCCACTCTCCGGTTCTCGATTTTTTCATCATACACATTGACTACAGTCAGTGCCGAATTTCCTCCTTGTTTACTAACTAAAGCAGCAAGTTTAAGCGCTTTGTCACTTCCTTCACTTCCGTCATAAGCCACGATAATATTATTAAAAGAAAAAGACATACATTAATTCCTCCTCTTTTTTCAGAAGTTTCAGTCTTTTTATTCTTTACCCTATATCAGGAAAACTTACTCTCCTTATCCCTTTGTTACCCCCATAAACTGGGTGCGCCCTGCGTAAAATTTGAAAAAGAGGTCATAGAGGTGATTTTGGATGAGCAAACAGGTGCACCCAACAATACGGAAATGCCTTCAACATTTAGATATATTGGAAGCGGATGATAAGATAAAGCAAATCGTATATATGTATATGGAATCACTTCAAAAGGAAATGAGCGAATACAAAACGGAAACCAGGAAAACAAGCTAAAAAGCAGCCGGGCAATCGGATGCTTTTTATTTTTTGAAAAACTTGTTAGCGAGTAGTAGTGGCTTGCCATGGGTAAATGCTAATGAGAATATCAATCTTGGGATTCGCCAGGGGGACAACATGATGAGAAAGTTAATGTTTAATGGTCTAGTTGAAAATTGGAAAAAATGGCATATGAACCAGGTGCTAATTTTAACGCTGGCCATTGTGGTACTTGGGTTTCTAGGTGCATTCAGTTTTTTTACAAAGGATGCCGATATTTCTTCACTGGAGAATGAATTAAATCAGGCAACCGTTATATACGATATAAACAGTGAGGTTGCAAGCAAGGTGACAGCAAATAAGAATGAGGGCACCCCAATCAATAAGGTTCCTGACCATATGAAAAACGCAGTCATCGCGATAGAGGACCACCGATTTTATGACCATAATGGTGTAGATCTGATTGGGATTGGGAGGGCGTTCTTCCGTAACCTTTTGGCAGGCGGTGTCGTTGAAGGAGGAAGCACGATCACCCAACAGCTTACGAAAAATGCACTGCTTGATTCCGAAAAGACATACAGCAGGAAGCTTCAGGAAGCGTCTTTGGCAAGGGAGATTGAAGAAGAATATTCAAAGGATGAAATCCTTCAGATGTATTTGAATACAATTTATTTTGGCGATGGCGCCTGGGGTATAAACCGCGCGGCAAAGAAGTACTTTGGTAAGGAAGTGGAGGACCTTTCACTTGGCCAATCAGCAATGCTAGCTGGGATAATTAAAGCTCCATCTGCACTGAATCCATATAACGATATGGAAAAAGCAGTCGCCAGACGCGATATTGTGCTGGCCGCAATGGTCCAGCATGAATTTATTACGAAAGACCAAGCGAAAAAAGCAAAGGAAGAAAAAATTAAGCTTGTCGACAAGAGTGAAGATCCGTTTACCGGCAAATATCCATATTATGTGGATGCTGTCCTGGAAGAAGCGATTAAAACGTACGGATTTACCCAGGATGAACTGCTGACAGGCGGTTACAAGATTTATACGGAGTTAGATCCAAAGATGCAAACCGCAGTTGAGAGTTCTTATAAGAATGATTCGCTGTTCCAGGTTGGAAATTCAAGTGACCCTGTTCAAAGCGGGGCAGTTCTTCTTGATGCGAAGTCAGGTGGCATCAGGGCATTGGTCGGCGGAAGAGGGGAGCATGTCTTCAGGGGCTACAACCGTGCCACCCAGTTGAAGGCACAGCCAGGCTCTATTATAAAGCCAATTGTTTCCTATACACCGGCACTCGAAGAAGGCTGGGAAATTACTGATATGGTCAAGGATGAAAAAATGAGTTTCGGAAACTATGAACCAAGTAATTATAACGGCCAATATGAGGGTGAAGTGCCTATGTATGAGGCTCTAATGGAATCCAAGAACGTTTCAGCTGTCTGGCTTTTGAATGAACTTGGAATTGAAAAAGGATTGGAGTCGGTAAAGCAGTTCGGACTTCCCCTTGAAAAAGAAGACCGGAACCTTGCTGTCGCGCTTGGCGGCTTGCATACAGGTGTATCGCCTAAACAAATGGCGGAGGCGTTTTCTGTTTTTGCAAACCGAGGAGTTCGTTCCGGTGCCCACACTATCATCCGGATTGAAGATCCTTCTGGAAAAGTAGTAGCCGAGAGAAAAGAAGAGAAAACAAAAGTGACCACTGCAGAAGTAGCGGATAAAATGAATACGATGCTACTCGGGGTAGTGGAGCGGGGCACTGGGAAAAGTGCTCAAGTCGAGGGCCGAGAGATTGCCGGTAAAACCGGTTCGACCCAGGTTGCAATAGAGGGAATCAATGGTGTTAAGGATCAATGGTTTGTCGGATACACACCGGACCTTGTAAGTGCGGTTTGGGTAGGATATGACAAAACTGATAAGGATCATTATCTAACCACCACAAGCAGCCAGGGGGCGAGCAAGGTTTTTCAGAATTTCATGACAGCTGCCCTCGAAGAGACCGAGCTGACAAGTTTCAATGTCCAGGATGTAGGGGTACTGATAGAGGAAAGGGAAAGAAAGTCGTTCTGGGATGAAATTAATGAAGGCGCAAAGAAGTGGGAGAACCGCATAAAGGAAGAGCAAAAGAAATGGAAAGAGCGAGGGAAGGGAAAAGATAAAGATAAAGGTAAGGATAAAGAAAAGAAAGAAAAAGACAAAGACAAAGATAAAGACAAAGGCAATGACTAATTTCCCATTTTTGCTCTGAATTAGGAGTTGCATTTCGTATCTATGAGCAAACTATTTTTGTCAATGTGTAAATTATGATAGAATCAATTATATTGAAATAACACTTTGACGCTTGTCAAAGGGGAGTAGCTTCGAATTGGGAACCCATTCGCAATAAAGTCGTCATTACATGGTGGTTTCATCATCGGCTTTGTTGGCTTTTAAAAGAGCTAAGCGAGACCTTTGCCTTTATGGTATAGGTCTCGCTTTTTTTATTGCCAATTTACTCCTATTATCAAAAATGAATTGTAAGGAAAGGAGCGAACAAATGGAATACTTTCAACAGACTAAGGAAGAAGTCCTGCAATCTGTAGAGACTTCAAGTAAAGGCTTGAAAGAGGAAGAAGTTCAACTCCGTCTTGAACGAGATGGCTATAACGAAATTAAGGATAAAGAAAAGGTTCCGACATGGAAGCTATTCCTTGAAACCTTTAAGGATCCTATGGTCATTGTATTGGTCATTGCTGCCGGAATCCAGCTCATCCTTGGAGAAGTAGTGGAAGCACTAATTATTCTGCTGGTTCTGGTTTTGAATTCAATTATTAGTGTTGTCCAAACAAAGAAGGCAGAAGGTTCGCTTGAAGCCTTACGTAATATGTCCGCACCTGAAGCGAAAGTAATCAGGGGTGGAACAAAACAAACGATACCAGCCAGGGAACTTGTCCAGGGAGACATTGTATACCTGGAAGCAGGTGACTATGTTCCGGCTGATGGGCGGATCCTTGCTAGTGCCTCGTTAAAGGTAAATGAAGGAATGCTGACAGGTGAGTCCGAGGCAGTTGAAAAACATACAGATGCCATCCCAGGTGAGGCACCTCTGGGAGATAGGAAAAACATGGTGTTCAGTGGTTCCCTTGTTGTCTATGGTCATGGGCAATTTGCGGTAACAGGTACAGCTGAAAAAACGGAAATCGGGAAAATCGCTGACATGCTCGCCTCTGCCGAAGCCAAACAAACACCGCTTCAGCGTAAGCTTGATGCATTTAGCAAGAAGCTGGGAGTCGGCATTTTAATACTAAGTATTTTTATCTTTGCTTTGCAAGCAGCAAGAATTTGGCTTGGTGATGGAGTTGTTGATACGGGTACCGCCCTTCTGAGTGCCTTGATGTTTGCCGTTGCCGTTGCCGTTGCAGCGATACCTGAAGCGCTATCTGCTATTGTAACAATTGTCCTCTCAGTAGGGACAAATAAAATGGCAAAGCAAAACGCAATTATCCGCAAGCTGCCGGCTGTTGAAACCCTTGGTTCGGCCAGCGTCATTGCGACAGATAAAACTGGCACGTTAACAAAAAACAAAATGACAGTTACAGATTATTTTCTTCCAGGGAATGTTCAAAAGCCCTTGAATGAAAATCCGGCCAACTGGAATAAATCAGAACATATGCTGGTTAATATCGCTGCATTGTGCAATGATTCCTACATTAATGACAGCGGGCAGGAGGTTGGAGATCCAACTGAGGTAGCTCTAATCCAATTTGCCAATAAAAACAACCAGAATTATAACGAGCTTCGCAATACGTATCCGCGTGAGGCGGAATTGCCTTTTGATTCCGATCGAAAGTTGATGTCGACTGTCCACACCATCAACGGTTCTCGGATGATATTGACAAAAGGCGGCCCTGATATTATGTTTGGCCGTGCAACACATGTATTAATTAACGGCAAAGAAGAACCTCTAACAGATGATAAATTGAATCAATTTAGTAAAGCCAATGAGGATTTTTCCAATCAGGCGCTGCGTGTCCTGGCCTATGGGTATAGGGTACTGCCTGAAGGACAGACAACTATTGATGAAAGTGATGAAAACAATCTGGTTCTAGTCGGGCTTACCGCAATGATTGACCCTCCGCGAGATGAAGTGTATGACGCGATTAAAAATGCGAGAAGTGCGGGCATCAAAACAGTTATGATTACTGGTGACCATAAAACAACCGCCCAGGCGATTGGCCGTGACATCGGACTTATGTCTGGAGACGATATTGCCTTATCAGGACAAGAACTTGATGCCATGACTGATGAAGAGCTCGACAAAAAACTTGAACATATTTCCGTATATGCTCGTGTTTCACCAGAGAATAAAATCAGGATTGTCCGTGCATGGCAGCGAAAAGATAAAGTTACAGCCATGACAGGGGACGGTGTCAACGATGCTCCTGCATTAAAACAAGCAGATATCGGGGTTGCCATGGGAAGCGGGACAGATGTTGCCAAGGACGCCGCTTCGATGATTCTGACGGACGATAACTTTGCATCTATTGTCAAAGCTGTTAGTGTCGGCAGGACAGTATATGCCAATATTAAGAAAGCCATTGGATATTTATTCGCCGGAAACCTTGGCGCGATTGTTGCGATTTTATATGCAGTATTGTTTAACTTACCAAACCCATTCACGGCAATCCAATTGCTATATATCAATCTTGTCAATGATTCTCTTCCAGCCATTGCACTAGGCATGGAAAAGGCAGAGCCAAATGTTATGAAAAAGAAACCGCGTGATCCTAATGAAGGACTTTTTGCCGGCGGTACTTTTCAGGCTGTTGCCATGCGCGGTGCGTTAATTGGCTTGGCAGTTATTCTTTCTCTCCATATCGGCTTGGCCCAATCAATGCAAATGGGAGTCGCTATGGCATTTACAACCTTGATTCTATCAAGGACTCTCCAAACCTTTGCTGCCCGCTCCACAACGCAGACAGCTATTGGTGCTGGTTTCTTTAGCAACAAACCAGTAATTGGAGCAGTATTGCTTGGCTTCGTCCTTTATGGAGTTACAGTTCTTCCATTTACACGAGAAATTTTTGGAATCCCAGCAGAGTTTGGCTGGAACGACTTCCTAATCGCAGGAGGCCTAGCAGTTGCTGCTGTCATCCTAATGGAAGTAATCAAAGTCATCCGTGTAAAACTTCAATCAGCAAAATAAAAGGAAGAAAGCTCCTGCGATATTATTCGCAGGAGCTTTCCTTTGTGTACCTTCTATGATAATCCCCTGATGCCATAAAATGACGGTTATGTCCCTCTAACAACGGAGGCTATAACCGTCTTTTTTTAAGTGGAGATTCAGAAATAGGATTCCGAATGACGTTTCAAGGTAAATGGCAAGATAAAATGTATTCAACCGGGTTATGATTTCCGCTCCAGGCGCTTCGCTTTCCGTGGGGCGGGCGGTGAGCCTCCTCGTCGCTTTGCTCCTGCGGGGTCTCACCTATCCCGCTGCTCCCACAGGAGTCTTCGCGCCTTCCGCTCCAATCAACTCTGAAAAATTCAACAATCTTTGCATTAACTATTTCAAAATAGCGTTAACAAAAAATTCCCTTAAAATTCAAAAAGTCCTTTTAACGGCGTTGTTAAACATAAAAATAAAATAAAAAACAGGGCTTTCACCCTGTTTTAGAACATTGGCATGATGTAGTTAATTAGGAACCAGAGAACTCCAAAGAAGATAATGATGTATGCGGCATACTTGATGAAGGTGCTTCCAACCTGGGAACTGTCCGAATGTTTTTCTTTTCTAACTTCAACATTGCGCCTTTCTTCCATCTTAGACACCTCACCTTCGATTCCTAAATTTGGAAAGTTTCACCTGTATTCAGGAAATGCTTCTTGCTTTTTTGTAATAGTGAAATATTCGAAGTGCAAAGAGATTGAATCGTATCCAAATGCTTTGATACATTCTCGCCTTCTGCGATGATTTTCACAGCACTCCCGGATTCCAGCGTAAGCAAGAAGGAAACCAGCTTTGGCAGATTTTCAGCATCAACTGCGCGATGGCGGCAATATAAATAAGTGGAGCCTTTGAATTGCTTTGCTGTTTGGTAGATATCAAGCATTTTCTTCATATTGAATTTATTTAAAATAATAACATTGGCACTCATGATTTCTTTCATTGTTCATGTCTCCTTTTTCTTATGTCCTTTATGTGTGTTGTACAGTTCATTTACCCACAGTTTAGATATCTTTAAACCTGGCAAGCTTTCTCAATTCACCCATTTGCAAGCACAAGCAGTTAGTGGGTATAGTAAGTATGGAAATTGAAAAGGGAGGAGTTTCACAAATGTTGACCCTTATTAAGAACGGAGAAATCTATGCACCACACTATCTTGGAAAAAAAGATTTATTAATTATTGATTCTCGGATTGGCTTGATAGCTGAGGACATTCAAGTGCCGGAACGATTTGCTAAAGTAGAAGTTGTTGATGCTTCAGGAAAATATATAGTCCCTGGCTTTATCGACGCGCATGTACATATTACAGGAGGCGGAGGGGAAGGAAGCTACCGGACTCGGACACCAGAGCTTCGTTTGACCGATGCAACACTTGCAGGGATTACAACAATTATTGGTGTCCTGGGGACAGATGGAACGACCAGGACGATGACTAACCTGATTGCTAAAGCACGGGCCCTTGATGAAGAGGGGATTACCTGCTTTATTCATACTGGATCCTATCAAGTGCCTTTAAAGACGCTTACAGGAAAAATTGAAGATGACATAATTCTGATTGATAAGATAATAGGCGCTGGGGAGGTCGCAATTGCTGATCATCGCTCCTCACAGCCGACCGCTGAAGAAATGGCGAAAATTGCTTCTGCTGCACGTATAGGCGGCCTTTTGTCAGGTAAAGCGGGTATCGTCAATATTCATGTAGGAGACAGTTACGACCACTTGAAAATAATTGATGAAGTCGTTGAAAAAACAGATATTCCAATCAGGCAATTTCAGCCTACCCATATTAACCGTAGCCAGCATTTATTTGAAGCTGGTATCCGTTTCGCCAAAAAAGGTGGTTATGTGGATTTTACAACAAGCTCGGTACCAAAATTTTTTGATGAAGGAGAAGTGAAATGTTCGGTTGGACTTAGGCGAATGCTTGACCAGCACATTGATATTTCACAAATCACCTTTACTTCCGACGGCCAGGCTAGCCTTCCTGACTTCGATGAATTTGGTGAATTGCTTGGATTGAAGATTGGGAAAGTCTCAACACTTTATCAAGAAGTGCGTGATGCCATTGTCCAGGAAGGTATTCCTATAGAAGTTGCTCTCCGAGTAATTACACAAAACCCGGCAGCCATTTTAAAACTTAATCGAAAAGGGATGGTGGCTGAAGGAAGGGACGCTGACCTTGTACTGCTGGATAAAGAGGATATGTCGATAAGAGATGTATTTGCATTGGGGCAGATGATGGTTCAAGACGGCAAACCACTTGTTAAGGGAACGTTTGAATAATTTTTAGAAAATAGAATCTAATCTGTAAAATGGATTGACAACAAGCTAGTACCGGTGATAACCTAACAAAGTAGAAATTTCCATTTATCCAGTTACTATAAAAAGGAAAAGGAGGGGTGCGTCATGCTCACGTTGTTAAATGAATTGTATACAGCTGAATATGAGAAGAGCCGCACCCGATCCTTATTTTCTTTTCCTTTGAAAGGCAGAAAGTAACAGGCAGACCGTGCGCTCTTATGGCGCGCATCTTGGTTTTGTCTCCGGCTTCCATATTTAAATTCGGGACATATCGCTTATGCTGCGGTATGTCCTTTTTGCGTCTTTTGGGGGCTAGGGGGCGAATGGAAAAAAAGCAAAATTTCCAAAGGGGTCTTATTGCCCGTTAATCGGGGATAAAGGGGTGTAATTATGTTTGCTGTTTTAAAAAAATTAGGCTGGTTCTTTAAAGAAAATAAGCGGAGGTATATTGTTTCAATCTTGCTGTTGGTTCTTGCGGGGCTGATTGATATCCTGCCGCCAAAGCTTATCGGAATGGCGATTGACAATATTCAAAAAGGTGCAATAACCAGGGACCTGATTGTCCAGTTCATGCTGGGCCTCGCAGTTATAACTGCCTTATCCTATACAGTCACCTACATCTGGCATTACATGCTGTTTGGGGCAGCCTTCCTTGTGGAAAGGCAGCTGCGCGGTAATTTCATGAACCATTTGCTCAGGATGACACCGACGTTTTATGAAAAAAACAGGACTGGCGATCTGATGGCAAGAGCAACCAACGATATTAAGGCGATTTCGATGACAGCAGGCTTTGGGATTCTGACGATGATTGATTCGTCTGTCTGGATGCTGACGATTCTATTGACGATGGGGTTTACTATCAGCTGGGAGCTGACCCTAATGTCAATCATCCCGCTGCCGATTATGGCCCTGCTTGTGAATATTTATGGCAAGCGGATCCATACCCGTTTTGTGAAAGCACAGGAAGCGTTTGGCGAACTGAACGACAAAGTGCTGGAATCAATTGCAGGAACCCGTGTTATTCGGGCATACGTACAAGAACAAGAAGAAATGAAGAAATTTCATAGGCAAACCGAAGACCTTTTTGAAAAAAATATCGCAGTATCGAGAATTGACTCGCTTTTTCAGCCAACAATTAAAATTTTGATAGGTTTAAGCTATGTAATTGGCCTTGGCTACGGCGCAAAGCTAGTATTCAGCCAAGCAATCACTCTTGGTGACCTCGTTTCCTTCAACGTCTACCTTGGGATGCTGATCTGGCCGATGCTCGCAATTGGTGAGTTAATCAATATTATGCAAAGAGGCAATGCTTCCCTGGATAGGGTTCAGGAGACGCTTGCTTATAAAGAAGATGTAAAGAATCCTGAAACTCCGATTTCTGTGAACTCGCCTGACAGCATTCATTATGACGACGTTACGTTCAGATATCCGAGTTCAAGCCAGGACAATCTTAAGGACGTTAATGTAAGGCTGGACCAGGGCGAAACACTGGGTGTTGTCGGCAAGACGGGCAGCGGCAAAACGACGTTCATCAAACAGCTTCTAAGAGAATATCCAATGGGTAGCGGAAGGCTCGCTATTGCTGATGTACCGATCGAGGACCAGCCGCTGGAGAATCTCCGCAGCTGGGTTGGCTATGTTCCGCAGGATCATGTGCTGTTCTCGCGAAGCATCCGGGAAAATATCCTGTTTGGTAATCGTGATGCCGGCGAATCGGAGCTTCAACAAGCGATTGATTCCGCATCTTTTAGAACAGACCTGGAAAACCTCCCGGAGGGGTTAGAAACATTAGTTGGAGAAAAAGGTGTCTCCTTGTCCGGGGGGCAAAAGCAAAGGGTTTCAATTGCACGTGCACTCATTAAAAACCCTGAAATATTAATCCTCGACGATTCGCTTTCAGCAGTCGATGCAAAGACCGAACAAAAAATAATAGAAAATATTCGGAGGGACCGGGCTGGGAAGACGACCGTTATTACAACTCACAGGATGTCGGCGGTTATGCATGCTGACCGGATCATTGTTCTCGAAGAAGGGAAAATCATCGAGGAAGGAACGCACGAAGAATTAATGGCCCTTGGCGGATGGTACAGTGAGCAGTACGAACGCCAGCAGGCCGAGACCGCCGCGGAGGAGGGGATATCGATATGACTACCGGTAAACGATTATACAAGTATGCACTCCAATTTAAATCAATCATAGCAGGGGCATTAGTGCTCCTCACCCTGTCAGCGGCGGCTGACCTTGCCGGGCCGTTCATTGCCAAGCGGGTAATAGACGTCCATATACTCGGCATCGAATCGGTCTGGTACGAAACGGAGCAGGGCGATAGAGCAGCCGAGTATGATGGCAGCTATTATAAACGGGACATTTATTTTGCTGAAGGTGAACCAAAAGGAAGTGCTGCTGAAATTCTCCAGGTTGGGACCAGATTTGTTTTTCTGGAGGAAGAGGCTGGTATTGACGGCGAGCGAAGCTACAGCAACGGGACGTTAACAATTAAAAATGCTGATGAGAGAAAAACGTATCCAGCAACTGTCCTGTCCGCAAGTGATGTCATGAGGTTTACCTCACCTGAACTGCCAGGCATTGTTTGGCTCCTGGCGTTATATTTTGGATTGGCTGTCGTATCGGCATTTTTTCAGTATTGGCAGCGTTACATGCTGCAAAAGTCTGCAAATCGCGTTATTCAGAGAATGCGAGAAGATGTATATGCAAGAATACAGAAGCTGCCTGTCCGATTTTTTGATAACCGCCCCGCTGGTAAAATTGTCGCCCGCATCACTAACGACACCGAGGCAGTAAGAGAACTGTATGTTACTGTGCTATCAACTTTTTTCACCGGCGGGATTTATATTATCGGTATTTATATTGCCTTGTTTATCCTTAGTCCGAAGCTGGCAGCAATCACTCTTCTGCTCTTGCCGATTTTATACGCATGGATGGTAATCTATCGGAAATTCGCATCTAGGTATAATCATAAAATCCGCTCGCGGAACAGTGAAATCAATGCAATGATTAACGAATCCATCCAGGGAATGAATGTGATTCAGGCTTTTGGGCGTGAAAAGGATACAATGGGTGATTTTGAAAAACTAAATGAGGACCATTTCCGCAACCAGAATAAGATGCTGAACCTGAATTCATTAACGTCGTTCAACCTGGTCAATGTGCTCCGTAACATCGTATTTGTCGTGTTTATTTGGTATTTCGGGGGAGAATCTCTCGAGGCTTCGTCTGCGATTTCGCTTGGGATGCTTTACGCCTTCGTTGATTACCTTAACAGGCTGTTTGAGCCGGTTGTCGGTATGGTGAACCAGCAAGCGAATTTGGAGCAGGCTCTCGTTGCCGGCGAAAGGGTATTTCAATTAATGGATGAACCGAAAGAAGAAGAAAAAGGCATGGACTTGCCTGAGTATCGCGGAAATGTCCGCTTTGACAATGTTTCTTTTGCCTATAAAGAAGGCGAATGGGTTCTAAAAAATATTGACTTTGAAGCCCGTCCCGGTGAAACGGTAGCTCTTGTCGGACATACCGGTTCCGGAAAAAGTTCAATTATGAATTTGCTCTTCAGATTTTATGACTGCCAGAAGGGTGCAATTACAATTGATGGGATTGATGTTAAGAATATTTCCAGAAACTCATTGCGCCGAAAAATGGGGATAGTCTTGCAGGATCCGTACTTGTTTACAGGAACAATTCTCACAAATGTCAGCCTTGGTGATCCAGCGATTTCCCGTGAACGGATTGAAAAGGCGCTTAAAGATGTTGGCTCGGATGAAATCTTCAAAAATCTTGAAGATGGCTATGATTCGCCCGTTACGGAAAAAGGATCGACGTTCTCAAGCGGGCAGCGCCAGCTCATTTCATTTGCACGGGCGCTTGCCTTCGATCCTGCTATCCTGATTCTCGATGAGGCAACCTCCAGTATCGATAGTGAAACCGAGGCTGTCATTCAGGAGGCAATGGAGGTTCTGAAAAAAGGGCGGACCACCTTTATCATCGCCCACCGACTCTCAACAATCCGAAATGCCAACCAAATCCTTGTACTCGATAAAGGCGAGATTGTTGAAAAAGGCAACCATGATGACTTAATGGAACAAAAAGGCCGCTACTACCAGATGTATCAGCTGCAGCTCGGTAAGGCGGACTTGGCAGGATAATAGGAAGAACCCGCCTTTTCATAATTGGGCGGGTTTTTATTTTCAAGGTTTTTTAACTGGAAACTTCCCGGAAATAAAAAGAAGGATCCGAACGTTCTATTGGATTAATCATGAGCAGCGGAGACGAGATTTATCTAAAAGAACTCTTCTATTGGATTAATCATGAGCAGTGGAGACGAGATTAATCTAAAAGAACCCTTCTATTGGATTAATCGTGAGCAGCGGAGACGGGATTAATCTAAAAGAAGCCTTCTATTGGATTAATCGTGAGCAGTGGAGATGGGTTTAATCTAATAGAGCTATTCTAATGGATTAATTATGAGCTGTTTGTAGGAATTCTTTATTAGCTTTTATAACTTGCTAAAAATTTAATAAGTTAACCCAGTCCTACAATGCAGGTATTCGAGACTTTGAAGCTGCTGGAAGGTGAAATCTCCAGTGTCATAAATCGAAATCGAGCTCGGATTTACCGGGAGCATATTCCTGCCAACACGATATGTTCCCTTTCGCTCGCCGACAGGCAAGTAAGTTGGGCAGACTGCTGTCCAATCAAGACCCGATTCCTTCATAATCAAAAAAGCCTTAAGATGTTCCTCGGCATCCTTTGTGGTAGACCGCCTTGATTCGGATGATTGGAAACGGTAAAGTTGCGGTTCGGACCTTGCCTGCAAAATTCCAGCAGTACTGACCATAATAATGCGTCGAACTTTATGGTGTTTCATTGCATCAATAATGAGTGGCATAGAATCAGACAGAATCGTAGCACCTCCTGTATTCAATGAACTAATCACTGCATCACAGCCTTCTACAGCAAAAGATACATCTGATTTATTCCGGGCATCACCGTTTAGTATCCTTAATGAAGGATGAGAAATAGCTAGTTTTTCGGGGTTCCTTACAAGAGCCTGTACATGGTAGCCTGCTTCTAGGCAGTTTTCCAACACAATCCCGCCAACTCTGCCAGTAGCCCCCAAAAGGCATATGTTCATAAAAATTTCACCTTTCTGTCACGATATCGAAAATTATTGCCTGTTGTTCATGGTACTTTAGTAGTGGATAAACGAGTTCAACCTAAAGGAGCGGGATGGATATGTTCTCAGTTACATTGACGATTGGCAGCATGATGATTCTTACCTATTTTATCGCTTATATGATTGTAAAGCACTAAAGCTGCAGACACTGTCTGCAGTTTTTATTTTGGCTTACTAATTTTAAATTAGGTGGATTTCAATGCGGGGGATTATTTGGTGTTTTTACAGAAAATGTATAAATGCTCATTCGAGTATAAAAATGGCTCATATGGGGCTCATAAGTGATGAAGTTAGGCTCATATAATTGGTTTGGAGCTGCCTGGTGTCATAAAGCATAATTTTATCATCTAACACTTACCCCCCGCCCCCTCTTCCTTCCTCAGCAAAAAAGGGCTTAAAGGTGAATGTTTTAAAAATTTCAGGGACAAGTTTAATATGCCAAAGAGTTTTGCTGAAATTAAACGCATAATAAGCAACTGGCCAGATAAGAGGCTTGTTTTTATAGAAAGAGGGAAAATGGGGAAAGGATATCCAAGGGAGGGATTAAAATGGAATACAGGATTGAAAAGGACACACTCGGTGAGGTGAAGGTTCCAAAGGATCGTTATTGGGGTGCCCAAACTCAGCGGAGTCTTCAGAATTTTAAAATTAGTACGGAAAAAATGCCTCTGGACCTGATTTACAGCCTTACTACTGTCAAACTTGCCGCGGCAGTTGCCAACAATGCCTCAGGAAAGCTTATCGATGAAAAAAAGGATGCAATCGTTCATGTATGCGCGGAAATTCTGGAAGGGAAGTATGACGAACATTTCCCGCTAGCTGTTTGGCAAACCGGCAGTGGCACGCAAACCAATATGAATGTTAACGAAGTGATTGCCAACCGCGCAAATGGTCTTCTTGAGCAGGAGGGCAGTGCAGTGGGGATTCATCCTAACGATGATGTCAACATGTCGCAAAGCTCGAATGATATATTTCCAACAGCTATGCATATTGCTGCCTATGGTAAAGTGAATTCAGCATTGCTGCCTGCGCTGGACGAATTGACAGAAACACTAAGGCAAAAGGAGAAAGATTTTTCCCATATTATAAAAATTGGCCGTACCCACCTCCAAGATGCGACTCCGCTCACACTTGGCCAGGAGGTAAGCGGCTGGCGGACAATGCTCGAAAAAAGCAGGAAGATGATTAGCGAATCAAGCAAAGCATTGCTTGATTTGGCAATAGGTGGAACAGCAGTCGGAACAGGGATTAATGCATCCCCTGATTTTGGGGACAGAACGGCAGAAATCATTGCAAGTGTAACGGGACATCCTTTCCGTTCTTCGGAGAATAAATTCCATGCCTTGACCAGCCACGATGAGCTTGTCTATGTGCACGGGGCATTGAAAGCACTGGCTGCAGATTTGATGAAAATCGCCAATGATATAAGATGGCTGGCTAGCGGACCGAGGAGTGGAATTGGTGAAATTACAATTCCCGCCAATGAGCCGGGAAGCTCAATTATGCCGGGTAAAGTCAATCCGACTCAAAGTGAGGCATTGACAATGGCCATTTGCCAAATATTCGGCAACGATGCTGCCATCGGCTTTGCCGCAAGCCAGGGCAATTTTGAGTTAAATGTATTCAAGCCTGTTATCATCCATAACTTCCTGCAATCTGTCAGACTGCTTGCGGATGGAATGAGGTCATTCAATAAAAACTGTGCTGCCGGTATAACGGCAAATGAAACAGCGATATTGTCGCAAATGGAACGCTCGCTAATGCTTGTAACCGCACTTAATCCTCACATCGGATACGAAAAAGCAGCAAAGATTGCCAAGCTCGCGCACAGCGAATCGCTAACACTTAAGGAAGCAGCCATCAGGACCGGCTACCTGACTGAACAGCAATTCGATGAATGGGTTAAACCGGAAAATATGGTTTGAAGCCGAAAAGCGGAAACGCCCGTTAAGCGGCGTATGGCCTGGAGGGCCTCGATACGAGGTAAAGGAAACACGAAGAGCGCTAGGATTCGATGTTGACTTACCGTAGAGAGGGGACCGAAGGACACTAGACGCTGGGCGTTGGAGCTAGACAAGAAAAGCGGAAGCACCCGTTTAGCGCCGTATGACCTCCTCGAAAAATCTATCACTTTTTCTTCGTGCGATGCTTATGCTGCCGAAGTTTTCCTTGTGGAGGGCCTCGACATGAGATAAAGGAAACACGATGAGCGGAGCGAATCGATGTTGACTTATCGTAACGAGAGGACCGAAGGGCACTAGGCGCTGGGTGCTGGAACTGGACAAGAAAAGCGGAAGCACCCGTTTAGCGCGGTCTGACGTATTTCTGATAAGAAAAATTAAGAGCCCCCTGCCTGAAAGAGGAGGGGGCATATCCAGTATATTAACTTTTTTAAAGCTTAAACTGTTGGTTCGTCAGTCCCGACGATCCAGTCAAATTAACGGCTAAAGCCGCCACCTAGTTGGCTTTGAGCCATAGAAACTAGACGCTTAGTAATTTCTCCACCGACCGAGCCGTTTGCACGGGAAGTAGTTTCTGCACCAAGGTTAACACCAAATTCTTGTGCAATTTCATACTTCATTTGTTGCAAAGCTTGTTCTGCACCTGGAACTAACAATTGGTTACTATTGTTGCTTGGCATGCTGCTTCATCTCCTCAGTCTTAATTGTTGTGTAATGGCTGGGTTGGCCGGAGTTGCACCGGCTCGCCGGGATGACGTCTAGTCCCGGCCCTGGAACCCATCGTTGATATTGATTTTAGTATAATCCGCAAGTGTTGGTTTATACTGCGCTTATAGTGGTAATTAATGCCACATCTAACACCAGCTAGAATAGAAAAATTAGCAATGCAAACACTAACAAAAAGCGGGGGAATTCTAAATGAATGTTTGTCCAGTCTGTAACGGACTGAAACAACTGGATGTTCACTGCAGTGAGTGCAGCAGCCAGATGGAAGAGAAAGGGCGCTACATGGATTATTTTGATGACTATAGCCCCTACATGCCAATTGATCAAATGAAACTTGAGGATGGCATTCCAAACGATTATAAGAATCATCAATGTCCGCACCTTTACAGGTGTCCATCCTGTGGGAATGACCAAATAGTCCTCATAAAAGAGTAATTTTTTCCTAGGAAAACAAAAAGCGCCTGGACCCTCATTAGAGGCCAGGCGCTTTCAGTTCAATGTTTATTTGTCACTTGCAGAACGAAGGCGAAGCTCAGTTTCAACATCGAAGAAGTGAACTTTGTTCATATCGAAAGCAAGGTCAAGTTTATCGTTTGGATGAATATCGGAGCGGGAATCAATCCGTGCGACAAAGTCCTGGCCGCCAAGGCTTGAATAGACCATTGTTTCAGCACCAGTCAATTCGGCAACATCGACTATTGCGTTGATTTTTGAACCAGCAGAAGCATCGATGAATACTGGCTCATCATGGATGTCCTCAGGACGGACACCGAGGATGATAGGCTTACCAAGATAGCCTTGCTCACGAAGGAATTTCATTTTTCCTTCTGGTACAGCAATTTTTACATCGCCAATAACGAATTTGCCATCTTCCAATGTTCCGCGGAAGAAGTTCATAGCAGGAGATCCGATGAAGCCGCCGACAAATACGTTTTCTGGCTTTTCGTATACTTCTTTTGGACTTCCAACCTGCTGGATGAGGCCATCCTTCATAACGACAAGGCGGGTGGCCATTGTCATCGCTTCAGTCTGGTCGTGTGTTACGTAAATCGTCGTTGTATCCAGGCGGCGGTGAAGCTTGGCAATTTCAGCACGCATCTGAACACGAAGCTTTGCATCCAGGTTGGAAAGCGGCTCGTCCATCAGGAACACTTTTGCATCACGGACGATGGCGCGGCCAAGAGCAACACGCTGGCGCTGACCGCCGGAAAGAGCTTTTGGCTTACGGTCAAGGTAAGTTTCAAGGCCAAGAATCTTAGCAGCATCTTTTACTTTTTGGTCAATTTCAGCTTTAGGAACCTTGCGAAGCTTTAGTCCGAATGCCATATTATCATAAACGGTCATGTGCGGATATAGAGCGTAGTTCTGGAACACCATTGCGATATCGCGGTCTTTCGGTGCCACATCATTTACTCTCTTGCCGTCAATGTAGAAGTCGCCTTTGGAAATTTCCTCAAGGCCTGCAATCATACGAAGGGTAGTGGATTTCCCGCAGCCGGATGGACCGACAAAAACGATGAATTCCTTATCCTGGATATGAAGGTTGAAGTCTTCAACTGCTGTTACTTTGTTGTCATATACTTTATAAATGTGGTCAAGTTTTAATTCTGCCATTGTATAAAAGCCTCCTGTTAAGCTTATTTCATAATTTAATTGTACAGATATCCTTTGGAAAACCATATGGACACGCTGCACAAAGATTTTCCCCCAGGTTTGGGCACTTTGCTGAAAGCCCTTTCTTTTTTGTGCACAGGAGTACTTAGGCAACTTTGACACTGAATGTTTACGGGAAAAAACTGCCTTACTATTGGGCAGTTTCTTCACTGGAGTTATTTCGATTTTGTTCAAACAACAGGCAGGCTAGGTAGACTGTGAAGGCCGAGTGGAATTCCTTCAAGCTAACCCCGGTGCGATCTGTAAATTTATCAATACGGTATTGCAAGGTGTTACGGTGGATGAATAGTTTTTTTGCTGTCAGACTTGCGTTTGAGCCGTTCTCAAGAAAACTTTTGACCGTGCTGAACATTTCTTCGTCACTGCTGAATGCTGTCTCAAACTCATTTTGCAATGCCTCGGCCAGGGGCTCCGGCAATTTGGACGCAATATAGGCAGGGAATACTTTTTCAAAGGAATAATACTCTTCCATTGCCATTACTTTTTTTGCAAAGGAGAAGAGTGTCCGTTCCTTCTTGAATTGTTCAGTTAATTCAGGTTGAATTCGCAGCTTTTTTCCAACATAAAGGTTTGTTTTTATGTAAAAATCACTCTCGAATGCTGCTGCCATAGAGGAAATATCCCGTTCTTCGAGTAGGAAATCGCCTAATTCAACCACAACCGCATTGGACTGATTTTCCCAAAGAATAATAATCTCGTCAGGAAAAAAACCTTTAATTGCAGTTTCAAGCGCTTCATGGTCATGGTTATAACCGAAGAAATGAAATTGCAGGAGTCTGCCCGGCTCATTCTCGTAGGCAGAAGGGATCTTGCCAGCTGTAAAAAGAAAGTCCTTCCACTGTTGGAGATGTGGAGAAAGTTCCCGTTCTGTTTCAGCGGCCTTTCGAAATAGCGTTCCAAGCAATTCGAGTTCACGGTCCGTGATGGCCCCGACTGGAATGGAAAGCCATTCACCAGTTGCAGAATTATTGAATATATGAAACCTTCCAACCTCACCAGAAGGCTGCGAATCGGTCAAGATGGAACCAGGATAAAGCTCCAGCAAATTTTCAAACATAGCATTTCCCCATTTAATTAAGTAATTTCCTCTATTATATCAGTCATGGACAATAAGAAAAAATGCCGGATGAGAGCTCCGGCATTAGCGGTCATAGACATGGAAAAGCATCAGTTCATGGATTTGGCTTTCAACTTGGTTTCTATCATCCTGCTCAGGAGGATTGAGAAGCCACTCAATTTTTCCATCCTGCAAATAGCGGCCCGAGCGTTTCTGTTTTTTATAAAAGCATGAAAACTCCCAGCCTGGCAGGGCTTCATTCTTATAAAGCGGTTTATATTGAAAATGTGTAAGCATGATTTTATCCCCCTCTGGTGCTATTTTACAATATTGGGATGGGGAGGGCGAGTTCATGTTAGTTGATATTTTCGTTGGTTTAGAATAGATAGCTTGGGAATTGGTAATTCAATTGTGAATAACATCATAAATTGCCAGAAGAAAGTTTCCTTGGAAATAGAGGTTTAAAAACTGGGTGATATTATTGCCCCGCTACTCTTTAAGATACATCTAAGTTCGGGAAGATTACAGCTATCTAAAATCGGATTCCCATAGTGGATGTCATAAGCCAGGAAAGCACGCTTGTAACGAGGACAAGCAGGACAAAAGCCCATCCGGGTGCTGCTTTCCAGACTGGCCTTAGTCCGGGCAAGGCATGGAGAGCAAACGTAGCTAAAAACAGGACGAATGGAAACCAATCTAGCAAAGATTCCCGATGTGAACCATCAAGTGCAGTTGAAACAGTTGTACCGACAAAATATATAAAGGTTAACGCATGGGCAGCACAGGCTAGAAAAAATAGGGATAAAGAAGATCTATAATCAAACAAGAAACTCAGCCCCTTTTTTGGTTTGTACTTATATATATGTATGCTAATTACATAAGCTACCGAGAAACCTTTCTTAATTTGTTTTATAATGAATGTAACGATAAAAAGAAGAAAAAAGGTGGATATATTGTTACAGGAAGCAAGGAATCTTTTAAAAACCTATTACGGTTACGATTCTTTCAGAGCTGGGCAGGAAAGGGCTATTATAGAGGTTCTTTCGGGCAGGAACACACTTTGTGTTATGCCAACAGGCGGAGGAAAATCAGTCTGTTACCAAATTCCAGCCCTGCTTATGGAAGGAACGGCCATTGTCATATCGCCGCTTATTTCGCTCATGAAGGATCAGGTGGATGCGCTAGTCCAGCTGGGAATACCGGCAACCTATATTAACAGTTCAATTTCAGGAAGAGAAGCGGCTGAGAGGATGGACGCGGCACGATCCGGACGGTACAAGCTGCTGTATATAGCCCCGGAAAGATTGGAATCACAGGATTTTGTATGGGAACTGCAAGAAATGAAAATTGGGCTGATTGCGGTCGATGAAGCTCACTGCATATCCCAATGGGGCCACGATTTCAGGCCAAGTTATAGGCATATTTCGAAATTGGCGGACAGTCTTCCAGGAAATCCGGTAGTCCTTGCTCTTACTGCCACGGCGACGCCGCTTGTACGGGATGATATCAGGGATTCGCTCTCTATACCTGAAGAAAATGAAGTCATAACAGGCTTTGAACGGGAAAATCTGTCTTTTTCGGTTGTAAAAGGACAGGATCGCGGCAAATTCCTTAAACGGTTTTTAAAGGCTAACGAAAAAGAAAATGGAATTATTTATGCCGCTACAAGGAAAACGGTTGATATGCTATATGAAAACCTCAGGAAGGGCGGTTTGGCCGTAGCCCGCTATCATGCCGGAATGGCTGATGCAGAGCGGTTTGCTGAACAGGAACGGTTTTTGCGGGATGAAGCGGCAGTAATGATCGCAACATCGGCCTTTGGTATGGGGATTGATAAAAGCAATATACGCTATGTCGTCCATTATCAGCTGCCTCGTAATATGGAAAGCTATTATCAGGAGGCTGGGCGTGCTGGCAGGGACGGCCTGCCGTCTGCCTGCGTTTTACTTTATTCCCCGCAGGATATCCAGGTCCAGCGATTTTTGATTGAGCAATCGGCCGACAGGGACAGAATGCCTGCTGAGCTTTCCAAGCTGCAGGGAATGGCGGATTATTGCCATACGGAAAGCTGTCTGCAGGAATTCATTCTCCGGTATTTTGGCGAAACCAACACGAAGCCGTGCGGGCGCTGTGGCAATTGTACGGATTCAAGGGAAAGCGAAGATGTTACAAAGGAAGCACAGATGGTCCTTTCCTGCATTGTTCGTATGGGGCAGCGCTTTGGAAAAGGGCTTACCGCACAGGTGCTGACTGGCTCAGCCAACCAGAAAATTGCTGAGCTAGGCTTTAACCAATTGTCCACATACGGAATTCTGAAATCCTGGACGGCCAAGGAGGCGGGCAGTTTTATCGAGTTTCTAATTTCTGAAGAGCTGATTGGGGTAGCCCATGGAACGTATCCGACAATTTTTGTTGCTGAAAGGGGGAAAGAGGTGCTTGGAGGCAAACTGCCCGTATTTAGAAAACAGGCTGTTAAATCTGAAACAATAGCAATGGATGATCCTTTGTTCGAAACATTGAGGAGTCTGCGCAAACACCTGGCGGACGAGGCCAATGTGCCGCCGTTTGTAATTTTCTCGGATGCAAGCCTTAAGGACATGTGCATGAAACTTCCACAATCTGAAGATGAGTTTCTGGATGTTAGCGGGGTAGGGGCCAGCAAGCTTGAAAAGTTCGGGGAACCATTCTTGGCTGCAATCAAGCAGTATCTTGTTGAACATCCGGACAGGAAGGCTGTTTATGAAAACGCGGAATCGGCCCCGAAAAAGCGTACTGCATCGAAGCCGGTCGCTGATTCCCATCTCGAATCCCACAAGCTTTATCTTGAGGGGCATTCTATTAGGGATATAGCTAAGCAGAGAGGGCTATCCCAAACTACGGTTGAAAATCATCTAATTACATGCTTTGAACAAGGGCTGCAGGTAGATTTTGCGAAAATTATTCCAGAGCAGTTCCTCCCGCTGCTAGAAAAAGCGGTTGAGGAGGCAGGCAGGGAACGCTTAAAGCCAATAAAGGAATTGCTTCCCGAGGAAGTTTCCTATTTTATGATAAAAGCATATTTAAGTATGGAAAAGGGCCGGCAGCTTACCTAGCAGCCGGCTTCTTTATTTAGATAAGTGGGGCGTTTAAGAAAAAGTTAAATACCTTCCAAAATCAGGCAGGCGATGTGTTAGAATATTCCTAGATTATTAGAAACGAGGGATCCTTATTTTACATAAAGATGATGTCGTGCTGTCTTTAAAAGGGCTTAAGAAAAGCTATGGTTCCAAGCAGGTTCTAAAAGGAATTGACCTGGAAGTGGGACGCGGGCAAATTATTGGCTATATCGGCCCGAATGGGGCAGGGAAGAGCACGACGATAAAGCTGCTGCTTGGCCTTGAAGAAGGCTTTGACGGAGAAATCAAGATCTTTGGAAACCTTCTGGATTCGAAAAAAAGTGACTATAAACGAAAGATAGGCTATGTTCCTGAGATAGCCGAACTATATGATAATCTGACGGCTATCGAATACCTGACATTCACCGGGGAATTGTACGGGATGGATCCGTCACAGGCCGAGATGAAGGCGAAGAAGCTGATGCGGGGATTCGGGCTTGATAATGTGTTTTATAGCCGTCTTTCATCGTTTTCAAAAGGCATGAAACAAAAGGTGATGATCATTTCAAGCATGCTTCATGACCCCGAACTGCTCTTCCTAGATGAGCCACTAAGCGGGCTTGATGCAAATTCAGTGATGATATTTAAGGAAATCCTTTCACAGCTGGCTGCGAGCGGCAGGACAATTTTTTATTCTTCGCACATCATGGATGTTGTTGAGAAAATCAGTAACAGAATCATCCTAATCAATGGCGGAATCATTGTTGCCGATGGAAGTTTTGACGAGTTAAAGGCCCGAAGCGAGGAAGGTTCGCTGGAGCAGATTTTCAACCAGTTGACAGGGTTTGATGAATACAGGGAGCTGGCAAGCGAATTTGTGTCGATTGTCAAGGAGGTGTAATCTTGCAAGATTTCAGAACGTTGAAGTTCCTTGACAAATTCTCACAGATCTTTGAGCGGCTCGGTGCTGATTACACCGTTATACGGGCGATTCTTTCGGTAAAGCTTACGATGGACAGCAGGAGGGCTCCCGTCATCCTCGGCAATATGAGGAAAAAGAAGGATAAGGAAGAAAATAAGTTTATCAAGTCACTTTGGATGTATGGGCTATTTGGTCTTCTCCTGGCTCCCCTTGTGTTGCTGGGTGACCATTTCCTGATTCAGATGACCTTCTATTTTGGTGCGTTGATGTTCTTTTTAATGACGTCGCTTATTTCAGATTTTTCCTCGGTCCTTCTCGATCTAAGAGACAGGGCAATTTTGCTTCCAAAGCCAGTCAGCAGGAAAACAATCAGTCTTGCACGGGCTGTGCATGTTGCCATTTATATGTTCTTCTTGACCATGGCCCTTGCGGCGGCACCGCTGGTCGCGGGGTTAACCGTCCATGGGCCGCTCTTTTTTCTGCTTTTACTAATTTCACTCATTCTCGTGAACTTACTGATTATTGCAGTTACAGCACTCGTTTATTATTTTATTCTCCGTTTTTTTGATGGCGAGAAAATGAGGGACATTATCAACTATGTGCAAATTCTGTTGACCGTTTCACTGGCACTTGGGTATCAGCTAGTTGCCCGCGTGTTTGAATTCGTCAACTTTGGAGAAACAATCCAACCCGAATGGTGGCAGGCATTCATTCCGCCGGTGTGGTTCGCTTCATTGTTCGAACTGTTCCTGAATGGCAAAACCAGTCCCGAGTTTTACCTTTTTGCAGTCCTTGCCTTTATTGGACCAATTGCTGCTTTATCCGTTTATATCCATTTGATGCCTTCATTTGAAAATAAAATGCAAAAGCTTGCAAGTGGAAGCGGGCCAAGCCGCGTTTGGGTACCGCCACTCGATACAAAATCCGCAAGGCTGATTTGCCCGGATAATCAGGAGCGGGCCTTTTACCGGTTTGCTCTGGCAATGATGAAGAGTGAGCGTGATTTTCGATTGAAGGTATATCCTTCGATAGGATTGTCGGTCATGGTTCCGCTGATTCTTGTATTAAACCAGCTGCAGTGGAGTTCATTTGAAAGCCTGTCGGAGAGTAAATATTATTTATCGATCTATACCGCAGCCCTTATTATTCCGACGTCGGTTATGATGCTGAAATTTTCGGGGCGGCATAAAGCTTCGTGGATGTTTCACGCTGTTCCGTTGAAATCATATGCACCACTTTTTTCTGGAACACTGAAAGCTTTCCTGGTTAGGCTTTATTTGCCAGTCTATAGTCTGACGGCTGTGGCGTTTTGCTTCATTTTCGGGTTCGACGTCTTGCCGAGCCTCATCGGGTCCTTTCTTGCGGCAATTGTATATAGTGTTTTCTGCACCGTGCTCATAAAGGATTCGCTGCCATTTTCTGAGTCGTTTGAAGCAAGCCAGGAAAATAACGGATTGATGACTATTCTTTATTTAATTCCAATGTTTGCACTGATGGGAATTCACTGGCTGTTTACATTTGTGCCGTATGGGGTTTACTTATATGTAATGATTATGCTTGTGGCTGCTTCGGTGTCGTGGCGGTTAGCTGCAAAGAGGCTATGGGCTTAAGGCCTGGCGTGTAGGCAATGTGCGAATCTATTGGGCATAGGCGAAGCTGCGGGATTATTCCCGCAGCTTTTTTTCAAAAATAGATTTCTTCAGGGGCGACGGCGGATTTTTCGGCGAGGCGAATGGCGTATTCTATTACGAGTTTCCTTGTTAGGAATTCACTTTGGCGCATGGTGCTGTAATGGAAGATGGAACGGCCAGGTTTGGAATTAGCTTCAAACAGCCAGACACGGCCATTGCGGTCAAAACATAAGTCCCAGCCGAATTCGCCAGTTATACCATCTAGTTTTTGTTCAAGGATATGGCTTAGTTCAAGGGCGGAGTTTGCCAGTTTCTGTTCAATTTCTGCCCTTTTGTCGCCGAATAGTTCTTCCAATGTATGAATCTGGCCGCCGTTTCCGGCGTGGGTCGTAATACTTTGGTTCCCAGCGAGTTTTGCAGCGATGGCGGAAACCTGCCATTGCCCGTTTGCGTCTTTATTAGTATGGACGCGAAAATCAACAGCATTACCATCCACCTTTGTGAGCAGGATGCGCTGCTGAACAAGTAAATTCCTTCGTTTCTTTGTGCTGAACATTTCGGAAAAAAGGGCATCCAGGTTAGGGAATTTCAGCAGTTTGTTTTCTCCCTTGTTGTTACGGAAACGGGCATAGCAGGTTGATCCGGGCAGCTCCGCGATTACCTGGCAAATGCCTTTCCCTCGGGAACCATCACAAGGTTTTAAATAAACAGAACCGTATTTGTCAAGGAGCCGCCTTACTTCCGAAACAGAGCTGTAAAGAACTGTTTCTGGGAGGTACTTGCGGGCTGAGGAACTTTCCCTTAATCGGTTGTGGATGTCTATTTTGTTGAAGAATCCAGGATTGAACCAGGGGATAAAGTAATCTTTAACGAGCCTTTCCTTGGCAAACCTGGATTGTGGGTGGTGTTCGGCCCTCCGCGATGGGACTCTGTCATAAATGACGGCAGGGAATGGGAGAATCCGGGTTTCCCATTTTCCATTACGGAGGATATGGCCTTTCACAGTTGATGTTTCCCAATCAATTGATTGAGGTGTGAACAAATATCCGAAAGCGCCAAGTGATGTGCAGGATTCCAGAAGCTTTGCAAAATAGTCGCTCCGGTCACCGGCTGGCTTAACGGAGGATTCAAGCAGTCCTGTAGTAAATATTCCCACGAGAGGGCCCAGGTAAAGAGTTTCCTCATTAAAGTAAGGCTTCAGTTCAAAGTCGAAATCAGAAATGCAAAGCGCTTTAGAAACAGGCTTTGTCAAGGCGAATTCATTCGTATGAATGGGATTTTGGAAAAATGCCACCTCAACAGCAGTTTTCCCAAAGGCTGCCTTCTTTAAAGTTGGAGGTAGCTTGAACGCTTCTGGATAATAAATAATGGGCTTGTCATCTTCAAGGGCTTTGATTGGGTAACGCCTAGCCATGATCCTCACATCCTTTCATTTAAGTAAGTTCCTTTTTCTTTGTGGGGCGATAACATTTGTTAAACGGAAAAAACTTTTCACTCAAGGTCTTCTGTTGGTAAAAATGGGGTAAAGATGGTCAAAAACTGTTATAGTATCGTATGTACAGGACAATCGAAACGTTCGTGCGATTTTTTGGAAAGGTTGATGCAAACATGAATATGCTAGTGACAATTCTGTTTATGACAGCGATAGGTGCGTTAATAGGGGGATTTACGAATCATCTTGCAATTAAGATGCTGTTTCGTCCATATAATCCGATTTACATCGGGAAGTGGCGGGTGCCGTTTACACCGGGGTTGATTCCAAAGCGCCGGGATGAACTTGCCGAGCAGATGGGCAGGATGGTTGTTGAGCATCTTCTGACCCCTCAGAGCATCAAGGAGAAATTTTTGCAAAAAGAATTCCAGCAGGATATTACCGAGCTGGTTAAAAAGGAGCTCCGTACATTTTTGGAGTCCGATTTTACAATAGCCAGCCTCCTCGACAAAGCTGGAATTAAAGATGGAGCAAGCCGGATTGACAACCGGATTGAACGGCTTATTGAAGGAGTTTATGAACGAGCAATGTCCCGGTATCGCGGCCAGCCAATTGGCAATGTGATTCCTCAGGCATTACTTGAAGGAGCCTCGAAAAAAATCCCGGAAATCAGCTCGTATATCCTTGGCAAGGGAGCAGATTATTTTTCGAGCCAGGAAGGGAAGCTGCGCATTCAAATTTTGTTCGATGAGTTTTTTAAGGATAAGGGAATGCTTGGCGGCATGCTGCAGATGGTTCTTGGCAACGTGAGCATAGCTGATCGAATCCAGCCGGAAATCATTAAATTTTTCAAAAGTGATGGAGCGCATGGGCTGATTTCGAGCATTCTCCGAAATGAATGGTTGAAGTTGCTTGAGCGGGATGCTTCGGAGATTGAGAACATGGTCGGACGCGACAAGGTTGTTGAAACATTGAAGGAGTATGCCATCAATCTTGCGGGTACTCAAAAACTATTGGATACACCGGTCTCAGAATTGCTGGCATCCTATAAGGATACGATTCTTGAACGTATGGCTCCAAATCTTGTGGTTATGCTGGGGGACTGGCTGACATCAAGATTAGATGTGATGCTGGAAAAAATTCATCTGAAGGAGCTTGTACGCGCACAGGTGGCCACTTTTTCATTAGAGCGGGTGGAGGACATGGTCCTTGGGATTACGCGCAGTGAGCTAAAAATGATTACCTATCTGGGTGCTTTGCTGGGTGGTTTAATCGGGATATTCCAGGGGATATTCGCTATTCTGTTTTCATAGGTCTATTAAATAAATAGTTTGCATAGGCTAAACAGATGTGATTTTCGCATTCGTTTGCCCGGTCTGGTATAGTGGACAGGAATGTAATTTAATTTAAGGAGTGTTTTCATGGCTGGAAATTTCTATGATGCCGCATATGAGCTTGAAAAGGCCATTCGGGAAAGTAATGAGTATAAACAATTAAGGCAGGTTTATGATGAAGTGAATGCAGACCCCTCTGCACGCACAATGTTTGAGAACTTCAGGCAAATTCAAATGAATCTGCAGCAAAAGCAAATGTCGGGCCAGCCAATCAGCCAGGAAGAAGTGGATCAAGCTCAGAAGTCAGTTGCGCTTGTTCAGCAGCATCCAACGATTTCACGTTTGATGGAGACTGAACAGCGAATGGGCATGGTGATTGGTGAGCTGAACAAAATTATCATGAAGCCGCTTGAGGATTTATACGGCCCTCTGCAGCAGTAAGAATTGAATGAGTGGAGAACCCGGTGCAGAACGTGCCGGGTTTTTTGTGTTTTTCAGACAATCCCTACAAATTTATTAGGCGGATTTTATTTTGGGCCTATTGTTCTAGAAAAAACCTGTTTCTCATAAAAGTGAATAAGGATGATTCCATCAGGACAGGGGGCACCAACCATGATTTATCGTATGCTTGCGCTAAATATAGACGGAACGCTTGTGGATAGCGCCGGAAAGCTTCATAAATCCACAAAGGAAGCAATTAGCTATGTGCAGAATAAGGGAATCTGCGTAACGCTGGTAACATCACGCAATTATGCATCCGCCAGAAAGGTGGCAAAGGCGCTCAAACTGAAGGCCCTGTTTGTTTCCCATCAAGGAGCGTATATTGCGAATGCTGATGACCAGCCAGTGTATGTAAAAAGAATTAATGAGGACCTCACGTATGAGATTACAAGATTTCTGGAGAGTTTTTCGTGCCAGATCCGTCTTGTTCATGAAAAATTTTCTCTTGCGAATAAGCTGCAGTTAAATAACAATCTCTTGGCAAAGGCAATTTTCACCTCAGGAGATCCTCTTGGTTATTCGCATCAATTTGTAACGGATCTTAGTGATTCATTGGCTGATACACCGGTGGCGCCTCCGAAAATTGAAGCTTATTTTGAATCGGAACAGGATCTCGAGGATGCCCGTCTTGCTCTAAAGGCGATGTTCACCGAAGTTAAAGCTGAAGCGAATGATGGTTTCAGGCTTGATATAGTTCCCTCGGATGTATCGAAGCTTTCAGGGTTGCTTTATATTTGTGATCAGCTCGGAATCAGTTGCAGGGAAGTGGTCGCAATCGGGGATAGCCAGGATGATATCCCATTCATAGAGGCAGCAGGACTCGGGGTTGCAATGGGGAATGCCCCTTATGAAGTAAAGCGGGCCGCTGACTGGGTAACCCGGGCCGTCGGAGAGCATGGGGTTGCCTACATGGTTAAAGAACACTTCAGAAAGCAGCACCCGATTGAGTTCCTAAAAAAAATGAACATCATAAAGTAGTGGCAGTGAGGCACAGGCGGATAGCCTGTGCTTTTAATATGGGTCACGAAATTCACTTATTTAAAATAGCTTGATTCAAAAGACTCCTCGCGACAGGCAAAGTGTGCCTGTCTCTGCGAAGTTAATTCTAGGTTGCTTTCCTTTGTGTTCCTGTGATTTTGGCAACTTCCCTTTGTGGAGAGGAAATCGCAGAAAAACTCATAATGCTCATATTGGGTCTTTATTATTCCACCTTGTGTCTCATATCAGTTTTTAATTGTCTCATAAAATTTGATTTGGAAGGTAGTGATTGAATGGCATATTTTACTTGTGTTGACCTTGGTAACCTGATTTTGTACACTTAAGAAAGTCAAATTGTAAAGGTGGATGAGTGTGCATATTTCAATTACCGGCCTATCCGACCAGCGGTTTGAGCGGCCGCTCCAACTTATAGCAAACTTATTTTTTGAAGAATCACATATATATTTTAATAAAATTGATAATGCGGATATTTCTATAGAGATAAGCCTTGAACAGATTGAAACCGAAGTGACTGTTACCGGAATACTGGATAGCAATGTCCCATTAAGGGCAGAGCATAGGGCTGTAATTGACTTGGAACTATCGGAAAAGGAACAATTTAAACAGTTGAAAAATGCTGTTTCCCATGTATATCTGATGCTGCTCCAGGAGCTGACAGGTATGACACAGAAATGGGGTATCCTGACAGGAGTACGCCCGACAAAGCTTCTGCATCGGAAACTTAGGGAAGGAGCAGATCCTGAAACTGCACAAAAGGAACTGGCCAAGGAGCATATGATTACTCCTGAAAAGGCAGCCCTGATGCAGCGGATTGTTGATCGCCAACTCGCGGCTGTACCGGACCTTTATTCCTTGAAAAAGGAAGTCAGCATATACATTGGCATTCCATTTTGCCCTACAAAATGCGCTTATTGTACATTCCCGGCCTATGCGATCAATGGGCGGCAGGGCTCCGTTAATTCCTTCCTTGGCGGGCTTCATTTTGAAATGAAGCAGATGGGCAGCTGGCTGAAGGAAAAAGGGATTAAGATTACAACCGTCTACTTCGGGGGCGGAACACCAACAAGCATTACTGCCGAAGAGATGGACATGCTCTATGAGGAAATGTATACATCCTTCCCGGATGCAACCGAAATCAGGGAAGTAACAGTAGAAGCAGGACGTCCTGATACAATTACTCCTGAGAAGCTTGAAGTCCTTAAGAAATGGAACATCAATAGAATCAGCATTAATCCGCAATCGTATATACAGGAAACGTTGAAGGCAATTGGACGCCATCATACCGTTGAGGAAACGGTTGACAAATTCAAGCTTGCTAGAGAAATGGGCATGGACAATATTAATATGGATTTGATTATTGGGCTGCCAGGTGAGGGAACAAAGGAATTCACTTATACTCTCAATGAAACTGAAAAGCTGATGCCGGAATCGCTGACCGTTCACACACTCTCTTTCAAACGCGCTTCGGAAATGACGAAGAATAAGGATAAATACCGGGTTGCCGACCGCGGCGAAGTTGAAAAAATGATGGAGCTTGCGGAAACCTGGACGAAAGAACATGGGTATGAACCATATTATTTGTATAGGCAAAAAAATATCCTTGGCAATCTTGAGAATGTTGGCTATTCATTCCCGGGACAGGAGAGTATTTATAATATTATAATTATGGAAGAAATGCAGACAATCATTGGCCTTGGCTGTGGAGCATCGAGCAAGTTTGTTCATCCAGTCACCGGGGTAATTACCCACTTTGCCAATCCGAAAGATCCGAAATCGTATAACGACAATTTTGAGCATTACACGAATGAAAAAATTAAAATACTTGAAGACCTTTTCTCGGAAGCAAACGAACCCGCGTCAATCTGATGCGGGTTTGTTTTAGTCGTTAAGGATATTAAAAGTTTCTCGCATTATTATGATGGACAATAAGTATTGTACATTTTAAAAAGAGGGGCAAAACTTCTGTCATTTGCAATCAGTTTTTAGTCCAATTCAATTATATTGGTTTTTATAAGCTGGTCGATAAAAAGCTACTGATTCCCACATTTAGAATCAAGTGGGTCCGCCCTAATTGGTTGGGGAGATCAGGTTAAGCACCAGATCTGATAATTAAACGGAAAAATTCCGTTTAATTAGTAAATAGTATTGAAAAGAGCTTATATAGACGGAGAGATTCCGCCTATTGACTTCAAAATATATCAAAACGGGAGCTATTACTTTGCATAACAGGAAAATCTCCCCTTATCTACACGATACGATCTCCGTTTTGGATATAACCGGAAAACCTCCTCTTATTTTATATTCGCTGGTTACCGATTTAGGACAAGGCATTCCCAGCAGTGTTTTTCCTGGTCACTCTTTGTCTATCAAGAAGGTACTTGCGCTTTGTTCATTAACTTGTAAGATTTTCCTTCTAAAATTGGACATAGAATGATAGTGTTACCAGGGTTAAGAAATGCACTATAGAAATAAAAAATTTAGACAAAGAATAAAAATTGATTAGCTTTTTGGGAAAATTCTTACTTCTTTTGGGCACAAGAAGTATAATGGAAATGAGATGACAATAGGGGAGGCGATGGGGTTGTCTTTAAATGGTTTAACGGAAAAAGTAAGCGTTTCCGTGGACGGTCGAGTTGCGACGGTAAAGATGAACAAGCCCGAAACCATGAATGCCCTGGATAAAGAAATGATTAAAGGGCTAATTGGAAGGCTTAAGGAGATTAGCGATTCCGATGATATTGACATTGTTGTCCTCACGGGCACCGAAAGGGCGTTTTCATCAGGCGGGGATATAAAGGCGATGCTGAAGCTGAATGATGAATATGATTTCTTTTCGATCATGGATTGCATCAATGAGTTGATCATTACGTTGTACAGCCTTCCGAAAATCACCATTAGTGCTGTTTCAGGTGCTGCAGCCGGCCTTGGTTTTAGCATGGCACTGGCAACGGACCATATTATCGCCGAGAAACGTGCAAAGCTTGCAATGAATTTCATTGGAATCGGCTTAATTCCTGATGGCGGGGCACACTTTTTCCTGACAAAATACCTGGGAGAGATGAAGGCAAAGCAGCTAATTTGGGAAGGAAAGACGCTGAGCGCAAATGAAGCCCTAGAAAAAGGCCTTATTCATGAGGTTGCGGAAAATCTTGAGGAAATCCTGCAGGAAAGAATCGAGGACTATTTGCAGCAGCCGATTCAAGCAATGATTAAAACAAAGAAAATCCTCGCAGAACTGAATCGCCCGCATCTTCTCAAGGTGCTTGAGCTTGAAAAATATGCGCAGCGAAAAATGAGGGAGACCGAAGACCATAAAGAAGGAATCCTGGCATTCACCGAGAAGCGTAAGCCGAAATTTATTGGGAAATAGTTTTTCAAAAAATGACGCTCAGAGTGACAAAACTCTGGGCGTCAGCCTTTTGTTTACGTTAAACTATACAGCAGAGGCTCCTACCTTTATCAGTTGTGAAATAAAAGCAGTTTTCCGGCAGGTGATGTGCAGCGATGTGTCTTCTCGGCAAATCCCTTTTCTTCCAGAGCCTTTTGTCCAATTTCCTTTGCTTGATCGTCGTTTTCTGCTTGAAATGAATCGTCAAGCAGCTTTTCCCCGTCTTGTTCAAAAACCGTCAACTTATACGTTTTCAATGCATTCCCTCCCCAGTCCTTTGTATCCCCATTTTTGCATATCCGGCACTATTCCGTAAAGAATGAGAGTCCCTACCAAACAGAACGTGCATTCGTCTTTTTGAGATGATAGAATAAAGGAAATACAGCAAGCGTTGAATGCTGCAATGCCGGGCATTTTTATATCCTGCTTGAATCGGTTCACTTAGCCTTTGGTGGGGAATACATGAGCATTACTTTAAAAAATGAAAGGAGTTGTGTCATGAAGAAAATACGGTTCATCCATACAGCGGACCTGCATCTTGACAGCCCGATGGCAGGCCTTAGCAAGATGCCAAAGACTATTCTGGATAGGCTGCGTGAAAGTACCTTTAAAGCATTCTCTAGAATTGTCGATACAGCTATCGAACATGAAGTCGATTTTGTGATTATCGCTGGAGATTTGTATGACGGGGAAGACAGGAGCCTGAAGGCACAGTCAAGGTTTCGGGCCCAAATGGAAAAGCTGTTTGAAAAGAATATCCCGGTATTCGCCATTCACGGTAATCATGACCATCTTGGCGGGGACTGGGTAAAGCTTGCTATGCCAAATAATGTCCATGTATTCGGCAGCGAGCCTGAAATGGTCCATCATCTGACAAAATCAGGCATAAGTGTATGCCTGTACGGGTTTAGCTATCCTACAAGGCATGTCAAGGAGAAGAAAGTCGATGGATACATAAAGGCAATTCATGGAGACTTCCATATTGGGATACTCCATGGCAATGATGGATCGAGTTCTGAACATGGCAATTATTGTCCATTCACAGTTCCTGAATTAGTTGGCAAACAATTTGATTATTGGGCCCTTGGCCATATCCACAAGCGGGCTGTTCTCTCTTCTGCTCCGCCAGTGGTGTACCCGGGTAATATCCAGGGCAGGAATCGAAAAGAAAAAGATGAAAAGGGATGTTACCTTGTTACCTTAGATGAAGCAGGAGCTTCCTTGGATTTTATTGAAGTGAACGACTGCGTCTGGAAGGAAACAACCATAAGCGCAAAAGGTCTTAAGGACTTGTCCGATATCCTTCAGCTTTGCCAGGAGGAAAAGGAAAGACTTCGCAGCGAGGGGGCAGGGGTCCTTCTATCGATTAAATTGACTGATGTGAGTTTAACAAATTCACTGGAACAGGAAAGCCTTTACCAAGATGTGCTTGAAATTCTCCAGGATGGAGAGGAAGAGGAGACTTCATTCATTTGGACAATTAAAGTCTCAATAGAAGAAGAGGCTGCGTGGCGCCGGGAAGATTTGATCCAAGAAGCTGATTTTTACTCAGAACTATTCGGGATAGCCGACCATTTTGAACGTGGAGGTGATGTGCTGGAGCCTGTTTATGGACGCCTTCCGGGAAGAAAGTATCTTGAACGGCCTGCCGAAAAGGAACAATCCGGGATGCTTATGGAAGCAGAGAAGCTGCTTGTAAAGATGCTCAAAGGAAATTGATAGTAAGGAGGTGGCAGTATGAAAATTGAAGAGATTCATATTTATGGATATGGAAAGCTTGAAAATGTCTTTATTGATAATCTTGAAGATTTTCAGGTGTTTTATGGCGAGAACGAAGCAGGAAAATCAACTATCATGGCCTTCATTCATGGAATCTTGTTTGGATTTCCAACCAGGCAGCAGCTTGAACTGCGATATGAGCCTAAACAAGGCGGCAAATATGGGGGCAGGCTTAAACTCAGGCATCCGGAATATGGTTTGGCTATTATTGAGAGAGTACGCGGCAAAGCGGCAGGTGATGTCGCGGTTACGCTTGCAGACGGAACTTCGGGTGGGGAGGAACTGTTAAAGAAGCTTCTTGGTAATTTTGATAAAAGCATGTTCCAGGCGATCTTTTCCTTTAACCTTCATGGCCTGCAAAATGTCCATCAAATGAAAACGGAAGATATTGGGCGGTTCCTGTTCTCCTCCGGTACACTCGGAACGGACAGGCTTGCAAAAACAGAGAGTGAGCTGCAAAAGGAGCTGGACGCAAGGTTTAAGCCTTCTGGAAAAAAGCCAACCCTAAACCAGAAGTTTGCCGAGTTGAAAATCCTTGAAGCAGACCTTAACAAGGCAGCAGACAAAAACAGCCGCTATGAGTCCTTACTAAAGGAGAAGGAAGCTGTTGAAACGAGGCTTTCAACCCTGCAGGACAAAATCCCTGAGGTGCAGGCTGAGATCAAGAAACTTAAGGAATGGTTGAGAATAGAGGAACTGGCCCGCGAAGAAGCGATTTTAAAGGATGAACTTCAAACGTATGATAAGTTTGAGTTTCCTTCTAGGGGTGTGGAACGGCTCAGCTCCTTGAAGCAGATGATTGGACCGTATCAGGCCCAAATCGAAAATCTGAAGGAGCGCCGTGCAGCTCTCCTAAAGGAAATTGATAACCTCGTCATCAATCACGAGCTGCTTAGCCATGAATCCGAGGTTTTAGCTATACTTGAAAAGAGGCCCGATTATGATCGCTCAACACAGGAAGAGTTAAAAATCAGGGAAGAGGCTTCCCGTCTTGATGAGACGGTTGCTGTATTGAAGGAGAAACTCCATATTGACCTGACAGAAGAGGAAGTAGAGAGAATCAATACAGATATTTACATAAAACAGCAGGTAGAGCAAGCAGCCAATACAAGGGTAAGGCTGGACAATCTGAAAGCTCAGCTGGATACAAGCTTTCAGGAAGAAAAGGCTGGTCTTGAAAAACTTGAATCAGAGCTTAAGGCTGCTAAAGCATCGTTGCTCCCGCAGCCAGAACGCGAAAAGCTAGAAAAGGCTTCCCGTATCGGTAACAAGGCAGATCTGCAAAGGCATCTTGAGGATAGCCGGGAAAAGATAAGTTTGCTTGAAGAGGCCGCCAATGAAGAGATATCGTATCAAAAGCGGAACAAGGCCTTTAGCATGGCTGTCCTGGTTATAGGAATCCTGCTCATCGGGTATGGACTTGCGGTTCAGCTTATTCCGCTCGCAGGGATTGGTTTGCTGTGCGCAATTCTTTCAATCACAATGTTCGTTAAATTCTCCAAGAGCCAAAAGTCTGGGGGAAAGCAGGCTCAGCTTTTAAAAGAAAGGCAAAAAGCCCAGAAGATAGAAGAAGAATTATCCGGAATGAATCATACTGCTGCCGGTGAAGCGACCGTCAGGCTTGGGCTTGATGATCAACAGAGGAACAAGGTTTACAGTCTTCAGGCCAGGCTTGATCAGCAAAATGCACAATTTGAAAAAGTACTTTCCAGGTTCGAGCAAATTGAAAAAGAAGAGCGGGAACTCGGAGAAATCATACTTAAGCTTTCCGATGAGTTTAGAATCAGTGAAAAAATCGGAAGGCGAATGATTCTTGAAGCTTACAGGCTTATTGATGAATGCAAGGCCGGCATTCGGGAAAAGCGGAGATTGCATGAAAAAATGGATGCACTACTAGATATTAAATCAGGGATAGAGGATAAGTGGTCAGGGCTGTCACGCCTATTCGGCAAGAGTATGCCGGACGACTTCCTATCTGCGAGCCTGCTGGCTAAGGCTGAGTTGGAAGCTGAAAGAAAGAAACAAATCGTTTACAATGAAAAGTCGGTAAAGCTCGAGGAAATAGAACAAGATCTTAAGATGCAGGAAAAAGAAAAAGAAGTACGGCAACTGGAAATCACCCAGCTTCTCGAGCAGGCGGGAACGGATGATGAAGAAGCTTTTTATAAGCTTGGAGAAATGGCGGCGAAAATTGATTCGATAAAAGAACGGCTGGACAATATTGGCCGCGAACTCTCCTATTCTTCGATTTCAGAGGATGAAAGAAAGGCTCTATTGCAAATGAACGACGTGGATGAGAGATTAATAGGGCTTGAGCAGAAGGCAGCGGAAGGGGAGGGTTTAATTAAAGCACTTCGAAGCCGGCTTCCAGAGCTGCAGCATGAAATTGATATTCTAGAAGAAGGCGGTATTTATTCAGAATTGCTGCATAGATTCCGGCTAGCCAAATCCGAAGCCGAGCAAGAGGCAAAGGAATGGGCAGTATACCAGCTTGCGAAGGAACTGCTGAATCGAACGACAGACCGTTTCAAGGATTACCATCTTCCGAGAATGCTGAAAAAGGCAGAAGAATATCTTGCCTATTTGACAGAAGGCAATTATAGTAAGCTATACCTCGCCCCGGGAGGGAATGGATTTTTGATAGAAAGAAAAGACCATACCCGCTTCGAGGCAAATGAATTAAGCCAGGCGACAACCGAACAGGTGTATGTTGCTATAAGGATTGCTCTGGCAGAGACAATATATGAAAAATTCTCTTTTCCTTTCATTATTGACGATAGTTTCGTAAATTTTGATGGAAATCGGGTAAAACGGGTAATAGAGCTGCTGAAGCGGTTTGAAAACAGACAGGTACTATTCTTTACCTGCCATGAACACCTCCTCGAGCACGTTGACGGCCGGCAAATCCATCGGCTAGGCAAGGAGCGTGCAACAATCAAGGGATGAGCGCCCTAAGTGGTATGATATAGTGATGGTATCGGAAGGAGTCGAGATATATGGGGAAAATGATACTTGAATATGAAACTGGTGAACAGGTTGACCAATTTTTATTAATAAAAAGCTCAACAAAAGGTATTGCCAGTAATGGAAAGCCCTTTTTAACCTTAATCCTCCAGGACCAGAGCGGGGACATTGAGGCGAAACTCTGGGATGCAGGGGATGAAGAGGAAAAGACATACAGTGCACAGGCAATCGTTAAGATAATTGGAGATATCCAGAATTATAGAGGGAAGAATCAGCTGAAAATCAGGCAAATCCGTCCTGCCGGCCCGCATGATGGCGTCAAGCTTGATGATTTCCTGGAAACCGCCCCATTAAGTAAAGATGAAATGGCTGGAAAGCTGACACAATACATTTTTGAAATGAAAAATCCGAATATCCAGAGAATTACGAGGCATCTGATCAAAAAGCATCAACAGGCATTCTTGGAATTCCCTGCCGCCACCAAAAATCATCATGAGTTTGTTTCTGGCCTAGCCTACCATGTTGTCAGCATGCTTGATTTGGCAAAGGCGATATCAAGCCTTTACCCGAGCCTTGATAGAGATTTGCTATATGCGGGTATCATCCTCCACGATATGGGCAAGGTCTTTGAGTTGTCAGGGCCTGTTTCAACCGTATATACCGTACAGGGAAACCTGCTTGGCCATATCACTATTATGGTAAATGAAATCGGCAAAGCTGCCGATGAACTCGGCATTTCAGGAGAAGAAGTCCTGGTCCTCCAGCATTTGGTCCTGTCCCATCATGGCAAAGCGGAATGGGGAAGCCCGAAACCGCCATTGATTAAGGAAGCGGAAATCCTGCATTACATTGATAACCTTGATGCCAAGATGAATATGCTTGACGGTGCACTTGAACGGGTACGGCCTGGTGAATTTTCCGAGCGGGTTTTTGCCCTAGATAACCGGTCATTTTACAAGCCAACATTTCATAAATAAGAAAAGCGCAAGCGCCTTGTTTAGCGCCGTATGGACTGGAGGGCCTCGATATGAGATAAAGGAAACACGATGAGCGATAGCTAATCGATGTTGACTTATCGTAGTGAGGGGACCGAAGTACACTAGGCGCTAGGCGCTCCTCATTACGCTATCGCGTAATTTCGTGCGATGTAATTTCGGGGAAGCTTTCCTTTGTGGAGCTAGACAGTTCTCAAAGTAAAGACAAACTTCCTTATATTGTAAATTTTCAAGGGACCTGTACCTCGGGTCCCTTTCTTTTTGACCAGGATGCTGCTTTCTTTGTTTAAAAAAGAAAACTTTATATCTTATGGTGAAGCATAATTCTCGCTTAACTGAATATCTATACTGTAGCGGACAACCATTACAGGGAAAGGGGCAGCGGATATGATTATTCCTCTTTGGATTTATTCAATTGTACTCGGTATTGCAATTAGCGCGGTGATGGCAGTGAAGACCGGTAAAGAAGAACGGAAGGAAGAGCGGGAACTGATTGAAAAAGAAGGAGAAATCTACATGAAGCGGCTCGAGCTCGAGAAAGAAAGGCGCCGCCTGCAAACCTAAGCATAAATTCATTTAAAAAAACAAAACGGGGACTCCAGTTGTTTAAGCTGGAGTCCCCTTGTCATATATTACTGTTGAGGATTGGATTCAAGAGCTTTCTTAAGATCTTTGTCCTTAATTTCAACATCGGCAGCTTTAAGTTCTTCCTGCATTGCTGCGTCAATCATTTCAGGAGTCAGCTTTGAAACCTTCACCTGATACTCAATTTCATCCTTCATTTTATCATATGACTGCTTTTCTTTGATGTCAGTAACCTGGATGATATGGTAACCGTATTCGGTTTTAACAGGAGCGCTGATTTCACCCTTTTTTAGCTTGCCAGCAGCTTCATCAAATTCCGGAACCATTTTGCCAGTGCCTGGCTGGAACCAGCCGAGGTCTCCGCCTTGCTGAGCAGACAGTGTATCAGTGGAAACTTCTTTTGCTACATCCTCGAACTTTTCACCTTTATCAAGTCTTGCCTTGGCAGCTTTTGCTGCGGCTTCATCCTTGACTAGGATATGGCGGGCCTTGATTTCAGGCTTGTAGTTCTCGTAATATTCCTTCATTTCTTTTTCAGTTGCCTCGACGTCCTTTAAAGCAGCCTTTTCTTGCAGAAGTCCAATCCGGAAGGTTTCCTTAAGGTCTTCTTCACTGTTGTAGCCATATTGTTGTAGAGCCATTTCAAATTGATCCCCAAGATCAGCTTTCAATTCTTCTATCTTTTTGTTTACTTCTTCATCTGTGACTTTATATTTATCAGACAACACTTTTTCATATACAAGCTGCTGCAGGGCTGGACTGCCATACTTGTCCTTCATAAGTTCGTAAAGGTCGTCCTTAGTGATATTCCCAGCTTTGGATTCAGCTACAACTTCGCCGCTTCCATTATCTGTATTGTTGCAAGCACCAAGGGTTAGAACCCCGCCAGTGAGAGCAAAAGCTAGCATCCATTTTTTCATGATGTATCTCTCCTAAAAGTTTATTTCCAGCAGGTCTTCAACCCACATCCATTACTATAACATAAATGGACAGACATGCCAAAAATTTTCAGGACCAAACTGTGAACGATATTCCATATTAATGACAGGAAACCCGATTGCCACAAGGCTTCGAGTTAACCATGTAACTAGGTGGGATTTTCTCTTAATGGAGTAAAAAGGAAGAGAAGAAAAGTAAAAGTAATGGACATACGCCTATTCGAAACAGTGGTGAACTGAATAGTATATGGTAACTTCCTGAAAGGAGGTGCCGTTATGAGTGGTGGAGGAGGATATGGTGCAGGCTTTGCACTAATCGTGGTTCTGTTCATTCTATTGATTATTGTTGGCGCTGCCTGGCTATAATCAATAGACGCATGAGGGACATGGGAACTTTAGCCCATGTTCCCGGAATTGCGATAATGTTTACAAGGATGCTGTCATAAAGCAAAACGTAAAAAGCGGTGGGAAAATTCCCCACCGCTATTATTCTTTATGAAGTACGATAATTATAGTTTTTAAGTAAACAGTACCTCAATGTAAGACGAAATCAACAGAATCGTAACCAACACGTTTATTGTCCTAAAAAGGCCTGGCTGGCGTTCCTCCGGAATTTCCTTCTGGATACAGAGGGAGTTGGTCAATTGGTTAATAGAATATAAAATAAACAGAGCAAAAACGGCAAAAACAAAATACATTCTGACTCTCCCCTTGGTTTTCTCATGTTATCTACAATATCAAATTCCCTTCAAAAAGGAAAGTTGAAATGCCCCTGGGGGACAAGCTAAAGTTTACTCAGGATGGGATTCAGTAAACAATGAAAACTTCCTCATTGATCATGAGTGACGGCTGGCAATATAAAAACTTCCATGAGCATTATATAATTTATCAGCCTTTTAAATTTGGGTACAAGCTCTCGACTCTTCTATACAACCGGCATTTATTTCCACAAATTCAGGATTTGCCCTACACAAAGGAAGTATGACTCATTGGTCTGGAATAGATAAAACTTGCTTATAAGTTGGCATAAACGTGTTAAAATAATATGAATTGGAAAGATATTTATTTAAAGTACTTAAAAAACAAGGGCCCATTATCAAAGCATAATGGGTCAACCAAAACAATTGCCAAGTACATCATATCTCATTATCATAACTTAGTGATGAATAAAGCTTTAGAACACTTATTTGTAAGGCTGATAACACACTTGTTTAACTAGCCAATTGAGTGAAAATAGGTCGCACAATTAATCCGATAAAAACCGCAACTTCCTTGAAGCCAACAGTACCCCGCCCTGATTAAGGACGGAGTACTGTTGGCTAAAAATAGAATGGTAAATGTCGTGAAACGAGGGCTGTAAATGGATAGCAGGCAAATACTGGATCGGATTCAATTGTTGGAATATCACATGAGGCTGCTGGCAGAAGCTGTAGATAAAACAGAGTATGAATTGAATAAGCTCCTTGTAAAGAGTAATATTACTGAACGGGAAGCTGCCGAGTTCTTCGCTTTGTGTGAGCGAATGAACAAAGTTATGGAAGAACAAAAAGCGGAAGGATTTTTACATTTTCATCCGCTTTTTCAGGAATTCGTATCATTATTGCCTTCAAAGTTGGATTCCCGAGAGGTAGTTACTGCATGTCTAAGGCAAAAAGTATTTGTACCTTTAATGACAGAATTCAATAAATATCTCTAATTAGACCAACTCTTCAGACTTGCCAATTTTGCGAAGCTTTCCTTCCTCTTCGTTGAATTCACATTCAATGTTGTGGAAGGACTTTTCGAAAATTTCCATAAAATCATCACCATAAATATTGCGGACAATTGCCATCATTTCAATGATATCCGGGAATTTCCCATATAGATCCCTTAATGGAAGCGCACCTGAAAATACTGAATTTGCTCCAGGTTCATAGGATTCCATTAAATCAAGGAGAAGAGCTTCACCTGAATCAGTTAATTTGATATACGTATTACGTTTGTCATTTTCTTTCTTCGAAAACTGGAGGAGTCCCCTCTCCTCAAGCTTCTTGGAAAAATTGAACGCAGTCGAAACATGCATGACCCCGAACTTTGCAACATCCGAAATGGAAGCGCCATTTAGATGATACGCAATCCAAAGAATGTGGTGTTCGTTAATATTAAGGTCATATGGCTTAATCCAATTTTGCCAGTCCTTTTCAACTGATTTCCAAAGCGCCTTGCTTAATTGAGCAATCCTCTGGCTAAAGAGCATTGCTTCCTTCAGATTGTAGTGTTTTTCTGCCATCCTTCGTTCACCTCTTTTGAAAAATCTTTCCCCTTGTCCCTGTTCGTTGAGTTGTTTCCGTTTGCAAAAAAGTTAGGCATGTAATACAACAGATGAAAAAATTGCCTTTCTTTTCTATATTAACATTATGCCAATAAAATAAAAATTAATAAAGATATAAATTTACTAAATTTTTAGAAATTATATAAATTATTTTTTCGACATACTATCCGAACAATGTCGAGCACTGTAAAAAATTATATGTAAAGTTTGAAAAATCCTTCCCCCGCTATGTGGGAGAAGGATTGCATGTTACTTTACTGTCTGCCCATTGCTCTCTTGCTGCTCATTTTTGGAGAAGCCCTGGGCTGCCAGTTCCGATTCTAACTGTCCGATAGCAGCTTCAATTTCACCAATTTCCTTTTGGATTTCAATCTGCTGTGGCAAAGTCTCGGACTGCCAGCGTTTTATTGCGGTATTGACCTCGTTGACAAAGAATGTGAGGTGAACCCGGCCTTCCTTTGTGGCGTGCAGGGAGGCATCCTTGACATCCATGATGCTGTTCTTTAAATCCTTCAATTGAGCAAGATACAGATCTTTATTCTGTTTCAGCCCTTCCCGTAATTCATTGCCTGATTTAGGCGCGGTAAATAATGTTGCAATTCCGGCTGCTGCGCCTCCCAGCAGGACACCGTATAGAAATCGTTTAGCTCCCATATTCCTCAACACCTTTCTATGTGAATCGCTTTTCTCTATTGTACCCAAAATGTGAAAAGCATGCCAAATCTCTCCATATAGTAATTATCACAAATTCAATAAGCTAAACCTTCCTTCATACGAAGGGATATGCTCTCATATATATTTAGATGAATATAGCTTTTCCAGGTGAATTTCTCGAATGGTGTTCAAGGATAGTTGACAGGTAGGATAGGAGTGAATACTGTGTCATCATTTTTCTTTGCATTGAGTGCATTGTCCATAGTGGGTTGTCTGTATTTTGGAATCAGTTATGCAAAAGGTGGAATGTATCCGCCAAGGCAGCTTTTGAAAAAGAAGACCGCCGGGATGGCCGCAGGGGCAGCAGTGTTTTTTCTTATGGGTACTGTTGTGTGGCTCGCCCAACGATGAAAAAGAACCCGCGCGTCTGCGCGGGTTCTGCAATTTTGTTATTTTTGTTCCTGAATGGCGGGTTGAGATACAAAGCTAGTCCGTTTTAATACCGATTGGACGATAGGATAAACAACGACCATAATCACGGTATTCAAGGCAATGGTTGGCAGGACAATGCCGATAAACAATGCAATGAATGTAGCCTCACCAGGCAAACCGGCAATCACAACCGCTGAAGCTAGGAAAACAGACCCAGATACTAATGTGCCGACAGCTGTTAAAAGACCCGCACCGGCAACAGTTTGGCTGAACTTTTTAAGCCCAAGGAACATTAGGTAAAAAACAAAAGCAGTTACAAATTTATCGATAATATTTGGGAACAGCCCACCAGGAAATTGGGTGGTCAAACCGGAAAGGATCCCGGTAACTATTCCGACAAGCAGGACATTCTTTTTGTCAGGGAACAGCAAAATTCCTAGAAACATCATCGTCAGCATCATGTCTGGTTTCATTCCGTTTCCAATCCCTGGAATGATTGAATGAAGGACGACACCAATCCCCATCAATAAAGATAGTGCCACAAGATTTTTCGTATTCAATTCTCATCTCTCCTCAGCTTATCTAAGCTAAAATTTTGTAGTTCCTCCTGCAGTGCACTCCTTGCCTGCAGCGAAAAACTTGTTGTCATTATACCATATACGTAAAACGATTGGGAAGAGGAATTTTCAGATTATTTATAAGGCTTAGGCCTCGTTAATATGGCTCCCAATTGCCCCAGCGAGTTCGGCTAACTGCTCACCTGTATAACTTCCCTGATTATTGCCCCATTTTAGGCCAAAGTCATCTTCTTTGCCATAACGAGGAATAAGGTGAAGGTGGAAATGGAAAACAGATTGATAAGCCTCAGCACCGTTATTGTTCAATGTATTCAGACCGACCGGGTTGAATTCTTCCTTTAGCGCATTGGCGATTGCAGGGACCTTGCTATACAAATTGGCCGCGATTTCGGGTGTAAGCTCGAAGATATTTTCCTTATGTACTTTTGGGATGACAAGGGTATGGCCTTTCGTAACCTGGCTTATATCGAGAAATGCAAGGATATGCTCATCCTCATAAACCTTTGATGATGGGATTTCGCCTTTAACAATTTTGCAAAAAATACAGTTATCCATTTTCTCACTGCCTTTCAACGGTTTTGCCCGTATTTTAGCACAGTTTCAACCTAATAGAGAAATGAATAACAAGCATTGTGGTAGATTTCAATTTAAATCAATTTTTTGGTAAAGAGTAAAACGATGGCAGGTGGCTTGGCTTTTCAAAAAACGAAAATGAATAGCACTATACACTTTGATTCCAAGTCATATCCATGCGAAGCTCCGCCCAATCAAAAAGGCCGTGGAGAGAAGCCAGGGAAAATTTATTCAAAAAACGAAAATGAATAGCACTATATACTTTGATTCCAAGTCATATCCATGCGAAGCTCCGCCCAATCAGAAAGGCGGTGGAGAGAAGCGAGGAAGAATAAGTTCAAAATCTAAAATCAATATCACGATACACTTTGATTCCAAGTCATATCCATGCGAAGCTCCGCCCCTTAACATTAAACAGGGCAGGAACACGTTTGGTTCCCGCCCAGTTGAAGGGGTAATCTCTGTTTGCGTTCAATCAGGAATTTTCTTTGACAAACACCTCATTTAGCATTGAAATGAAATGTCCAGGCATATCGTAACTTCGTCCAAGCTAACCATCCCCAAACTTTTATAGTTGTGTGGCAACATATAAGTCAGTCTGATGGTTCTTTGGTAAACACCTCATTTTTTTAGAAAATGCTGCTTGCAGGTCAAGCAGTCCGGTGCATGCTAGACAAGTGTGGCCTGTGCAAAACAACCATCCCCTCATTTGGAACGTCATGAGAAGCAGCTTTTATTGAATGGAAACTGTCTTTGACAGACACCCCTCTTCACAATCGCTGGTTGTTCCCCTTCATAGATTAGAATTTCCGAAAGTGTGGAAAGTATGATTGGAATCACTTTCCATTGCTTGTGTAAAATACGGACAATCATTCGCAAATCGAGGAATTTTTGCTAAAATATAAAGAACCTTAAGTAAGGAAGGGCGTTTGCCATGACGTTATTATCAATTCAACATTTGACTGGGGGATATACGAAAAACCCCGTTTTAAAAGATGTATCGTTTGAAGTGGAAGCTGGTGAATTGGTTGGGCTAATCGGGTTGAACGGTGCCGGAAAAAGTACAACCATTAAGCATGTTATTGGCCTGATGGAGCCACATTCGGGTGAAATTAACATAAACGGGAAATCCTTTCTTGAAGGGAAGGAGGCATACCGCAGGGAATTCACCTTCATTCCTGAAACACCGATCCTGTATGAGGAACTCACTCTTGAGGAGCATTTGGAATTAACTGCGATGGCCTATGGCCTAGATCGCAGACAATTCAAGGAGAGAATGCCGGTATTGCTCAAGGAATTCCGAATGGAGAAGCGCCTAAAATGGTTCCCTGCCCATTTTTCAAAGGGGATGAAGCAAAAGGCGATGATTATGTGCGCATTCCTTGTTCAGCCATCGCTTTATATCGTCGATGAACCTTTCGTTGGGCTTGATCCACTCGGTATTCAATCGTTGCTTGACCTTATGAGGAAAATGAAAGAAGAAGGCGCAGGCATTTTGATGTCTACGCATATTCTGGCAACCGCCGAGCGATATTGTGACCGTTTTGTCATCTTGCATGAGGGGAAAATTCGTGCAAAGGGAACACTTGAAGAATTAAGGTCCGAATTTTCAATGCCAGGTGCAACATTGGATGATATTTATATTCAGTTAACAAAGGAAGAAAGTCATGTTTGACGGCAATAAGCTTTGGAAAGAGAGGGCCGGCCAGCGCATGAAAGACATGAGCCGGTACCTGAAATATATATTTAATGGTCACCTGGTTATTGTTCTCCTGTTCTTGATTGGTACCGCGGCATTTTATTATCAGGAGTGGCTCAAGACGCTGGATACAGGTTTTCCTTCAGAATGGATTATGGCAGTAGTATTTGGTTTCATTCTTACACTAAGCCCTGTCTACAATTTTCTGAAGGAACCGGATAAAATATTCCTGATCCCCGTAGAGGAAAAACTCAGGGGCTACTTTTTCCGCTCGGCAATCGTTAGCGGTGTGATTCAGGCATACGTCATTCTGCTCCTTCTGGCAATTTTCATGCCGTTGCTTGCCAAAACGGGCGATGTTGGCTTTGGAATGTTCCTGCCTATTTTAGCGATATTGCTTGCGGCCAAGGCATGGAACATTGCAGCAGAGTGGAAGGCATCCTTTCTGGGCGAGAACACTAAACTGCCAATTGAACGCATAGTCAGGTTCTTTGTAAATACAGCGTTTGCCTATCTCCTATTTAGCTGGGATGGATGGTTATTCCTCCTTCCAGTTGCCGGTCTGATGCTTGCCTATCTCGGTTATTTTGTCTCAGCTTCCAGGCAAAGAGGACTGAAGTGGGAGACATTGATTGCTGGTGAAGAAAAAAGGATGAATGCTTTTTACCGGCTTGCAAATATGTTTACGGATGTCCCAGCTATAAAGGAAAGCGTAAAGAGGCGAAGATGGCTTGATTTCCTGCTTGCCAGGATAAAATATAGCCAGGAGAATGCCCAATTATATTTATTATCGAGGACCTATTTGCGTTCAGGAGATTATCTTGGACTATCGGTAAGGCTGACCGTCATTGGCATCCTTGGCATATGGTTTATTACATATGGACCGGCACAAATCTTTCTTGCACTTTTATTCCTTTATTTAACCGGCTTTCAGCTCATGCCTCTGGCCTCACATTACCAGAACAATTTTTTAGTGGAACTTTACCCGTTCCCCAAAACAATCTTGACCTCGGCATTTCAGCATTTGCTGGGACTAGTCCTTGGTGTTCAGACAGCTTTCTTTGTGATTGCCCTATTTGTTTCGGGTAATTATTTTGTTGGACTTGCTGCAGCAGTTTCTGGCGCAGTTTTCACCTACGCTTTTGTTCGCTTTTATAGTGCCAGGAGGCTGAAAAAATAACTTATAAGAAAGTGAAAGCACAGTTACATGCGCTTTCACTTTTTTATAAAAAAAGACGTTTTTTTGAAACCGTTGGTTGGAAAGCTACGTAAAACACGTACTTAACTAAGTAAAGGTGTGGGGCTAATGACTGAATACGAACAAAAGGTGTATGGAGAAGTACAGGAATGGAAATGGAAGCTTTCCGCACGATCCGGCCTTTTTAACCGACTATCCAAAAAAGCCCAGACGAAAATTAACGGCTTAATACCTGAAAAAGTCCATAACGCACTAACTGAAGCCATTAAAGGAATGGTAAAAACCACCCTTACCGGTTCCGGATTTACAACAAGAAAACCGGTTTATCCAAGTCCAGTATTAAAGGAAATGGATGAGGAAGCGAAAAGAAAGATAAATGTATATCAAAAAACAGCAATGATTGAAGGGGCTGGGACCGGAGCCGGAGGCCTTCTGCTAGGACTGGCGGATTTCCCGCTTCTTTTGACAATAAAGATGAAGTTCCTGTTTGAAATTGCTTCAGTATACGGTTTTGACACCGATGATTATGAAGAAAGGCTATTTATTCTCCATGTATTCCTTCTCGCCTTTTCAAGTGATGAGACGCGCTTCGAGACCCTCGATATTATCGACAACTGGGAGGAGAGGAAGAGGACGGTTGCGGATATGGACTGGAGGGAATTCCAGCAGGAGTATCGAGATTATATTGACCTGGCAAAAATGCTTCAGCTAGTTCCGGGAATTGGAGCCGTTGTTGGCGCGGTGGCCAATAACAGGCTTCTCGGCCATCTTGGTGCGACTGCGATGAATGCGTATCGGCTCAGGCTGATGAATGAAAAGCCAGCTGGTTTGTAATGAACAGAACTAGGGGAGAATGGTCCATGTCAAAACGCAGGACTCTATTTATTGGTATAGTCGTGTCAATCGCAGCTTTATTATTCCTATTAATAGGAATTAATCAAAATCGGCCTCTGCTTATTGATGAATCGATTTCAGCTCTGTTCTCACTTGTGCCTGATTCCCTTAACCCTATTTTTGGGGCAATAACTGAGCTTGGAGATAAGCAGGGAATTGGTATTGTCGGACTCCTGATGCTTGGCTGGCTTTTGGTGAAAAAGTGGGATTTTTTTGGGATGGGCATTCTTGCGCTTAGTGTAGTACTCGGAAATGAGGCCAATAAATTACTAAAGAATCTAATCGGCCGCGAGCGTCCGCCGTTGGAGCATATGGTCGAGGTGAACAGCCTGAGTTTCCCAAGCGGCCACGCGATGGTTGGATCAATTTTGTATTTATCCATTGCCTATTTTTTAATGAAGGAATATGACAGTCCATCTGCTAGAAGGTGGATTGCCCTGGGTGCCGGGAGTATCATTTTCCTAATCGGTGCTAGCAGGGTGATTTTAAATGTGCATTATCCATCTGATGTTCTTGGCGGATATGCGTTTGGATTTATCTGGACAGCTTTTTGGGTGTATGTCTATGAAGCGCTCCGAAAGAGGTATCCACAGCTTAGGACGACGAGCAGGAAATAGAACACTTAGCTTGCTGCCCTGCAAAAGATGGGGCACAGGTTAAGTACCCGAGCCGGTAAATAGACGGAAGGATTCCGCTTAATTAATTAAAAGCATTGATTTAAGATAATATAGACGGAGAGATTCCGTCTATATACTCAAAATATATGAAAATAGGGGCTTTTGCTTTGCATAGTCGGAAAAACTCCGCTTATTTTCACCGATACGAAACTCCATTCGCCATTAAACCGAAAAATCTCCGCTTAAGTTACTTTGCTCCTAATCGATTAAGGACAAAACTTCTTATTTAAAGGAGAGTCAGTTTTTTTATTCATCCAGCAATTTATCGCCGTTATTCATAGTTCCGACTCACATGGTGACATAGAAAAAAACAGCCCCTAAAGGCTGTTTTTTCTATATAAGGAACATCGCGACAATGGTTGTAACGATGAGACCGATTGTGACTGGGAGAAGGTTTCTTCTTGCCAGCTCGAACGGGTCAACATTACAAATCGCAGCGGCAGGGATGAGGGCCCATGGGACAAGTGTTCCGCCGCCGACCCAGATGGCGGCAATCTGGCCAAGTGCGGTCAGTGTGGCTGCGCCTTTGCCAATGGCAACTGCGAACAGTCCGGCAACTGATCCAGCAAGCGAGACTCCCGAGAAGCCTGAGCCATCAAGTCCTGTGATGGCACCAACAGCAGTTAAGGTGACAGCCGCAATTTCTTTTGTGAGAGGAACAACTCCGGCCAATGCAACACCGAGGTCGTTGACAATCCCCTGCGATGCCTTCGGAAGATAATCACCAATGATTTTTCCAAAGCCAGAGTCACCAAGGTAAAAGAAAGCTGCAATTGGAATGACGGGTCCGAAAACTTTAAATCCGAATACAAATCCATCAATTAGATACTGAGTTGTTTTTTCAAGGCCTTTGTTCTTGTGTGCTGTCAGTGTAATGGCGAGAAGGATCAATACGGAAGTTCCGCCGAGAAGCGCTGTCGCGTCTCCTCCCTGAAGATTCAGCATGTACATTGCTGCGACATCAATCGCAAACAAAAGGGGGATGAGTAAGGCGAATAGTCGCTTTTGGCCGTGAGACAACAACGTTGGATCCGCTTTCGTTACTTCTTCCTTTCCGCCAGTCAAGCCGGTTGAATGAGTCAGTTTACCTAGCCTCATATCTCTTTTTATAAAATAGAAAGCTGCCAGGGTTGTGACAGCACCCATAACAAAGACGAGTGGAATGCTGGCATTTATGACTTCACCAACTGACAGCCCAGCGGCATCGGCTGTCAACTTCGGTGCTGCCTGGATGACAAAGTCACCGGAAAGGGCAATTCCATGTCCAAACAAGTTCATAGCCATGGCGACTCCTAAAGCAGGCAAGCCAGCCCTTATAGCAACCGGCAGAAGGACTGCGCCGAGGAGCGCAACAGCCGGGGATGGCCAGAAGAACCAGGAAATCAGCATCATAAGAATCCCGATTGTCCAGTATGCGAGTGTTGGGTTTTTAATCAGCTTTGTAAAAGGGGAAATCATGACATCGTTAATTCCTGTAGTCGTCAGCGTTTTGCTCATTCCAACAATGATTGAAATGATCAAGATGGTCGACAGGAGCTCAGTGATTGCATAAATGAAACTGTTAAAAATACTGCTGACTGAGCCGCTTAGGGACCCCGTCGCAGAGAGGGCGATGAGGAAGATGCCCGCGATACAAACTAGCGTTGTATCACGCCTCATAACCATAAAACCAATAATAAGGCCTATAAAAACAACATATATCCAATGGAGAGCAGTAAGCTCTACAAGCATATAAGGAATCCTCCCTTCGTGCCCCGCCCAAATTGGGCGAGATGTACTACAGGATATGAAAAAGCAGGGAATGGGTGAAAGGAAAAGGGGGAAGTGCTGCAGGTAATTCAGCTGTATTTTTCATGAAAAAAAGCAGGCCCGATGCCTGCTCTTTACACCTTACTATCCGATTGTATAACGTGATACATACGATTGGCCTGCAAAGATGTTTGAAGCGTTTCCGGACCCGCCATTCCCATGGCCCTGGCTAAAGTCGTCGGATTCCTTCCAGTAATGGAATGCTTCTTCATCCTCCCAAACTGTTAAAATTACATAGGTATTTGAACCAAGTGGACGAAGGACCCGAAGCGCCTTGAATCCTTTTGTATTCTCAATTTTGCCAGCACGGTTTTTAAAGCGGTATTCAAAGCCGGGTCTACCCTCGTCGGTAACAGGAATATTGTTCATGATAACAAGGCCTTCGCCTTCAATTGCCCCAACAGCTTCGAGCACTTCATATTTTCTTGGAGAATTGAAGACTGTCTCTCCCGGAGTTTCATGAAGTAGCAATGCCCCCTCCTCCCCGGACATCAGTACCATGTGCTCGCCTCCATGTTTTTCTGCCAGTTTTTCAAGAAAATCGTAGGTTCCCGCTGTAATATAAATGTTCATGCAATCTCTCCTTTTTATATATTTTGGATACGGTTATAAAGGCTCACTTGTATCTTCCCCTTAAGTTACAGACTTGCAAACTTAAAAACGACTTTTTTTTGACAGTTGGTACCGTTCCCTATGCACGCCTGAAATTTATAGATATAGTTGAAACAGTTATGAAATTTAGATGATTTCTATTTTTACCGTGATTATATTACAATGTTGAGAGATACGTCTTGAAAGGTGGAACTGCAATGAGAGAGATCAACGAAACATTTTTGAAGGCAGCGAGAGGTGAAAAGACTGACCATGTACCGGTCTGGTATATGCGCCAGGCAGGACGTTCACAGCCTGAATACCGGGCGATCAAGGAGAAATACTCCCTGTTTGAAATCACCCATCAGCCTGAGCTTTGCGCCTATGTAACAAGGCTTCCAGTTGAGCAGTACAATGTTGACGCTGCCATTCTGTATAAAGATATTATGACTCCACTGCCTGCATTAGGTGTGGATGTAGATATTAAAGCAGGAATTGGGCCTGTTATTTCAAATCCAATCACCTCGCTTGCGGATGTTGAAAAGCTTGGCGAACTTAATCCTGAACAGGATGTTCCATATGTTCTTGAAACGATCAAGCTTTTGACGGAGGAACAGCTTTCTGTCCCGTTGATTGGCTTCTCAGGTGCACCGTTCACGCTGGCCAGCTATATGATCGAAGGCGGCCCATCCAAAAACTATAATAAAACAAAATCGTTCATGTATGCTGAGCCAAAGGCTTGGTTCGCCCTGATGGACAAACTGGCAGAGACAACGATTACGTACGTGAAGTCCCAGATTAAAGCAGGAGCCCGCGCAATCCAGATTTTCGACTCCTGGGTTGGAGCATTGAATGTTGAAGATTACCGCATATTCATTAAGCCTGTCATGAATAGAATTTTCACCGAGCTCCGTGAAGAGAATATACCTTTAATCATGTTCGGCGTCGGCGCGAGCCATCTCGCACTGGAATGGCACGATCTTCCGGTTGATGTTGTCGGCCTTGACTGGCGGCTGCCAATCAGCGAGGCAAGGGCTATGGGAATCAATAAAACGGTTCAGGGCAATCTTGACCCGGCAATCCTGCTTGCTCCATGGGAAGTTATTGAAGAACGGACGAAGGCAATCCTTGATCAAGGAATGGCGCAGCCTGGCTATATCTTCAACCTTGGCCACGGGGTATTCCCTTCAGTTAATCCTGAAGTTTTGAAAAAATTGACTAGCTTCGTCCACGAATATTCAGCTTCTAAACTCAGCCGTTAATTAGAACGAATCTAAATAGTGGTATAGTGGCCGGATATTTGGCAAAATAGTATTGAACTCACATCGGCAGGGAGAAATCCCTGCCGTTTAAGGTTAAAAATACTTAAAAGAGACGCCCGGGAATGCCTGGGAATACTAAGAGGTGTGGAGAATGGAAAGAAAGAGAATGGGCCTACTTGTAATGGCCTACGGAACACCCCATACATTAAATGATCTTGAACGCTATTATACTCATATTCGCCATGGCCGAAAGCCTTCTGAGGAAATGCTGGAGGATTTACGGAGCCGGTATGAGGCGATTGGCGGTATTTCACCATTGGCCGATATAACAGAAAGGCAGGCAAGAGGGCTTGAAGCACGCTTAAATGAAATCCAGGATGAAATTGAGTTCAAAATGTATCTTGGGCTTAAGCATATCGATCCGTTCATTGAAGACGCAGTCCAGCAAATGCATGCAGATGGCATAGAGGAAGCTGTAAGCATCGTGCTCGCTCCCCACTTTTCAACGTTCAGTGTGAAATCCTATAATGGACGCGCAAAGGAAGAGGCTGAAAAGATTGGCGGCCCGACTATTGTTTCTGTTGAAAGCTGGTATGAAGAGCCGAAGTTCATCACGTACTGGGCGGACCGTGTGAGGAATACATTTGCAGGTATGCCTGGGGATCAGAGGGATCATGCAATTCTTATTGTATCGGCACACAGCCTTCCTGAAAAAATTCTTCAATTTGGCGATCCATATCCAAACCAGCTGAAGGAGACTGCAGATTTGATTGCCAGGGAAGCGGGTATAAAGGAGTATGCAGTCGGCTGGCAAAGTGCCGGCCAGACTCCGGAGCCATGGCTTGGACCTGATGTACAGGACCTGACACGGGAGCTTCATGCCGAACATGGCTACAAAGCGTTTGTCTATGTTCCTGCCGGTTTCGTTGCCGAGCATCTTGAAGTACTTTATGATAACGATTACGAATGCAAAGTAGTCTGCGATGAAGTAGGCGCTGCCTATTATCGCCCAGACATGCCGAACAGCCAGCCAGAGTTCATAGATGCCCTATCCGAAGTGATTTTGAAAAAACTCGGGGGCCAATAACATTCAATAAATGAGGCGATAGATGTGGAGCAAGCCAAGAAAAGAGTAATCATCATGGGAGGTGGAATCGCGGGCCTTACGGCAGCTTACTATCTTCAGAAAGCCGTCCGGGAGCTGGAATTGCCTGTAGAGGTTTTCCTCATAGAGGCGTCTCACCGTCTTGGCGGAAAAATGCAGACAGTAGTCCGGGATGGCTTCGTAATTGAGCGGGGGCCAGATTCGTTTCTGGCTCGCAAAACCAGTATGTCGCGACTTGCGGCTGAAGTTGGGATGGACGATAAGCTGGTCAGCAATTCCACTGGACAATCGTATGTACTCGTGAATGATAAGCTCCACCCGATGCCGGGGGGCTCCATCATGGGCATACCGACTCAGATAGCGCCTTTTCTTACAACTGGTTTGTTTTCTGTTCCAGGGAAGCTCAGGGCTGCGGCCGATTTCATTTTGCCAAAGTCACCCGAGGGCAAAGACCAATCACTGGGAAAATTTTTTAAAAGGCGGCTCGGCGGAGAGGTTGTCGAAAACCTGATTGAACCGCTCCTGTCGGGGATTTACGCTGGAGATATTTATCAACTAAGTCTGATGTCTACCTTCCCGCAATTTTATGAGGTGGAGCAAAATCACCGAAGTTTGATTGTTGGGATGAAAAAGACAACACCTGCACCGAAGACGCCGCAAAGTCAGCAAGGCTCCAAAAATAAAGGCGGAGGATTCCTGGCATTTCGTACCGGATTCCAGTCGTTTGCTGATGCAATTGAGTCAAAACTCAATCCAAACACTGTCCTAAAAGGGTACAAAGTCAAGAATGTCGTCAAAGAAGACGGATATTATGAAATAAATCTTTTTAACGGGGAACCTCTGATTGCAGATTGCATTATTTCGGCGGTGCCTCACCACGTCGCCCATTCAATTTTTTCAGCATATAGTTTTTTTGAACCGTGGAAAAGCATGCCGTCTACCTCTGTTGCGACAGTAGCGATGGCATTTCCGGAAAGTGTGATTAAGGACGATATTAATGGTACTGGATTTCTGGTTTCCAGGAATGGTGATTATTCTATTACGGCCTGTACGTGGACTCACAAAAAGTGGGCACATGCTGCACCGGAAGGGAAAGCACTATTGCGCTGCTATGTCGGTCGGGCTGGAGATGATACAGTAGTCGATTTATCCGATGACAAAATTACAGAGATTGTCCTCGAAGACTTGAGAAAAGCGATGAATATTCAAGCAAAACCCGAATTTGTAATCATCTCCCGCTGGAAGGATTCGATGCCACAATATACGGTCGGCCATAAGCAGAGGCTGCAAACGTTGAAGGAATCAATCGCAGATGAGCTTCCTGGCGTATTTTTGGCCGGAGCCTCCTATGAAGGAGTCGGGCTCCCGGATTGCATCGACCAGGGAGAAGCTGCCGTCAGGGATGTTTTGAACTTTTTAGGATTCGAAAACAAAAATAGGATGGACTAAACTCTTTAATTGAAAGAGGGCTGCGCCAGCCTGCCCGGAATGTGGCAACGCCTGGAGTTGCAATTAAATTAGTTGGTTCATTTTATATAACATGATTTACTGCACCCGCTCCACATCGGCGCGGGTTTTTTATAGGTGTTTTGAAAAGTGGCAAGATTTTCTTATAAAACATATCTACGTTGAGCTCCACAAGGGGTTCCGTTTTTGCAGGTCCAAAGCATGAAAAAGATTGATATTTTCAGTATAGTTAATACTAAGTGAATCCTATTCAAACGAGGTGGGAACAAATGAAACTAACGGTGATAGGTTTTTGGGGCGGATACCCAAAAAAGGACGGAGCAAGCTCAGGGTATTTATTGGAGCATGACGGGTTCAAGCTGCTAATTGATTGCGGCAGCGGTGTACTTGCCAAGATGCCTCATGTTGTAAAACCGGAGGAGCTGGATGCGGTTATCCTGTCGCATTACCATCCTGACCATATTGCGGATATTGGGGTTCTTTACCATGCCAGGCTGATTCAAAGCTTCCTTGTTGGCAAGCTGCCAGTTCTGCCTATTTACGCGCATAGGGAGGACCAGGCTGAATTCGCCAAGCTGACACATGATGATAAGACCAGAGGTGTTGCCTATGACCCAACTCGGACCTTGGAAATTGGGCCATTCAAAGTGATCTTCCTTAAAACTGATCATCCCGTACCTTGCTATGCAATGAGATTTGAGGCGGGCGGAAAGTCCTTCGTCTATACTGCTGACAGCTCCTTTAAGGAGGAGTTTGTGGAGTTTTCCAGGCATGCGGATGTGCTACTTTCGGAATGTAATTTTTACTCAAATCAATCAGGTAAAGGTGCCGGCCATATGAATAGTAAGGAATGCGGAATCTTCGCTCGCAGGGCCGAAGTCAAGAACCTCATTCTCACACATCTTCCCCATTATGGAAATATTGATGACCTAGTTACTCAGGCCTCTGAAGAATGGGACGGGCCTATCAGCCTGGCATACGAATTCATGGCTGTAGAAATCTAATTATGATGCTAGCCTTTTTAGGCTGAAAAAGGAGAATGTACATGCTGTTTATCGATAATCAGGGTATCACAGATCCCCGAATCAATTTGGCGATTGAGGAATACGCCTTAAAAAACCTCGACATCAACGAAACGTACTTACTATTTTACATAAATGGGCCATCGATTATCATCGGAAAAAACCAAAACACCGTTGAAGAAATTAATACAGATTATGTAGAGGCAAACGGAATCCATGTAGTACGCAGGCTTTCAGGCGGAGGGGCTGTCTATCACGATCTAGGCAACCTGAATTTCAGCTTCATCACGAAAGACGATGGTGAAAGCTTCCATAACTTCAGGAAGTTCACTGAGCCTGTTGTCGCGGCACTTAACCGGCTTGGTGTTAATGCTGAATTAAGCGGCAGGAATGATCTGGTCGTTGATGGCCGGAAAATCTCAGGAAATGCGATGTTCTCAACTCGAGGCAGGATGTTCAGCCACGGCACGCTCATGCTGGATTCGGAAATTGATGCCGTTGTTTCTGCCTTAAAGGTGAAAAAGGACAAGATTGAATCCAAGGGCATTAAGTCTGTCCGCAGCCGGGTAGCCAATATTTCCGAGTTTCTGGACAAGAAAATTACTATGGAGGAATTCCGCTCGCTGCTATTGAACTATATCTTTGATGGTGCCGATCATATTCCGGAATATAAACTAACCGATAGCGATTGGGAAAAAATCCATCAACTTTCCAAGGAACGCTACCAGAATTGGGATTGGAATTATGGCAAGTCCCCTAAGTTCAATCTGCAGCGTTCACATCGTTTCCCTGTCGGGTCAATCGACCTTAGGCTCGAAGTTGACAAAGGTAAGATTGAAAACTGTAAAATTTATGGCGATTTCTTTGGAGTTGGCGATGTTAATGAGATTGAAAAGAAGCTGAAAGGCATCCGCTATGAGCGCTCGGAGATTGAAAAAGCTCTGGAAGATGTTGATATCAAGCACTACTTCGGCAACGTGACAAAGGAAGAGTTCATTGGTCTAGTATATTAATAAAAAGGCTTTCCAACAGGTCATTGAGCTTGCGACCTTTTTGGGAAGCTTTTTTTGTAAAAAGCTGTGTTAGTAGCTATTTTTGATCTATTAGCATTGTTGGTTGGAGCGGAAATCAACAACATTGTTTTAACATAGCCTTGTAAAAAGAAATGGAAAGTCGAATCTTGATTACATTTTGGAATAGATTTAGGGGAGAAATGTAACCAACAAGGTGTATTGGTAACATTTTGAGAGAAGATGTAAGGTGAAATGTAACCAATAGAGCGTCTTGGTGACATTTGGAAGCAGGATCTAAGGAGAAACGTCACCAATAGCTTCCAGGCAAACCCGAGTGAATTTTTGCAAATAAAGATGAACTGCCCACTTTCAGACTTACACACTGCTAATCTTAGCTAGTGTCGATTTTTCAATAAGCAGTCATTCTCTTTATATATTAAATTTGGTTGGCTTAAACTTGAAGGGGGTTGGCGGTGGCTCTATAATGTATTTAGAATATTTTAAATTTTAAAGAACAGTGAATGAACGGTCATTCATTTTTCGAACAAGGGGGAAAAGGAGTTGAACATATCAGCAAAGTTGCATGAGACAGCTCAGACTGTACCTGGCAAGCCAGCATACTATTTCATGGGAAAACCGACTGCCTATGGGGAGCTGGATGCCGCCATTACGAAATTTGCGTCGGGCCTTGAGCAGCTGGGGGTTGAAAAAGGGGATAATATTGCCCTTCTGCTAGGCAATTCGCCATATTTTGTTATCAGCCTCTATGGTGCACTTCGGCTCGGTGCCACCGTCATTCCGGTCAATCCGCTCTATAGTGCTGATGAAATCGGTTATATCCTTACAAATGGAGATGTAAAGGCAGTTGTATCATTGGACTTGCTGCTGCCGGTCGCGGAGAAATCCCACAACCTTCTACCTAAAATTGAACATTATATCATATGTGACTCCAATCAGCCTGAAGCTGCGGGAATAAAAGCTGAGGAGTTATCAATTTACCCAAAATTGAAACCGTTTACAGAAGTGCTGGCCTCTGGCCGTCTTGATTACATAGGCCCCAACCTTGCCGAAGACGATACGGCAATTATTTTGTATACCTCAGGAACAACGGGAAAGCCTAAGGGGGCTATGCTGACGCACAAAAATATTTACAGCAATGCTATTGATGTCGGCAATTATTTAAAAATGGATGAAAACGACCGAATTATTACGACGCTTCCGATGTTTCATGTTTTTTGCCTGACGGTTGCTTTGAATGCTCCGCTAATGAGGGGAGCGACGATGCTGATTGCGCCTCGCTTTAGCCCGAAGGAAATTTATGATTTGGCTCGTGATTACGAGGCAACGATTTTTGCTGGAGTACCGACCATGTACAACTTCCTTCTCCAATTCGCTGGAGCTGGCGGCAATGTTGAGGACTTTAAGCATTTACGGCTTTCTGTATCAGGAGGAGCATCGATGCCGGTTGCTCTCTTGTATAATTTTGAAAAAACATTCAATGTCAGGATTTCTGAAGGCTATGGCTTGTCCGAAGCATCACCGGTTACCTGCTTCAATCCGCTTGACCGTGAAAGGAAGCCGGGTTCGATTGGCACTTCAATTCTCAATGTCGAGAATAGGGTGGTCAATGAACTTGGCGAGGACTTACCCCCGGGGCAGGTCGGTGAACTGATTGTCCGCGGCCCGAACGTGATGAAAGGCTATTACAAGATGCCGGAAGAAACTGCTGCGGCTATCAAGGACGGTTGGCTGTATACAGGAGACCTGGCCAGGATGGATGAAGAGGGCTACTTCTACATCGTTGACCGGAAAAAGGATATGGTCCTCGTCGGAGGCTACAATGTGTATCCCCGTGAAGTTGAAGAGGTTCTATTCGACCATCCCGGAATTGTTGAAGCCGCGGTCCTTGGTGTCCCTGACCCTGACTTCGGCGAGGCTGTTGTCGCCTATGTTGTAACTAAAAATCCGGCGCTGGGTGAAGAGGAACTTCGCGAGTTTTGTGCCGCCCACCTGGCTAAGTATAAAGTGCCGAAAACAATTGAATTCCTGGAAGAACTTCCGAAGAATACGACTGGGAAGATTCTGCGCAGGGCGCTGCGTACCCAGGTGGCTGAAGCAGCAAAGAAGTAAAGAAGAGGTTAGTAACGAGAACGTTTGACTAAGTGAGCTTAAGAGGAAATAAAGTAACAAGGGGCGGGAGATGAAACCTGCCCTTTCCACTGTAAAGAATAGAGGTGTTAAAGATTGGATCTGATTTTGTTGGAGAAAAAAAATTACATTGCGATTATAACGATTAATAGGCCACAAGCAATGAATGCTTTCAATTATGAAACCCTTCTCCGGCTTCAGGAAGTAGTTGAGGAGGTAAGTGCCGACCAGACCATCAGGGTAGTCATTTTTACAGGGGCTGGAGAGAAGGCTTTCAGCGTAGGTGCTGACTTGAAGGAAAGGAAAACACTGAGCGTCGAGCAGGTTTTACGGAACGTCGGAAAAATAAGTGAAGTCTTTAATCTTGTCGATGGGATGCCACAGCCAACAATTGCTGCCATTAACGGGTACGCATTTGGCGGTGGTATGGAGCTCGCATTGGCATGTGACTTCCGGATTGCCGAACAGGGCATCCAGCTCGGGTTGACCGAGACGAGTCTTGCAATCATCCCCGGAGCTGGCGGTACACAGCGCCTGCCAAGGCTGATTGGACAGGCTAAGGCTCTGGAACTTATTCTTGGCGCCCACAGGCTTACAGCAGGAGAAGCAGACCAATATGGGCTGCTGACCAGGCTTGCGGAGGAAGGCAAAGTGATGGAGTCGAGTCTTGAATTCGCCGAGAGGCTTTTGGGGAACGGCCCGATTGCTTTAAGACAGGCAAAGTTCGCCATCAAACGGGGAATGGAAACTGATTTGCAGACTGGGCTGAAAATCGAGCGGGAAGCTTACGAGGAATTGATCCCGACCGAGGACAGGGTAGAAGCGCTTGTTGCATTTAGTGAAAAGCGAAAGCCAAACTTTAAGGGAAAGTAAGTTTGGTATTTTTGATTTATTTAGAGGCTGGCGAACAGGGAGGGGATTTTTCCTTCCCGACAACATCGAAATGTCCTTGAGCGGGTATGCTCAGGGACATTTTTACATTTCGAGACGCGTTATGTCCTTCAAACGCTCGTTCAAGGACATATTAATATTTTCGATAAGCATTGAATGGTAGTTGCCACTAAACCGATCAGGACAACTTTTTTAATATACAGGACAGATTTCAAGATATTCAGGACATTTCCCGGATGATTCAAGACATTTCCCAAACGATTCAGGACAGATTTTCGCATATTCAGGACAGACCCGGTCCGCCGACAGTGTAAGGCGAATTACCGTAGAGGAATGGGGAAAGCAGCCTACCCATCCCCACATTCCATTATACTGCGGAACATGGGAAAACTTCATAACCCGTAAAATATAGATGCCGAACGACAGAATTTTTGGTAAAATCTATCCTTATAGAGATTTTGCATGGCAAGGGGGATGGAAAATGGCAGAAACAGTAGCAGGAAAAATGACTGATTCAACAGATTTTAGATCCGGTCTGCAGGCAGGCATCAGTATCGCAATCGGCTATTTTCCGATTGCACTAACGTTCGGGCTTTTGGCAAAATCAGCGGGACTATCAATAAGCGAGACACTGTTGATGAGCCTGATAGTCTTTGCAGGAGCAGCCCAATACATATCACTAAGCCTTTTAAGTCTAGGGACTGGTATCTTTGAAATTGTCCTGACTACGTTCATTCTTAATATCAGGCACTTTCTGATGGCAACTTCCTTGAATGAAAAAACGCCTGAGGGTGATATTGGTGCGAAAGCCATTTATTCCTTTGGTTTGACTGATGAAACCTTTTCGGTTGCCGCAACGAAGGAAGGGGAGGTCAGGAAGGGGTATATGTTCGGCCTTATTCTCATTTCTTATGCGAGCTGGGTAGTTTTTTCAGCAATCGGCCATGTGATTGGCTCCAATCTTCCGCAAACACTCCAGGATGGAATGGCTGTCGCTTTGTATGCAATGTTTATCGGTCTTCTGGTTCCTTCGATGAAAGGCAATGCGAAGGTTGTATATCTGGCTGCAATGGCTGCCGCCTTCAATACTATCTTCACAATGGCCGGGGTGCTTGAAGCCGGTTGGTCGATTGTTACTGCGACACTGCTTTCTGCATTCATTGCTGAAGCTATCGTATATGTAAGGGGAAAGAGGGTGGCCAGCGATGAAAAGTGAAATCGTTTGGATGATCATCGGAATGGGGATTGTTACCTACATTCCGAGAATGCTGCCATTTGTCCTTTTTAAGGGAAAGGAACTTCCGCCTTTCCTGCAGGGGATTCTGAAAAATGTTCCATTCGCAACACTTGGAGCGCTGATTTTTCCAGGGATTCTATCAATCCATGAAGATTTGAGATTTGGTCTGATTGGTGCAGCCTCGGCGTTTATCATAGCGTTCCTTGGGGCGAATGTAATTGTTGTTGTGATTGGAAGCATTGCTGTCCTGTCCGTCATATCAGGAATCCTTTAGATGCCGTTCCATAGTGGGAACGGTTTTTCTTCTGTATGTCAGGCTGCTTTTTCTGGAATAATTGGAACATGTCCCTAAAGTTGAGGGGAACCTCGTTCTAAACAAAGACTTTTATACTAAACTAATAAGAGAGAGGCTGTACAAAAAGGAGGACACACTATGGCAAGGAAGATGGGGGCATTTGCAATCCTGGCTTTTGCGCTCTACGGGCTTTTCTTTTATTGGTACTTGTTCCATTTTTCAAGTTCTGCCCTTCCGTTTGAATACCAGGGGACAAGTGCGGACCCCGCGACATTCCTGAATGGACGCGAACTTGAATTGACTGAAGAGTATTCAAAGATAAGAAATATGCTGTTTTTCCTGGCATCCTCATGGGAATGGCTATTTTACATTTTAATTATGCTAACAGGGCTCAATACCTGCTTTAAACGCTGGGCTGAAGAATCCGCTCCAAGAAAGTTTCTGAGAACACCGATTTACTTGTTCTGGTTTTCGCTGGCAGGGTATGCAGCCGCGCTTCCACTAAGCTTTATTGGCTACAAGCTGTCACGGACCTATAATATTTCAACCCAAACCGCTCCATCCTGGATGAAGGATGAACTGATTGATTTTTGGGTCAACTATGCAACCTTATTGATTATCATCCCGGTACTTTACTTTCTGTTAAAAAAATTTCCAAAGCGCTGGTGGCTTCCAGCCTGGCTTCTGACCATTCCGTTTACGCTATTCATGATGTTCCTGCAGCCTGTGATCATTGATCCGTTATATAACGATTTCTATCCGCTTAAAAACAAAGATCTCGAAGCCAAAATCCTTAATCTGGCAAGCCAGGCCCATATACCCGCCGAGCATGTTTACGAAGTGAATATGGCGGAAAAAACGAACGCAATGAATGCCTACGTTAACGGAATTGGGTCCAATTCGCGAATTGTCCTTTGGGATACAACTCTGAACCGCCTTGATGATGACCAAATTCTGTTCATTATGGCGCATGAAATGGCCCACTATGTCGAGAAGCATCTGTATATTGGAATAGCCGGATACTTGCTTCTGTCGCTTCTCGGTCTATATCTTGTTCAGGTCATTATGAAGCGGGTCCTTGAAAAATGGGGCAGGGAATTGAAGATTTCATCAGCCGATGATATTCGAAGCCTGCCGCTCATCCTCGTCATCCTGTCGATGCTGATGTTCATTTCAAGCCCCGTCTCAAATGCAGTTTCACGTTATCAGGAAAACAGGGCGGATACGTATGCGATCAAAATGACCAAAAACCCTCAGGCAGCAATCGGCAGCTTCCAGGAACTGACCCGCAGCGGGCTCAGTCAGGTAAACCCTCCATTTCTGGTCAAAGTATTTCGATATGGGCATCCAACCATGCTAGAGCGCATTACCATGCTGGAGGAATATGAAATCCAGCATAAGAAGAACGAATAACGTTTGGGCCGGGGCTAACTCGGCCTTTTTCTATTTTAGAAAAAAACCTGACTATGCCAGATTCGTAACTAGGATAAAGTGAACGCCATAACACGGCAGAACAAGAAGTGCGCATAAAACGCAGAAAGTGTTCCATAAATCTTGAAAAGTGATCCGTAAATCAGAGAAAGTGATACATAACCAATCCGACAGAAAAACTGAACGTAACTGACTGTTGCATACCGGCATGCCGGAATGCATTCAAGCCCGGGGTGGGGGGGCGTACTGCTTGTATAGAGGGGGATAATTCGCGAAATCCACACATATAGTTTGGGGAATGCATGTTTTTAAAGGTGGGGAGAGGCATGGACGTAACGGTAAGGAGAGGCGATACACTTTGGTATTACAGCCAGCTTTTTAGAATTACCCTGCAGCTTATTGTTGACTCGAATAGAGGGATAAACACAGATGCCCTGTCTGTAGGGCAAAGAATCAGGATTCCAGGCTTTGTTGCCACCGGGTATCAGATCAGGACAGGAGATACGTTATGGCGAATTGCACAGAGCAGAAACCTTTCACTTGATGCCATCCTGCTTGTAAATCCAGGCTTGAATCCGAACCGGCTTCTAGTCGGACAGACCATTTTCCTTCCGCTCAGGATTACATGGAGACTTGTCCAGGGCAGGCGTGAGTATGACCATGGAGCGATGATGAACGATCTTTCAAGGCTGCAAAATGTCTATCCTTTTTTCCGCGTTTCTTCAATTGGCAATTCGGTCGCCGGCAGGAGCCTCCCCGAGGTGCTGATTGGCAATGGCAACAAGCGGGTTCATTATAATGGATCCTTTCACGCAAATGAATGGATTACGACGCCTGTTCTAATGATCTTTTTGAATGACTATTTATTGGCACTTACAAACCAAACAGGAATCCGCGGCCTTTCGGTTTTTCCATTGTATCGTCAGTCGACTCTTTCGCTCGTTCCAATGGTCAATCCGGATGGTGTTCATCTGGTCATCAACGGGCTGCCGCCAAATGACCCGTGGTACAGCAGGGTGGTTGGCTGGAACAATGGTAGTACGGATTTCTCCAATTGGAAGGCGAATTTGCGAGGCGTCGATTTGAATGACCAGTTCCCGGCGAGATGGGAACTTGAGCGGGCACGGAATCCAAAAGTGCCGGGACCGAGGGATTACGGTGGGGAAAGCCCGTTGTCCGAGCCTGAAGTTATTGCGATGGCGAATCTGACGAGAAGGCGTGATTTTGCAAGAGTGCTAGCTTTTCACACTCAGGGGCAGGTCATTTATTGGGGATTTGAGAATCTGGAGCCGCCTGTATCCGAGACAATGGTCAATGAGTTTGCAAGAGTTAGCGGCTATGAACCTGTTAAAACCATTGAGAGCTATGCAGGCTACAAGGATTGGTTCATCCAGGATTGGCGCCGGCCTGGCTTTACGGTCGAGCTTGGCAGCGGGGTAAATCCTCTGCCACTTGCCCAATTCAATGAGATTTATGAAGAAAGCCTTGGAATCTTCCTTGCGGGGTTGTATTTGTAAAAGGTCGTCTACTGGGTTCAGCATAGTTAACGAAAGCTGCTACCGCTAAGAGTTGTTTTTAGTTTTACTTTGAGTATTACTATTTATCATCTCGAGTTCACTAGTACTACTCAGAGACCGGCTAGTGAAAAGTCTATGACTGATTCATGTATTTGGTGAATAAGTGTTATACGGCGGCATAGTCATTTCTAGCACTACTCTGAGTAGTACCATTTTTCACCTCGGGTTCACTAGTACTACTCAGAGACCGGCTAGTGAAAAGTACTATGACAGATCCGTGTGTTTGGTGAAAAAGTGTGATGTGGCGGCATAGTCATTTCTAGTACTACTCTGAGTAGTACCATTTTTCACCTCGGGTTTACTAGTACTACTCAGAGACCGGCTAGTGAAAAGTGTTATGACTGATTCAAGTATTTGGTGAAAAAGTGTGATTGGAGAATTAATTTAGAGATGCTTATTGGAACCAAACCCACTCCGCCAACATTCATGCACTGGGTTAGTGGAAAGAGATTGAACCCCTCATCACTAAAGGGGTTTTCTTTCATTCTCGGACTTATTCATGTTAAAATTTTTGCAACATGAATGGGGGATGAGGTACCATGTGCGGACGTTTCTCGCTTATTACTGAGGTATATTCGTTAATGCAGCAGTTTGATTTCGAGTTTGACGGGGATTTGAACCCGCGTTACAATATTGCGCCGGGAACAAACATCCTTGCGATCGTAAACAGAGGCGGCAAGCGGGTTGGGATGGATTTTCGCTGGGGTCTGATTCCATATTGGGCAAACGACGAAAAAATAGGCTATAAAATGATCAATGCCCGGGCTGAATCAGTCCATGAGAAGCCAAGTTTTAAAAATCCATTGAAGACGAGAAGATGCCTAATCCCCGCGGATGGCTACTTTGAATGGAAGCGGGAGGGGAAAACCAAGCAGCCTTACCGGTTTGTCAGCAAGGAAACAGTCCCGTTTGCTTTTGCGGGTCTCTTTGACCGCTGGGACAAGGATGGAAAAACCATTTTTTCATGCACGATCATTACGACAGAGGCAAACGAAAAAACAGCCGCCATCCATGATAGAATGCCAGCAATCCTTGAACCGGAGCAGCAGAAAATTTGGCTAGACCCGGCAGTAGACAACCCGCTTGAATTAACGTCACTGCTTACACCGTTTCCATCTAATAAAATTGATTTTTACGAGGTCTCAACTCTTGTAAACTCGGCGAGGAATGAAGACAAAGAAATCATATTGCCGCTGAACAGTAAATGATCTTATAGACAAAAATTAATCACTTGCGGGAATGGCACTTCGTAGTTTAGTGCCTGTCATTCAGTATAAGCTACTAAAAGGTCAGAAAAAATCCGCCCCAATCCTGAGGCGGATTTACGTTTTTACTCTAAATTGGCTGCCTTTTATGCTCCGTATCGTTTGTTCAGCTCCTTCAGGCTTCCTGTTAAGTCCAGAAATACAAGTTTGTTGCGCTGTTCCAGTGACTCATCGATCTTTTTCATCAATTTTTCCTTTTCAATGTTTAGCTGGATTTCATTCAGCAGCATCTCAACATACATTTCCTGGAGTGATCCTTCAGCCTTTTCCTTTTTCATGGCGCCGATTTTCATTAATTCCGTATAGGATTTTTCGTTCATTTTTAATCCCCCCTGCTGCTTTTTTTTATTATATTGGTTGGGGGGACCAAAATCAACTAATTATTTTTAATTTTCAGAAAAATATTTTTAAATAGATATTGTGTATAAATTCGCAACTTTCTTTCAGTATTGATAGATTTTGGAAAAGAAATGATATGATGGACAAGTATCTATAATAGCGAGGAGCTGAAAGTGTGAAACAGAAGCAAATAGAAGAATACGAGATTAACCCGTGCACAATGTTTATTAAGCCATTTGTATATGGCAGCAAGGTGTATTCACAAATTTTCGAACTCGAAGATGAATTCATCTCTCCATTCAAGCCGCTTGAAATTGTCAGGAAAAGCTGCGAGTATTTCGGGAGTTCCTTTGACGGCAGGCGGGAAGGAACGAGGCAATTGATCGGTATTACCCACAAAGTCCCCATAGTTGTTGACCCCACTAATTTCATTTACCTTTTCCCTACAACATCGCCAAGCCGCCCTGAATGTATCTGGATATCCCATGAACATGTTATGGACCATGAACGAACCGCGGTTGGCGATACAGTTGTGACATTTCAAAACAAGCAGTCCTATCCGCTTCCAGTATCCTATAGTTCCTTCAAAAATCAGCTTCTGCGAACAGCCCTGCTCAGAACAAAACTTATGCAGCGCATTGAACAAATGGAACGAAAATCATATTATGTAGTCCATAGACCGAGACACCTTGAAGCGTCTGAACAGCATCGTAAATATGGCCAGTTTATTGAATAGATCTCCAACTATTTAGCCCTTGAAATTCCTGACTTGGTTGGCCCTTGGACGGATGGGCTCCCGGTATGCTGTTTGGCTGCCGCCTCTTCGCCAGAATGATGCCTGCCAATAAAATAATACTCCATTAATTCCTGTACCCTATTTCGGATGCGGGGATTAAAGTAGTTATGGTATTCTTCGTAGCCATTGTAAATAAACAGGAACATGGTAAATGCCTCGTCCCGTTTTGTCTCCATCACCTTTAGATTGTTTGCCTTCATGTATGCTTTTACCCCGGAAAGTTCTTTCTGGACAGCCTTCATTGTTTCCTCAACGAATTCCTTATAAGGCTTTTTAAGCTTGAATGGGCTATTTTCAATAACACCTAGATCTCTGTTAAGAATTGTCAGTACCATTGGCAAATAAATGGCCAGTTCCATGATATCACGGTCTTTTTCAGGTATTCTTGTCATCTGGGCACCTCCTCCAAAAAAACGGAACACTTGTTCGTATTTATCATACGAAATTCAAGATGAATTCGCAATAAGGAAATGATAAATATATCTTGATTCACTTCCGTTATAGTTATTTTCTGTTAGAGTATGCAGAAAAATTTAAAATTACGAATTATTTTTGCAGGAAAACTATTTCTGTTGTCGAAATAATTTTGTAACCAACAAAGAAGGTGGGAACTTGAATGGGCTTTACAGGCATTAAATCAGAGGATTTAGTTGAACTGAAATCGGCGGTTGACCCGCAGCTTTCACCAGATGGGACGCTATGCGCCTATACAGAAACCGGAATATGCAGTGAAAAGAAAGAGTATTACTCAAATATTTTTATAGTGGGCACGGAGGGACAAGCCGGTCCTGTTCAATGGACTTATGGAAAGCATAGGAATCATTCGCCACGCTGGTCACCAGATGGGACAAAGCTGGCTTTTGTTTCAAACCGAAGCGGCAAAAATCAATTATATATTGTCAACGCAGCTGGAGGGGAAGCGAGAATGCTGACCGACCTTGAAAATGGCGCAGGCAGACCGGTATGGTCACCCGATGGTACCAGGATTGCCTTTCAGGTGTCGGTTGAAACAGGAAAGAAAGCAACTGACAAGCAAGAAGAGAAAAAGGAAAAGGAATTAGAGCCTCTTGAAGTAACGAAAATGAAATACAAGTCCGATTCTTCCGGATTCTGGAAGGGGGATTATTCGCAAATTGCGGTTGTTGATGTAGAGACAGGTGAAGTCAGCCAATTGACCGACGGTAAGGAAGATTATCACCTCCACTGCTGGTCGCCGGACGGCAAAACATTGGCAATAGGTGCTGATCTCACCGAAGACAAGGATCAATCTTTTACGCTCGGGCTATATCTTTTCAATATTGAAACAGCGGAATTAACACAGCTGGAGACAGGGGAAGTTTCATTCTGGCAGGCATCCTGGTCTCCGGATGGCCGGAAGCTTGGATTGATTGGCCAGGGGAGAACGTTCCAAAATGCAACACTCGCTCGCGTCTGGGTGTATGACTTGGAAACAAAGGTATTTACCTGCATGACTGAGGGGCTTGACGCCACGGCTAGTGATACCGTAGCTGCCGATTTCCACCAGGGTGCAGTGTCGCCCGGCTTTATCTGGGCTGACGATAACACCAGCTTTTATTTTATCGCAAGCGACCTTGGCAATACGGTTGTTTATTATGGAAATACAGAAGGCGAATTGTACCCTGCGCTGCTTGGCGACCAGCATGTATATGGCCTGTCAGTCGACAGTAAAAACCAGCGGGCTGCAGTTGCCATCAGCAAGCCGCACGAGCCAGGGGATTTGTTTATGCTCACGATAACGGATGGCACCCTCACAAGGCTGACGTCTGTAAATGAGTCATTCCTTACGGGGAGGACTCTCTCAAAAGCGGAGCCGCTCACGTTTGAAGGAAGTGAAGGCCACTTCCTGAACGGCTGGATCATGAAACCGGCAGGCTTTGAGGAAGGAAAAAAATATCCGCTTGTCCTTGAAATCCATGGCGGACCGCATGCAATGTATGGGAACTCCTATATGAATGAATTCCAGATCCTTTCTTCGAGAGGATATGCTGTTCTTTACATAAATCCTCGTGGAAGCCATGGCTATGGCCAAGAGCATGTTAATGCAGTGCGCGGCGACTATGGCGGCGGAGATTACCAGGATGTAATGGCGGCAGTTGATTATGCACTTGAAACATATGATTTTATCGATGAAAACAGGCTGGGCGTAACCGGAGGAAGCTATGGCGGCTTCATGACGAATTGGATAGTCGGACAGACAAACCGCTTTAAGGCTGCTGTGACACAGCGTTCGATTTCAAACTGGGTCAGCTTTTACGGTGTCAGCGATATTGGCTACTATTTCACCGAATGGCAAATCGGTTCCGGTCTTGAGGATATTGAGAAGCTATGGAAACATTCGCCGCTTGCCTATGTGAAAAATATTGAAACACCTTTATTGATTCTCCATAGCGAAAAAGATTACCGGTGTCCAATCGAGCAGGCCGAGCAGCTTTTCATCGCAATGAAGCGGCTTGGCAAAGATGCTAAATTCGTTCGCTTTCCTGAATCTAACCATGAGCTATCAAGGAGCGGTAAACCCAATTTGAGAATTGCCCGGCTCAATTATATCGCCGACTGGTTTGACCAATATCTAAAATAAGAAGATTGCAGAAAGCCGCACATTTGCGGCTTTTGCCATTGAAGGCCTTTAACATAAACATGCCTGAATCTGCCATCATTCGCCTAAATTAGGCAAACAGCAACAATAATTGATAGAATGGACCTATAGCCCCTAATAAGGGAGACAATCATTTTTCTGGAATGGTGGGGTCTTAATGAGGTATGAACAGAGGCACGGTCAAAAAAAGAAGCGTTTTTGGAAGCCGTTTTTAACCGTCCTGCTCCTTCTTTTTGTTAGTATTGCCGCATATTCGTATATTCAATATAGGCAGGGCGTCAATCAATCGTTAGAGAAAATCGGCAATAAAGAAAAAGTAGAATATAAATTTTCCGGTAAAAAAGACCAGTATGGGGGAACGAATATCCTTCTATTGGGCAGCGACGCACGCGGAGATGAAAACTCCAGGGCGGATATGATCATGATTGCCCATTACAATGAGGACAAAGGCACATATAAGCTAACATCGATAATGCGGGACAGTTATGTGGAAATACCAGGACACGGTAAGCATAAAATTAACAGGGCCTTTCTTGAGGGCGGCCCGGAGTTGATGCGGCAAACCATTAAGGAAAACTTTGATATTGATTTGCAATATTATGCGATTGTGGATTTTGAGGGGTTCGTCCAGCTTATTGATGAAGCATTCCCCGAAGGTGTAGAAATTGATGTGGAGAAAAGAATGGAAAAGTACATTGGGGTCACACTTGAGCCAGGCGTACAAAGACTCGATGGGAAACATTTACTTGGCTACGTCAGATTTAGGCAAGATGCAGTCGGCGATTTTGGCCGGGTCGAACGCCAGCAGAAAGTCGTGAGCAAGGTAGCTGGGGAATTGTCCAGCATTGAAATGCTTCCCAAGCTGCCAAAACTGATTGGGGTCGTCCAGCCCTTTGTCAACACAAATGTGAACACGGGCGATATGATTTCTATGGCAATGGATTTTGTGAAAGGCGGGAGAGGTACTATCGAAACTCTTCGAATTCCCGTCAAGAACGGTTACACCGATGCAAGAGTAAGCGGCGATGGGTTGGTCCTGCAACTGGATTTGGAAAAAAACAAACAAGCCCTTCATGAATTCATCCAAAAATAGGCGTTAGAAGTTGTGATGAATTAAAAACGATATTACAAAATGGTTAAGTTTTTTTAAAAAAGATTAAATATGCCCCAAAAAGGATATAAAAAAGAAAGCTGGCAATAAGGAGTTTCAAATGGATGCTGAATTATTAAAATCATGGTTTACACTTGAGAATATCATGGAATTGATCCGTGAATACAAGTCTTTCGGGCCTATACCTGGGATTGTATTACCAATGCTTGAGGCGTTTCTGCCATTTCTGCCTTTGTTTCTATTTGTCATGGCCAATGCAAGTGCTTTTGGCTTATGGCTTGGCTTTTTATACTCTTGGGTAGGAGCGTGCATTGGGGCATTTCTTGTATTCTTCCTATTTCGGAAGTACGGACAAAGGCGGTTCCTGTCATTTCTGCAAAAGCATTCAACTGTCAGAAAGTTGATGAAGTGGGTGGAACGGCATGGATTTGGCCCATTGTTTTTGCTGCTTTGTTTTCCATTTACTCCTTCAGCGGTCGTTAATATTGTCGCCGGCCTTTCAAACGTCAGCACCAAGCAGTATATGCTCGCTGTTGTTGCCGGAAAAATGGCGATGATTTTTATGATTAGCTTTATCGGAGCTGATATTCGTTCCCTATTCACTCAGCCGCTCAGAACACTCATTGTGTTGATAGTCATTTTCATCCTGTGGCTGGCAGGGAAACAGATTGAACGAAGATTGACGATTGCCAGCGAAAAGCAGGATTGATTTTGCGCGGGGGCGATTAAGTTGACAGGCTGGAAAAAGGAAGCATTTGAATGGCTAAAAGCCTTTGCTGTCGGTATGGTCATATTTATTTTCATTAGGTCCTTCTTCTTTTCTAATTATGTGGTTGAAGGAGAATCAATGATGCCGACGTTGAAGGATGGAAATAAGCTTGTGGTCAATAAGATCGGTTATCAAATAGGGGACCTGGGACGGTTTGACGTAATCGTTTTCCATGCTAATGAGCGTGAAGATTATGTCAAACGGATTATCGGATTGCCTGGTGATCAGATTGAATATAAGGATGACAGGCTTTATATTAACGGGAAGGAATACGAGGAGCCTTTTCTGGACAGGTTCAGGCAAGTGCATCCTGGACAGCCGCTGACAGGGGATTTCACCTTGACGGACTTGACTGGCAAACAGAAGGTACCTAAAGGGAAGCTATTTGTTATGGGCGATAATCGCCTCGAAAGTTGGGATAGCCGCCATTTTGGTTTTATTCCCGTTGAACAGGTGGTTGGAAAGGTAAATCTATTGTATTGGCCAATCCAGGATGTCGCAATTTCTCCCTAAATAGTATATTGATTTAAAACCCGGCTGTGGCTGGGTTTTTTGTGTTGGCAGCGATTGAGGAAATAGCGGTTTGGTTTGGATTTTAATATCCTAGTATTTGGTATCAAACAGGATAGCGTAATGCAAACATTTGTACCCTTTTTGTGGTAAAATAGTGAGTATGCAGAAAAAGGACGGAGGATGAGCAATGTCGCTACGAATGCTGATTGGAAGAGCCGGGAGCGGGAAGACACTGACCTGCCTGGATGAAATTAAATCTAAGCTGATCGAGAGTCCGGAGGGGCCCGCAATCATATATCTTGTTCCAGAGCAAATGACGTTCTTGTCGGAGTACAGGCTGGCAACAGACGAGGCAATTGGAGGTATGATCCGTGCCCAGGTTTATAGTTTTTCAAGGCTCGCCTGGAGAGTACTTGGAGAAACCGGGGGCTCAAGCCGATACCATTTAAGCAGTGTCGGATTGAACATGCTGATCCGGAAAATTATCGAAGAGCAAAAAGACCAATTAATCCTGTTTCGCCGCGCAGCGGATAAAAATGGCTTCATCTCTCAGGTTGAAGACATGCTCATTGAGTTTAAACGATATTTAATAGATCCTGAAACGCTTGCTGAAGGGCGTTCCCAGATGAATGCCAACCGCACTGATGCTAAATCACTGGCGGATAAAATGCACGATTTGGAAATCATTTATAAACATTTTGAAGAGGCAGCATCCGGAAAGTACATAGATTCGGAGGATTATTTCCACCTTCTGGCCGAGAAGACTGCCCAGTCCGCTTACTTGAAGGATGCCGAAATTTATATTGACGGCTTTTACAGCTTTACGCCGCAGGAGTACAGGGTTATCGGTGAGCTCCTGAAGGTGTGTAAAAGGGTGACGGTCACATTGACCCTTGATAAGCCGTGTCCGGATAGGGCCCCGGATGAGCTGAATTTATTCAGGATGTCGGGGAATGCTTGCAAGACCTTCTTTGATCTGGCAAGAAGCGAAAATATTGAAATGGAAGAGCCGGTTATCCTCGGAGGCCAAAAGCGCTTTAATAATCCGTCGCTTCGGCACCTTGAAGCTCAGTTTGATTCCCGGCCAGCATCTACTTTTGATGGAGTACCCGATGTAACCATCATCCAGGCAGTAAACCGCAGGGCGGAAATTGAAGGAATTGCGAGGGAAATCAGGACTCTTACAAGGGAAAAGGGATACCGGTACAAAGATATCGCTGTGCTTGTCCGGAACGGCCGTGAATATCATGAAACAATTGATCCGGTATTCTTTGATTACGAGATTCCTTATTTCATAGACCAGAAGCGGACGATGCTTAACCATCCGCTTGTCGAGTTTATCCGCTCCGCGCTTGAAACTGTAAATGGCAATTGGCGTTATGAGCCTGTTTTTCGCGCAGTCAAAACCGAACTGCTTTTCCCGTTGGAAATCAATGCGGATTTCACGCGCAGGCAGATGGACAGGCTTGAGAATTATGTCCTGTCACATGGTATCCAGGGAAGCAAATGGACAAAGAAGGACCGCTGGAAATACAGAAGAGTGCGCGGACTCGAGTTTATTTCACAAACACAGACTGATGAGGAAATCAGGATTGAACGGGAGTTGAATGAGCTTCGGCTGATTATTTCGGCTCCACTGATGAGGCTGTCAAGGCGCCTGAAAAGAGCCGACTCGGGACGGAAAATGTGCGAAGCGGTTTATTTGCTGTTAGAAGAACTCGACATTCCTGCAAAGCTTGAAAGATGGAAGGCTGAAGCTGAGAGGGAAGGGAACTTGATTAAGGGACGAGAGCATGACCAGGTATGGAACGCGGTCATCGACCTCCTGGACCAGTATGTCGAAATGCTGGGGAATGAAAAAGTCACTTCCCAGCAGTTTGCAACGATTCTGGATGCGGGGATAGAAGCACTTGAATTCTCTTTGATTCCCCCGGCTATTGATCAGGTCATGGTGGCCAATCTTGATAAATCAAGATTGGCAGAAATCAAGGTTGCCTTTGTCATAGGTTTGAATGAAGGTGTTCTTCCTGCAAAAATCAGTGACGACGGCATAATCGGCGACACCGAAAGGCAGCTGCTTCTTGGTGCAGGGCTGAAACTCGGGCCTAGCAGCACCGAGCGCCTTCTTGATGAAAACTTCCTGGCATACAAGGCATTTGTAACACCGGCTGATGCGCTTTATGTGAGCTATCCGCTAGCGAACGCGGAAGGTAAATCGCTTATCCCATCTTCCTATATTTCGAGGATAAAAGATTTGTTTCCGGATGCGAGGGAATGCATGTATGCTGCAGACCCTGCTGACCAGCTTGAAGACGAACAGCTTGCCTTCGTCTCAAACAAGGGCACAGCATTGTCATACCTCACTTCACAGCTTCAGCAGAAGCAAAGAAATTACCCGGTATATACATTCTGGTGGGATGTTTATAATTATTTTGCTGAAAATCCGGTCTGGAGAGACCGGGCACGCTCAGTTCTATCAAGCCTTTTTTACACAAACAGGACAGTCAGCCTGCCGCCGGACCTTGCCGAAGAGCTGTACGGAGAAGATATCCAGGGAAGTGTTTCAAGAATGGAGCTATTCAACAGCTGCCCGTTCTCTCATTACATCCAGCATGGCCTGAAGCTTCGCGACAGACAGATTTACCGGCTGGAGGCACCGGACATTGGCGAGCTGTTTCATGCGGCATTAAAGTATATAGCAGAAACAGTCAAAGAACAGAACATTGCCTGGGCCCAGCTTTCCAGGGGACAATGCGAAAGGCTGGCAAAACAGGCTGTTGAGGCAATTGCCCCAAGGCTTCAGAATGAGATATTGCTAAGTTCAGAGAGGCATCACTATATTAAAAGAAAACTTGAACAAATTATCACCAGGGCGTCGCTAGTCTTAAGCGAGCATTCAAAACTGAGTGAATTTGAACCAATCGGCCTTGAAGTGGGCTTTGGCCGCGGCGGGCAGCTGCCTCCGTTGACATTTGGTCTGAAAAATGGCCGCAGGATGGAGCTTGCAGGCCGGATTGACCGGATCGACAGCGGCGAAGGGAAAAACGGTGAGCTGTTCTTAAGGGTCATTGATTACAAGTCCAGCAGCAGGGGATTAAATCTCTCCGAAGTTTACTACGGTATAGCATTGCAGATGCTCACCTATCTCGATATTGCCATTTCGAATTCAGCCGAGCTTACGAGAAGGGATGCCGAGCCGGCAGGGGTGTTCTATTTCCACGTCCATAACCCGATGATTTCAGCCAAGAAAAATATGGACGAAGACGAGCTTGAGCAGGAGATACTTAAACAGTTCAAAATGAGCGGCCTTGTCCTTGAGGATGCGGAAGTTATCAGGCTTATGGATAAGAGCCTTGAGACCGGCACGTCCCATATCATTTCCGCGGGCATTAAAGCAGACGGCTCAATCAGGAGCGGTTCAAAAACGGCCACAGCTGATGAAATTCAGGATTTACGGAAATTTGTCCGTAAAGTATACGAAGATACAGGTAACGCGATTATTTCTGGAGAAGTTGGGATAGATCCGTACAGGATGAAGGATAAAAATCCATGCCAGTTCTGTTCCTATAAGCCTGTCTGCCAATTCGATGAATCGATTGAGGGTTCGAAATTCCGCAGGCTTGTTCCGAAGAACGACAAGGATGCAATTGAGTTGATCCGGAAGGAGGTAAACGAAAATGAGTAAGGTTGTCATACCGCCGATGCCACAAGGGCTAAAATGGACGAATGACCAGTGGAAGGCCATTATGGCTGGTGATACCGATATCCTGGTTGCGGCAGCAGCAGGTTCTGGAAAAACTGCTGTCCTCGTCGAAAGGATTATCAGTAAAATCATTTCACCAGACGATCCGATTGATGTTGATCAGCTTCTTGTCGTAACGTTCACCAATGCGTCTGCTGCTGAAATGCGCCACCGAATTGGTGATGCGCTTGAAAAGGCGATAAATGAAAATCCGGAATCCCGCCATCTTCGCAAGCAGTTCAGCCTGCTGAACAAAGCGTCTATATCAACACTTCACTCCTTCTGCCTCGATGTTGTCAGGAAATATTATTACCTGATAGATGTTGACCCCGGTTTCCGGATTGCCGATGACACAGAAGCCCAGCTTTTAAGGGATGAAGTGATGGACGCAATGCTTGAAGAGGAATATGGCACAAAGGGCAATGAACCATTTTTCCGTCTTGTTGACACGTTTACATCGGACAGGACTGACGAAGCACTTCTGGAAATCGTTTCGGACATGTTTGATTTTGCACGATCAAATCCAAATCCTGCACGCTATCTTGAGGCAATCGTATCAATGTACGATACTTCAAATACATCAAAGGTAGAGGAACTGCCCTTCATTGACTCACTTTTGTTCGACATTAAGCTTCAACTGAGGAGCGCGAGGCATTTTGCGGAAAAGGCTTTGGCGGTTTCAAAGCTTCCTGACGGGCCGGCGCCCCATGCCGAGGCCTTTCTCCAGGATATAAACCTGATTGACACAATGCTTGCAGTGAGCGATTCATGGGATGCCCTCTACGCGGCCATGCAATCCTATACCTTTGCTAAGGCAAGTTCGATCAGGAAGGGAACAGTTGATGATGAATTAAAGAAAAAAGCCGGTAAGTTCAGAGATAAGGCTAAAAAAATTGTCAACGACCTTCGAGATGAACTTTTTTCAAGAAGGCCTGAAAGCTTCCTGCGGGACATGGCTGATATGAAGCCGGTCATTGAAACACTGGTTTCGCTCGTGGCGAAATTTGCCGTCCGGTTTGAAGCAGCCAAGAGGGAAAGAGGTTTGGTCGATTTCTCTGACCTTGAGCATTATTGCCTTGATATCCTTGGGCAAGGGGAAACCGAAGAAGGGGTCAGGATTCCATCAGCAGCGGCACTTGCCTACAAGGAGCGGTTCCGTGAAGTTCTGGTTGATGAATACCAGGATACAAATATGGTCCAGGAAACGATCCTGCAGCTCGTTTCCGGAGGCCATGGACAATCAGGCAACCTGTTTATGGTCGGCGATGTCAAGCAATCCATCTATCGGTTCCGGCTTGCTGAGCCCAATTTGTTCCTTGGAAAGTATAACCGTTTTTCAAAGGAAGGTACCTTATCCGAAGGCTTGCGGATTGATCTTGCCCGAAACTTCCGGAGCCGCCGGGAAGTCCTGGATGCGACCAATTATCTGTTCAGGCAAATCATGGGTGAAAAAGTTGGCGAGATTGTCTATGATGAGTCAGCTGAACTCAAGGAGGGCGCGAAGTATCCTGCGGAGCCATTCCCGGTTGAGTTACTCGTCATAGATCAAGGCGCAAAAAGCGATAAAGAAGACACAGTGGAAGAGTTTGATGGTGAGTTGCTTGATGCTGAAGATCTTGAGCAATCGCAGCTTGAGGCCAGGGTGATGGCTGCGAAAATTAAGGAAATGATTTCATCAGGCCGGCCTGTCTACGATGCAAAAACAGACACATCAAGGCCCATCCGTTATCGTGACATCGTTATCCTGCTCCGCTCAATGACATGGGCGCCGCAAATCATGGAGGAGTTCAAACAGCAAGGTCTGCCAATCTACGCGAATTTGTCGACAGGCTACTTTCAGGCAACTGAAGTCGCAATCATGATGTCTTTGTTAAGGGTCATTGATAACCCGTATCAAGATGTTCCGCTTGCTGCGGTACTGCGCTCTCCAATTATTGGATTAAATGAAGAAGAGCTCGCCTTTATAAAAATCCAGGATAAAAAAGGCTCCTACTGGGACAGTGTGGTGTCTTTCTGCAAACAAGCCTCTCCACCAGGGCGTGAGGAGCTGCATGAGAAAATCTGCCGCTTCAGTCAACGTCTTGAAGACTGGCGGTCACTGGCAAGACAAGGCTCGCTTTCGGAACTGATTTGGCAGCTCTACCGCGATACAGGCTTTTATGACTTTGCTGGAGGATTGCCGGGTGGAAAACAGCGCCAGGCAAACCTGCGCGCCCTTTATGACAGGGCAAGACAATATGAAGAGACTTCCTTCCGGGGATTGTTCAGGTTCCTGAGATTCATTGAACGGATGATGGACCGGGGAGATGACCTAGGTGCGGCGAGGGCGCTGGGTGAACAGGAAGATGTTATCCGGATTATGACAATCCACTCAAGCAAGGGGCTCGAATTCCCCGCTGTATTCATTGCGGGACTAGGCAGGAATTTCAACATGATGGATATCCGCAGTTCCTATATGCTTGACAAGGAATTCGGGTTTGCCACAAAACACATCAATCCTGATAAGCGGATTGCCTACCCATCACTCCCGCAGCTTGCTTTTAAGCGGAAAAAGAGAATGGAAATGCTTGCTGAGGAAATGCGCGTCCTATATGTAGCGATGACACGTGCAAAAGAAAAGCTCTATATGGTTGCGACCATCAAGGATGTAAACAAAAAGCTTGAACAATGGGAAGATATTGCCGTCCATCGCGACTGGCTGCTCAGTGACTCCGAAAGGGCCGCTGCCAATGGCTATTTTGACTGGATAGGTCCAGCGCTTGTCCGCCATGCCGATTGCCTTCAGCTGCGCAGAAAGGAGATTGGCCCTGAGGTGGATGAAAGCATATGCAGGGATTCTTCCAAATGGGCAGTGGCCATAATTGAAGCTGACGACATCCAGCTGGAGACGGAACAAAACAGCCTGGAAAATGACGGTATGCTTGAAGCAGTCAAGGAGATGCGCCCTGTCCCGATTACGTCAGAAAAGGAAACAGAAGTCGTCGGCAGGCTAACCTGGGAGTATGCCTTTAAAGATGCCTCCAGCCACAGGGCGAAACAGACCGTATCGGAAATGAAGCGCAACCGGGAAATTGCTGATGAGCAAAGTGGTACTGAAATCCTTAGGAAAACGAGAAAGACGATCCTTGACAGACCGAGGTTCATGCAGGAAAAGTCCCTTAGCCCTGCTGAACGAGGCACAGCTCTTCACAGTGTTATGCAGCACGTTAATCTTGCAGAACCAATTACGGATGAATCCGTGAGAGAGCTCGTTAAGCGTATGGTTTCACAAGAATTTCTTACCGAGGAACAGGCCGAAGTCATCGACCCGCAGCTTGTTGTCCGCTTTTTTGAAACCGAAATTGGAAAACGGATGATTTCAGCCGACAAACTTTATCGGGAGGTTCCGTTCACCGCTTCACTTCAGGCGCATGAGGTTTATCCCGGCTGGAAAGATGAAAATGAGCAAATTTTCATCCAGGGTATTATTGACTGCGTATTTGAAGATAGCCAGGGGCTTGTTATGCTTGATTTCAAATCCGATCGGATTACTGGCCGCTTCCATAGCGGCTGGGCAGGTGCGGCTCCAATCCTTGAAGAGCGTTACAGGCTGCAGATTGAGCTTTACACCAAAGCGCTTGAAAAAATCTGGCGCCGCCAAGTTGATGAACGGTATCTGTTTTTCTTTGATGGAGCCCATATATTAAAGCTTGAAAGGGAAGGCTTGTAGTAAGTCATAAGGATGGAGGCGTGTGATGAAATCTGCAATCGGCCAATGCGAGCTTTGCTTGCGTAAGGATGTTGAAACAACGGTTCATCACCTGACACCAAGGGAGATGGGCGGAACCTTCATGCCAACTGCTGATCTGTGCAAAGCATGCCATAAGCAGATACACGCGCTCTATCCGAATGAGGAACTGGCAGTGCGGTTAAATACAATTGAGCGATTGAGGTATGATCCTGAGATAGCGAAATTTCTGAAATGGATAAAGAAACAGCCAGCTAGCCGCCTTCCGAAAGTAAGCAAGTCGGCCAGAAGAAAAAGGTAATGGCATGAACCAATTGGTTCATGCCATTTATTTGTTTCCTGTCATAGGTTGGTCGAGCAATTTTGTATCCAAGACGTTTGTGCCGCTTACAGCACTTCCTGTTCCGATTAACACACCGGTGTTGGCACTGCCTGCTCCTGTAAAGGATTTTGAAGAGCTTTTTGGTGAAATATTTAGGGCGTCACCAAAGTGAACTGTTCCTCCACTGACATTGTTGATGTGAATAGGGCCAATGAGTGCTGGCATTAAATCGCCTCACTTTTTTATTAAGTTTGCTCTTTCTGTCTTACTGGTAACCATCGCGCTCTTCAAGCTGGCGGATATGTTTTACTCTTCCCTCCAGGCTAATGTGATTAACATTACCAACATGGAGGAAGGAGCTTGACGAAATACCGTTTATTTTTATGGATCCGACTTTAATAATTGGATTTTCATTAAATGAAAGAATTTGAATCGGCTCGTTTAATAGCGGAAGTGGAATTTCTTTAGAAAATACAGGAAAGCTAGCAAATTCCCCTTCGTTGCCATAAAAAAGTTCTCTCTCCCTCTGGACAGCGATTGCTCTAGAAAAACCATTAATAATTGAAGTGTCTCCTAGCTGAACCAAGGAGGAATATTGAACTGATTCAACAATAATGCTTTTTACGGAGGATGACCGTTGTAACATTAGCTTCCCTCAGGGGCAAGAGGGACGAATGGACCAATAATCAATGATTCCGCAGGTGTATCAAAAGCGGAGGCAAGCTGGATTGTTTGCGCATCCCCCACCAAAAGAATCGAGGAGCTAGACACGCCCAATACTTTAATACTGCCCACAGAAAGTTCTCTATTATAAACTTGAAAAATCATAAGGACCCGCCTTTCATTTGATCGGGCAGATTTGTCAGAAATGACCGGATGCCGTTTTCAATTTCCTGTTTCAAAGCAGCGATCACTATTTCACTATCAACCTCTATACCAGAGGCACTTGCTCGTCTTATATGTGATTCAATTCTGCCGGGAAGCTGTTTCTTTACGTCACTAGTTATAAATGAAAGATAGTTATCCAATTGGGGAAGCCCCAATTCTTCCTGGAGATGCCCAAGTCTGGATGGAAGCTCTTGCTCGAGATACGTATGGATTGCATCAGTAATTTCTGTAATTCTCTGCATGAAGTTGGTTGGATCCATGGGCTGAATTGGTTGTGGGTTATATCCGGGATTTCCTTCGAATGGCTGCTGGTCCTGAGGTGCCATACCCTGTGGAGACCCAGGCTGACCCGGATAACCATTTTGGCCCTCGGAAATCGCCATTTCCTCAATCCCCTGAAGGTCCTTCGGATTTAGGCCAATACTTAAGGTGCCTTCAAGTGTTTCAACTTTAAGCTGGTCAAATTTATATTGAATGGTGCCAACCTGGATAGAAGGCTTATCCTTCAGAAGTCTAATCTCCTCTTCAGCGCAGCGGAGTGATTCCTCCAAATTGGCAATTTTTTGGCTGAGAATGTGCAATTGTCCCTGCATCCATTGAAGGGCCTGATAAAAATCCATGGTTACACCTCGCTTTTGCTGTCTAACTCAAAATTTAAAGCGGAACTGCTGGTGTTTGTGTTAAAGGCAGCTGTCCGCCTGAATCCTGTTGCGGTGCCAGTTGGAACGGCTTTTGAGTTTTGGGGGCCGGGCCCGTAAAGCCGCCTGTATTGGACAAATGGGAAGCTGGTTTAATGATGCCTGAACTGCCGATTTGGAAGACGGAGGAATTCGAAATCCCTCCAATCCTAATGCTTTGGATAGTAATGGACTGTTGGATATAGATATTCATTTACCCGCCCCCTAGACATTGAATGCAATTGGCTGGTCAATTCCATCAGTTTCGTGAACATTTGTAGAGCTAATATGGTTTAAGTTATGAATGGCATCGCCTGTGTTGAACGAGCCGGCACCTGCAAACGTCTTTGCGTTTGAAACCGGGGATATGCTATATACATCACCGATATTGAAAATTGAACTGCTTCCAAGTGAAATGACCTGGACTACTCCAACAATTGCTGGCATGGAATACACCCTTTTTCATCATTCTCCTTTTTATCCTATGTACATGGGCATTATATGTGAGCAATTTGCCCGATTTTTACTAAGGTGTTCCAATGGATGTTTTTTCCGGTATAATGAAAACTTATTAATGAAGCTGCAAGGAGATGGATGGATGAAAGACTTAGTGGGGCCTACAGGTGAAAAAGGGAGAATAGCATCATTGGATGCAATGAGAGGACTGGCGATTCTCGGAATCTATTTCGTTAACATGATGTCTTTCCATTCTCCATTCATGTTCATTGATCCTTTGGAATGGTGGGATAGCGGTCTTGACCGAATTGTCTATATCGGAATTGATATATTTGCCCAGGCTAGCTTCTATCCGCTTTTCTCAATGCTGTTCGGCTTTGGACTCGCATTGACAAGGGAGCGCGTACTTGAAAGGGGTGGCAGTTTTTCCAGCGTTTCTTTAAGAAGATTATTGTTCTTATTAGTTGTGGGAGTTATCCACGCCTTCATTATCTGGCCAGGCGATATTTTAATTACATACGCAGTCATCGGATTTTTATCATTATCTTTTCTTCGCTTGAGTGGAAAGGCGTTGCTCGCTGTGGGGATTGGTATGTATGCCATTCCTAACCTTATGCTGGGCTTGTTGTTAGTGGTGGCCCATTTATTTAGTCCTGGGGCTGCCGTTTCATATGAGCCGGAAGAAGCGGAAAAGGCGTTAAGCATCTATGGGCAAGGCTCTTTCCTTGAAATAACCGGGATGAGAACGGAAGAGTGGCTTTCCAACAACAATCCTGAAACAGCTCCAATTTTGCTGTTTTCACTTCTTCCGCTGTTCCTGATAGGAGCGGCGATTTCAAAATTAAAGTGGCTTGAAGAAGCGTCTAAACAGTTAAATAAATTGAGGATAGTGACCTTTACAGCTTTATTCATCGGCTTGCTAATTAAGCAGCTTCCTTATTTTATACCTGGCAGCTATCCGGCTGAATTTTTCCAGGATTTCTTTGGCGGGCCTCTACTGGCATTCGCCTATGCAGGGCTTGTGGCACTTTATACTGAAAAAAGAGGCGCTGGGAAAGGGCTTATTTCAAATGTCGGACGGATGTCCATGTCCAACTATTTGTTCCAATCCTTAGTATCGACGATTATCTTTTATGGATATGGCCTTGGGCTTTACGGAAAGGTAACACTTTTTCAAGGTGTATTGATTGTTATAGCAGTTTATTTGCTTCAGGTGTTTTTAAGCAGGATATGGCTGAAGAAATTCAGGTTTGGTCCGGTTGAATGGGTTTGGAGAAGTTTTACGTATTTATCCTGGCAAAGAATACTCAAGGGGGAGCGGGCATGAAGAAAATTATGATTATCGGAAGCGGCGAGCCGGTCAAAGTACTCTTGCCAAAGAACTCGGCAGAAAGTTTGCTATTCCAGTGCATCATCTAGACACGTTATTTTGGAAGCCGGGTTGGATGCCTACCCGCAGGGAAGAATTTCAGCAAATCCAAAATAGTATCCTAGCAGAGGATTGTTGGATTATTGATGGAAACATCAGTTGAACAATGGACGCCCGGCTGGAAAAGGCAGTTACAATTATCTTTCTTCATTACTCAACACTCCGCTGCCTATACGGGATTATTAGGAGAAGGATTCAGTACCATGGGAAATCACACCCTGAGATTGGTGAAGGATGTCCTGAAAGACTCGAATGGGCATTTGTTAAATGGGTTGCCGAATTTAATAGAAAAAAAGCGCCGGAATTGCTAGAAAAGCTTAGTATGGAGACTGGTAATGATATCCACATTTTAAAGAGCAAATAGCAAACAATTGAATTTCTAAGGGTTTTAAGATAAAATAGGTGTTTTTCACTAGTTATTTTTCTTGAAAAATGGTGAAAAAGTCTGATTCTAATACCCCCATAAACGATTTACTATGAGTGTAAGAGAACAGTCGACAATAATTGCACTGTATCTCGATAAAGGCAAAGCTGATGAAAATCAGTGACGCAAAGCTACAGGGGCTAAGGTACTTATGTACTATGCCAGCCAGTTACCGAAAGATCAGGGTGCACCATAGGTATGTCTTCCCATGATCCCCCTTTCGGTAAAGGCGGGGTCATTTTATTTTTCCGGAGGTGAAACTGTTGAAGGTCGTGAATCTGTCGAACGGGACGGAAATTGCAGACAACATTGCATGCGCCAATAGTTTTTTTCAAAGGCTAAAGGGTCTCATGTTTACGAAAAGTCTGCCCGCAGGACACGGCCTGTTAATCAAGCCCTGCCAATCGATCCACACATTCTTCATGAAATATCCAATCGACGTTGTATATTTGGACGGAAACAACGAAATAGTCGGACTGGATGAAGCCATGAATCCTGCAAGGATTGGAAAAGTACACCGAAAAGCAAAATCGGTACTCGAGCTTCCATCTGGGACAATACAGAATGCAGAACTGAAAGTTGGTCATTATTTATCTATTAATTAATTATAAAAATAAAATTATAAGGGAGTTTTTGAGAATGATGAAAAAAATGAAAGCATTGCTTACAGAAGAACAAGGACAAGGTATGACTGAGTACGGTTTGGTTTTGGGTGTAATTGCACTGGGTGTTGTTGCAATACTTGGATTATTTAGAACCGAGATTGAAGGTATGTTTAATGAACTTTTAACTTCAATCCAAGGTCGATAAAACAATTTCGCTTTCTGTAATTTGAAAAGTGCAGAAATAATTTCTATAATGCTTTGTCTATTGACGGTTGAAAGCCTTGCGTTTGAATTAAAAACGTGGGGCTTTTTTCAATCAGGAAGTAGCCGAAAAGAGGTTTGTATGATGATAAAAGCAATTTTGCTGTTTTTATTGTTAATAATTTGCGTTGTAACCGACATTAGGGAGCGCCGGATTTATAATAAAGTCCTAATTCCATTCCTTATGGTGGCATTTTTTGTAAATGCCATCGCTGGTGGTTTGGGGGGAATTGGAGATACCGTCGTCGGGTTGCTCGTAGGCCTTGCAATCCTGCTTATTCCTTATCTAATGGGTGGTATGGGAGCAGGCGACGTAAAGTTGCTCGCCGTTATCGGTGCGCTTATGGGATATCAGTTTGTTCTGTTTTCTGCATTGTATATGGCATTTGCCGGTGGAATATTTGCGTTTCTAATCATCTTCTTTCGTAAAGGGGCGAAACAACGGCTGAAAGGAATCTATCTTTTTTTAATAGGATTGCTAAAGGGGCTAAATATCCCGCTCTACCAAGATAGTGAAACAATGAAAATAACATATCCGTACGGAGTTGCGATTGCAGTAGGGGCGATTATACAACTTTTCCAAGGCGGAATTATGATATGAGGAAGGGTGAAAGCGGTCAATCGTTAGTTGAAACAGCACTTGTTCTTCCGCTGCTTCTAATGCTGATTGCCGGTATTTTTGATATCGGTAGATTGACGTATATGTATGCCCATCTTCATATGGCTGCGCAGGAGACTGTTCGCAAGGGCGGGTTGGGAGCCACCGACACCGAAATCACCGAGTTCGCGAAAAATTATGTACAAGTAGGCGACTCATCCAAATTAGAGATAAGCATCACGCCATCCGGTACAGTGAGGCGTTCGGGGGAATATATGACAGTTAGATTAAAATATCCTTTTAGGCTATATACTCCCTTTGTTTCAAGCCTCTTTCCAAATTCTTTATACGCCGAAACAGATTCAACAATCCGGATAGAATGAGGGAGTAGTGATGAGGAAATTTATAAAGGGAGAAAAAGGCAACGCAGCTGTACTTACAGCACTAATCCTATTAGGGTTGCTTGGGGTTACAGGTCTGGCTGTTGACGGCGGCATGCTTTATATGCACAAAAGCAAACTGCAAAAAGTGGCAAATGCAGCAGCCTTATCAGGGGCTCAAGAGCTTACCGCCTCGGAGGAAAAAGTAAAAAGAATAGTTAATGATATATTGGTGTCACATAACGAAACAGGCTCTCTTGAGGGTGTAACAGTTATTAAGGATCAAAAAGTAAGTGTTGTCTTGAACAAAAAGACGAAAACGTCATTTGCAGGTTTATTTGGCTTTGATATTGTCGATGTTAAGGCTGCGGCTTCTGCCTCAATCAAACCAATGGGACGAGCAGTCGGAGCGGCCCCGCTAGGAATTGATGAAAGTATCCCCCTTGAGTATAAAAAAATATATCATTTGAAAATTGAACCGGATTCGACTGTAAGCGGAAGCTTCGGTGTCCTTGCTCTAGAAGGCCCTGGTGCGAACATATATGAAAATAATCTCCGTAACGGCTTTCAGCAGGAAATAAAACAAGGTGATATTTTTAACACTCAAACAGGTAATATTGCCGGAAAAACAATTTCTGTAGTAAAGGATCTAGTCAATGGCTGTTCAATTCCTGTTGATGACCTTAGAAATCAGAAATGTTCAAGGGTACTTCTCATACCGGTTTATCAGCCTTACCAATTCGATTCAAATCAGTTAAAGCAAGTGAAGGTTACTGGCTTTGCCTATTTTTACATTACTGAGCCAATGTCTAGCAATGACACATCCATTACCGGAATGTTCATCAAAAGAACCGGAAAAGGTTTTACCGGGGAAGGCAGCCCGGATAAAGGGGCTTATAGCATCCGGTTAACAGAGTAGGTGGAGAGAATGAAATCAAAAACGGTTTTACTGCTGTCCCTTGTCATGGGAATCATTACTACAGCCATTTTCTTTCAATATATGAATCAGGTAGACGGAAAGGAGACTACAGCTGCTGTACCGATGTCAGATATCATTGTTGCGAAAGAGACAATTAATAAAAATCAAAAAATAACAGCTGAGATGCTGGAGGTTGTCCAGGTTCCCGAGGATAATTTACTTGCAAAATCCATAAATAATGTCTCTGAAGCTGAGGGGAAGCTTGCCGAGTCGATGATTCAGAAAGGCGAGCCAATCCTGGCCCACAGGCTGATTTCACAAAAAGAAGAGGAAGTATACGTTTCGAGGAAGGTAAGGGAAGGCTATAGGGCCGTCTCTGTTTCTGTAAATTTACATCAATCCGTTTCAAATTTAATTGAGGCTGAAGATCTAGTTGATGTTATTTTTTCAAAAGAGGATCAGGAAGCCAAAATAGATAAGCCCAAGGTGATGACTAAAGTATTGCTAAAAAAAGCTAGGGTCCTGGCCGTTGGCAGAAAGATGATTATGGCCGAAGATACAAAAGATGCTGAAGGGGCTGACGGGCAATATCAGGAATATACCACCGTTACCCTTGAATTAAAGCCAGATGATGCATTTAAAATTATTCATTCATCTGAAGAAGGGAAAATTCATTTTATTCTTCATACCAGGCCTGTTATGAATGATGAAGGGACGCCAGTGGATAAAGAAAACGAAAGCTAGTTGATGGAAGGTGAAGAGGATGGCAGGAAATATTGAAATGAAAACTACAGAAGGTGGTACTCCTCCCCCGCGTGGAAGGGTGATTGCAGTCTGCAGTGCAAAGGGCGGGATTGGCCGCACCATCCTTTCCGTCAATTTAGCCGTTGCTTTATCAAAAGGGAATAATTCTGTTGCAGTACTTGACGGGGACTTCCAATTTGGTGATGTTTCACTGGCTATGGATTTGCAGCCCGTTTTTACAATCAAGGAGGCTGTGGAGGGCATAACTAGCCTTGATGAAAATAGATTGGAAGAATATATGTCAGTCCATCCGAGCGGGGTTCGTGTACTTCCTGCGCCAGAAAGGCCGGAGTATGCAGACCTTGTTACTAAAGAGGCGAGTCTGAAGATCATTGATCTTTTATTAAAAAAGAATGAATTTGTTGTTTGTGATACAGGAGCAGGATTAAATGAGAATACACTCAGCTTAATAGAAAGAGCCGATGAAATTCTTGTTGTTACCACTCTTGAAATGGCTGCTATGAAAAATACAAAACTATTATTGGAAACGTTGGGAATCCTGGGGATACGGGAAAAAGTCAGGGTTATCCTCAACAGGGCCAATATGGAAAGTGTCATTAAGGCTGAGGATGGTGCCAAAATTCTGGGAGAAGGAGCCCCAATATATATCCCGAATGATTTTCAAATATGCTCTAGGTCTTTAAATGTAGGGATTCCTTTTGTTATTAGCAATACGAAATCCGATATTGCTAAAGCGGTGTTTAAAATGGGGGAGATGATTGCTTCACAATCTCCTATCCCAAAAACGATGAAGAAAAAAAACAAATCGAGAACGCTATTTCCATGGAAACGTAAGAAGGGAGGAGTAACCAAATGAAGCTGCTTGACCGTATAAATCAGAAAAATAGCAACACGAGGATAGAAGAGTCTTCAGCTACATTGGAAGTGGCTGCTCCAGACAGTCTCCCAACCATATTAGAGAAGCGGGAACAAACCATTCCAAAAGAAGAGATAAAAGAGTCCCAGATTGAACCCATCCGCCAAAAACAATATGACAAGGAACAGGAATTGAAAAGTATTCTTCATAAAAGAATTCTGCAAGAATTAAAGGATGAAGAGGTAGAAGCCATTGTTGTAAAGCTGGATGAAATGGCAATGGAGGCAATTAAGGATAATGATTCTTTCCGGGGGATGGTTGATCGTAAGAAAGTCGTAGCCGAACTGACCAATGACCTGACAGGCTTTGGGCCAATAAACCCTTTGCTTCTAGATGAGGAAGTATCCGAGATTATGGTAAATGGGCCTCATCAGGTTTATTGTGAACGGAAAGGGAAGCTTGTTCTTAGTGATATTAAATTTCGGGATAATGAACATGTCATGAATGTTATTGAAAAAATTGTCGCGCCAATCGGGAGAAGAATTGATGAAAGTTCACCAATGGTGGATGCAAGGCTTCCCGACGGTTCCCGTGTAAATGCAATTATTCCTCCACTTGCATTGAATGGTCCGACTATCACTATCCGAAAGTTTTCCAAGGATCCTTTTACAATTGAAGACCTGACAAACTTTGGAACGGTTACAAAAGAAATGGCTGTTTTCCTTGATGCATGTGTCAAAGCCCGTCTTAATATTTTTGTTAGCGGAGGAACAGGGTCCGGAAAAACGACCACATTAAATGTGCTCTCCAACTTTATCCCAAACGACGAACGTATTGTAACGATTGAGGATGCGGCTGAACTTCAACTGCGTCAAGACCACGTAGTTTCATTGGAATCCAGGCCACCGAATATTGAAGGTAAAGGTTCAATTACAATTAGGGACCTTGTCAGAAACTCACTAAGGATGCGGCCCGACCGGGTAGTAATCGGGGAAGTAAGGGGGGCTGAAGCCCTCGATATGCTTCAGGCTATGAACACAGGTCATGACGGTTCACTTGCAACTGGTCACTCAAATTCCCCGAGGGACATGATATCAAGGCTAGAAACAATGGTATTGCTTGGGGGAGTTGATCTTCCTATAAAGGCAATCCGAGAACAAATTTCCGGGGCCCTTGATGTCATCATTCAGCAAACAAGGCTAAAGGATGGGTCTCGAAAAATCACTCATATAACAGAAGTCCAAGGAATGGAAGGAGATGTTATTGTTCTCCAAGATATTTTTGTCTATCAGCAGATTGGCGTAAATGAACAGGGAAAGTATATTGGGAGACTTGTACCAACCGGAGTACGGCCAAAGTTTTATGAAAGGCTTGAAAATACCGGAATTCATATCCCTCCAAGTGTATTTATTGAGCAGGGGGAATAATAATGAAGGCTATACTTCTTGTACTGATTCTATTTACTTCTTTTATTGTTTTTTATGGAATTTTTCAATTAATCTTCTTTCGGAACCAAAGAATAGAAAAAAGAATGCAGCGATATTTGGCTGGGGCTGAAGAAATTGAAATTAGCAATGATGAAATGAATTTATTTGCACGGTACGCTGCAGCAAGAAAGAATCTCACTAAGAAGTTCGTTACAAAACAGAAAACAAACAAACTGGAAACTATGCTTGCCAGGTCTGGGGTCCCCCTCAAGCCGGATGAGTTTGTGGCTTTTCAGTTAATAACAACTGCTTTCGGAGGCTTTTTCCTATTTCTGCTTTTTGAACAATGGATATGGTTTATTCCTGGTGCTTTAACCGGATATTTGTTGCCAGGATTTATCATAAAGAAAAAAGAAAAAGAGCGGACTGAAAAATTTAATGATGGCCTCTCCGACATGATAACCACGATTATTGGCTCGCTAAGGGCAGGCTTTAGTTTCCCTCAGGCACTTAAATCTGTTGCAGAGGAATCATCGTCACCTATTAAGGAAGAAATTGAATTGGTTATTAAATCAATGCAGTATGGAAGCAGCATTGAAGAGGCATTGAATGAGTTAAAGGAACGGATGCCGAGCGATGATTTGGATTTAATGATTCAAGCTATCCTGATTCAGCGTCAGGTTGGCGGAAACCTTGCCACAGTTTTGGAGAAAATAGTTGAGACAATCAGGGACAGGACGCAAATTCAGCGCCAAATCAAAACACTGACAGCACAGGGCCGGATGTCAGGGATGGTTATTGGCTTGCTGCCATTCCTGTTAGGTGGAGCTCTTTTTTTAATAGACCCTGGCTATATCGGACCAATGTTCAAACATCCGATAGGACTCGGAATGGTAGCGGCAGGCATCATCTCGTGCGGAATTGGTCTAATCGTTATTAATAAAATTACGCAAATTGAGGTGTAAGAGTTGATTTACCTTACATTTTTCATGACAGTTAGCCTCTTGGCATACAGTATTCTCACCTTAAAATCCAAGAAAAAAGAACAGTTAGACAAACGGGTTGCACACTATCTCACTGGGATCGAAGAAACGATAGAATCCATTCCGGCTAAGGAGGAGCAGCATTCCTTTTATCATAGATTCCTTAAGCCCGTATTAAATGACTTTAAAAAAAGCTTCAAAAAGAGAATGCCTGGTGAGAAAGAAGCTAAAATAGAAATGAAGCTCCAAAGGGCAGGCAATCCATTCGGAATGACACCTGTGGACTTCAGGCTGTTACAGGCAGCTTGCAGCATCGGATTCCCACTTGCATTTGCCGGCTATGGTCTGCTAATAAATCTTACTTCATCCTCCATTTTTGTTGCAGTCCTTACAGGGGTGTTACTTGGTGGAATTATGCCCCATTTCTATTTAAAACAAAAAACGAAAACTCGTGAGAAGCTAGCGCTAAAGGAGCTGCCTGACACGCTTGACCTTTTGACGGTCAGTCTTGAAGCGGGACTTGGTTTTGATGCCGCAGTTGCCAAACTCGTTTCTAAAAGGAGTGGAGTTCTCTCCGATGAATTCCAAAGGTCATTAGAAGAGATGCGCCTAGGTAAGGTAAGAAGAGAAGCTCTGGGAGGAATCCGCGATAGACTTGAAGGGGTCGATTCAGTAAAGAACTTCATTAGTAGCATTGTCCAAGCTGAAAAACTTGGGATAGGAATGGTCCAGGTCCTACGTGCCCAATCTGTCGAGGTGCGGGAGCAGAGAAAACAAAGGGCAGAAGAGGCTGCCATGAAGGCCCCAATAAAAATGTTGTTCCCGCTAGTTTTGTTTATATTCCCAAGTTTGTTTATCGTCCTTCTGGGACCAGTAGTTATCTCGTTTTTAAATGGTTTTTAAAAACATGCAAGCCCTTTCCTTTTTGCTGGAGGGGCTCTTTTTGTATACTTAAATAAAGTGGATGGAAGGAGCGATAATGAATGAAACTTGGAACAGTAATACATAAGAAAGAAAAGCTTGCCGTTTTGGTTAGCGGGGATGGGCAGGCTGTTTTGCCCCTTAAGGAGGCATCATCTAGAGGAGTAGAGTTTCCGCCCACACTCATAGGTTGCTTAGAAGGAACTGCTTTTTTCGAAAAAGCACAGTCCTTCGCGCAGTGGGCTGAAAGTGTGGAGGAAGCGAAGGCGCTTTGGATTCCAATTAGCGACGTTGAACTTCTTGCCCCAATAACACGGCCAGCCAAGAATATCATTTGCATTGGCAAGAACTATGCCGAGCATGCGATTGAAATGGGAAGCGCGGATGATATACCGGAGCATGTCATGGTGTTTACAAAGCCTCCAACAGCAGTTATTGGACCTGATAAAGGAATCCCATCTCATTCAGAAATTACTGACCAGCTTGATTATGAAGGGGAACTGGCTGTCATTATCGGTAAAAAGGGAACGGGAATTGCAAAGGAAGATGCAATGGACTATGTATTCGGCTATACAATTTTGAACGATGTCACAGCCCGCGACTTGCAAAGTCGGCATAAGCAGTACTTTCTTGGGAAAGGGCTCGACGGTTCAGCTCCAATGGGACCATGGATTGTTACGAAGGATGAAATTCCTCATCATGGGAACCTCGATATACAGACAAAGGTAAACGGAGAAATAAGACAGGATTCCAACACAAAGCATTTGATTTTCCCGATTGAACAGCTGATTGCGGATCTTTCGAAGGGGATGACACTTGAACCTGGGGACATCATTGCGACAGGCACGCCAGCTGGTGTTGGTAAAGGCTTCAAGCCGCCTAAGTTCCTTAAGTCTGGAGATACAATTGAGATTACAATAGAAGGAATCGGGGTATTGAAAAACACTGTATCTTAGTAGTCATATAGTTATTAAATTTCTCTTAATTTTTAGGATTTACACTGTGGCTATGGTATGATAAGTGCGAAATAGATAGAGGAGGGAAACGGTTTGACACACGCTCATATTACAACGTGGGTTCTAGGTGCGATTTTATTTTTCGTTGCGCTTTACCTGTATAAAGGTGGAAAAGAAAAGGGAGCAAAAATTACCCATATGATTTTAAGGGTAGTATATATTCTTATCCTAATTACTGGATTCATGCTCTTATTCTCAGTAACCAAAATTGGACTTCTTTATATCCTTAAAACAGCAGTCGGGCTTTGGGTCATTGCTAGCATGGAAATGTTGCTAATTAAGACAGGCAAAAAGCAAGAAGCCAAGGTTCTTTGGATTCAATTTTTGATTGCATTTGTGCTTGTTTTACTTTTGGGATATAACCTCCCAATGTAATTCGATGAAATCAAAAAGCTGCCATTCGGCAGCTTTTTGTGTTTCCAGGAAGATTCCTATGGGGATGCAAGCTTTTCAATTATAAGCCTTTTTCCGGTGTTGAGGGTAAACTCGAACCGGTCACTTTCCTTTTCATAATAGGTGAAATGATGCTGGACACTGCAAATCTCGTCCTGATTATCAAAAATCATAATATTGACGCCATTCCGTTTGGTTTGGTCATTTAAAAAATTCAGGTGGTTATAGCAATACAGGCAATCAAAGATAGAAAAGTTAAGTGAGTTGAGAGTAGTGATAAATTGGAAGAATGCGTCGTCATTAATTTGTTCGAGCAGTCTTTCAAGTGAATAGATTAAATGCTTCCTCACCCTGATCTGGTCATGGTCGCGGAGCAACAGGCTATCGTCATTGAACGTAATTTTACCTGGCTCAACCAATAACCCTTTTTTCCAACGGTTCAATTTCAATACTTCCACTTCCTGAAGCAGATAGTCATCAAGCAGCGAGGCTTCTTCCGTTTCTTCATCAAAAAACACCCATTGGCCATTTATTTGTTCAACTGACCCTTCGGTATAGGCTCTTTCCTGGTCTTCGTATATTTTTTCGCGCTGCTGTCGATTCATCACTTTACCTCCGTGAATGGTGCTATTTCCTTTGTAGACATAAACACTCCCTTTTATAACTCCTTTTAATAATTCCCGGGACAATTAACCCATCTTTAAAACCTGCATACACTATAACCACTCAAAAATAGATTGAAGATAGAGTGAATCCGAGTTCCCAATGGCTTAATTAGGGAACCGTGGCGGAGGAGTGGAAGTATGTGCGGGATTGCCGGCTGGGTTGATTTTCGTCGGGATATGGAAAAAGAGAAAATAATTCTTGAAAAAATGACAGATACATTATCAAAACGAGGTCCGGATGACACAAATATTTGGACCGATCGCCACGCCGGATTTGGCCATAAGCGCCTCGCGGTAGTGGATCTCGTTGGTGGCAGGCAGCCGATGACCAAAAAAGGCGCTGGTGGCACCTATACAATTTGCTACAATGGTGAACTTTACAACACAGAAGATTTGCGTAGAGAACTCCTCCTTAAAGGATATTCTTTTAGTGGCCATTCTGATACAGAAGTGCTGCTTGCTTCTTATATGGAGTGGAAAGAAGAGTGCGTTGACAGGCTGAATGGAATATTTGCCTTTGGAGTTTGGGACAGCGCCGCGGAAAAATTATTTTTTGCACGTGACAGGCTGGGAGTGAAGCCAGCATTTTATAGTGAAAAGCAGGGCTTTATTTTCGGCTCTGAGCTTAAGGCTCTGCTCGCTCATCCCGAGATGAAAGCAGAACTGGATCGGGAAGGGCTTGCTGAACTATTTGGTATGGCTCCATCCAGAACGCCGGGTGCGGGCGTATTCAAGGGAATCAAGGAGCTGCGGCCCGGCCACGCGCTCACATATTCCCGGAACGGCTTGAAGCTTTGGCGGTACTGGAATGTGAAAAGCCAAACGCATTCGGAAAGTTTGGATGAAACTGCGGAAAAGGTGAGTTTTCTTGTTGATGATGCCGTGAAACGGCAGCTTGTGTCCGATGTGCCGCTTTGCACGTTCCTCTCCGGAGGGCTTGACTCAAGCATCATTACCGCAATTGCTGCCAACGAGTATCAAGGAACAAATCTTGCCCCGCTCCGAACTTTTTCGATTGACTATGAAGACAATCAGTATTTCTTTGCATCCAATGAATTTCAGCCCGATTCTGACGAGTTCTGGATTAACCTGATGAGCAGCTCCTTTCAGACACAGCATGTTAAGAGCATCATTTCCCAGAAACAATTAGCAGAAGAGCTAAAAGAGGCAATGGAGGTCCGTGACCTCCCAGGAATGGCGGATATTGATTCATCATTGCTATGGTTTTGCCGTGAGATAAAGAAAGAGTACACCGTAAGTTTGTCGGGGGAATGTGCAGATGAGATTTTTGGCGGGTACCCCTGGTTCCATCGAAAAGCAGACTTTGAGCGCGAAGGATTTCCATGGATGCGCTCAACCGAGATGAGGCTTTCGCTCCTAAAAGAAGGTTGGCGGAAAAAGTTGAAAATCAATGATTATTTAATGGAAAGGTATTTGGATACTGTCAAGGAAACGCCGGCACTTGAAGGAGAAAGCAAGGAGGATGCGAGGAGGCGGCAATTATTTTACCTGAATATGGTCTGGTTCATGACAGCGCTGCTCGACAGGAAGGATCGGATGAGTATGGGAGCGAGCCTTGAAGTGCGTGTTCCATTTGCGGACCATCGGCTGGTGGAATATGTATGGAACATCCCGTGGGAAATGAAAATGCATGGCAATCGTGAGAAGGGAATCCTTCGGAAGGCAATGGACGGAATTCTCCCCGCTGATGTCCTTTATCGGAAAAAGAGTCCATATCCAAAGACGCATCATCCGGCATATACAGAGGCTGTCCAAAAACTTGCAAATGAAGCTCTTTCCGACAGGTCATCTGCTTTATATGAATTTTTTGATAAAAAACAGCTTAAGGATTTGGTAGAGAGCGGGGGTAATTCTTTTACGGAACCATTCTTCGGCCAATTGATGGCAGGCCCGCAGCTGCTGGCTCACTTCGTCCAGATGCATTCCTGGTTCAAGAAGTATAATGTAAATGTAGTAGAATGCTAATTTTCAACAATTTCCGAGGAAATATTCAAACGCCAACCGAAACGGTTGGCGTTTGTGATTTATCCTATTCAAAGGAACCCACTGGAAAACTAGTAGTACTAAAAGTGCTATTTCCCGAAGGTACTCTTTTTTACTAGATGCATGTTGAACATGGCAACTAATCACTAGTGCTACTCGGAGACTCACTAGCAAACTCACTGTAAAAGCTAGAGTAGTACATCAGTAGGGAATGGACAATAGTCCTACTGATGGAAGGTTCAATTTATGAGAATTTAATAATCGCAAATCCCATGCTGTCCAGTTCAAGCTGGCTGCTGCCATTTTCCTCGGTAGCAACTTCTTTTTCTGTCCACAAATCGACAGCAGCCCTGTCAGCAAATTCTTCAGGAAGCGAGTATTTGGCAGGCTTATCTGTTGCGTTCAACACAACCAGAATAGTTGCTTGATCATCAGAGCGTTTGTAGGCAAGGCACTGATCATCAGCATCTGCAGAAATGAAATGAAGGGTGCCTCCATTTGCTAGCAACGGTTCTTTCTTCCTTAGCGCAATCAGCTTTCGGACATGCTCGAAAAGCTCAGTATTCTGGTTATCTTCATCCCACTCCATGCATTTCCGGCAGCCAGGATCCTGCTCGCCATCCATCCCGATTTCATCACCATAATAAATGCAAGGGGTGCCATTAAAGGTTAAGAGAATTGTAAAAATCTGCTTTACTTTCTCCATGTCCCCGCCGCATTCCGTAAGGATCCTTGGTGTATCGTGGCTGCCAATCAGGTTGAACGCAACTGCATTAACATTCTCTGGATACATATGGAGGACTGAAGTCATGGCTTCCACGAATTGTTTTGGAGTAATCGCTTCTTTTGCAAAAAGGTCGAGAACGTTCATTGTAAAAGGATAATTCATGACAGCATCGAATTGGCCGCCGCGAAGCCACGGCATTGAATCATGCCAGATTTCTCCAAGTACATACAAGTCCGGTTTAATTTTTTTAACTTCCTTGTTGAATAGCTTCCAAAATTCTGGGCTGACTTCATTAGCGACATCAAGTCTCCAGCCGTCGATATCGAACTCTTCGATCCAGTATCGGCCTACTTTTAACAAATAATCGGATACCTCGGGATTTTCAGTATTCAATTTGGGCATTTCCGCTACAAAGCCAAATGTATCATAATTAGGAAGTGGTTTTGTTTTTACAGGGAACTCCCACAGGTGGAACCAATCCTTATATTTTGATTTCTCGCCTTTTTCAAGAACATCCTGAAATTGCGGGAAGTAGAAGCCGCTGTGGTTGAAAACGGCATCAAGCATAACCTTAATTCCATTTTCGTGGCATACCCGTACAAGCTCCTTCAACGTTTCCTTTGTCCCGAAAGCAGGGTCAATTTCCAAGTAATCAATCGTGTCATATTTGTGGTTTGAGAACGCTTTAAAAATTGGCGTGAAATAAACTCCGGTGATACCAAGTTCCTTCAAATAGCCGATATGGTCAATGACTCCCTGAAGGTCCCCGCCAAAGAAATTATCTCGCTCGGGCTCTGCGCTGCCCCAAGCTAGTGCACCTTCCGGATCGTTATCAGGATCACCATTAGCAAAACGTTCCGGAAAGATTTGATACCAAACCGTATCCTTCACCCATTCAGGTGCCTGGAATAATGCGGATGGATGCATAAAGGGAATAGCAAAAAGGAATCCGATATCAGCTGGGATATCCTCAGCAAAACCGCGTTCCCCATATAGGATTGTTTCATCCCCACTTTGGATTTTAAAGCCATACCGCACTCTTCGAAGCGGAGGCTTTACAGATATAAACCAATAATCATATAAGGCATCAGTTCCCGTTTTCTCCATTTCAGTTTCTTCAAAAATCCACGTTTTGCCCTCAAACTCATATGGGTCACCGTGGACGAGTGTAACTGAATCAACATCCTGTTTTTTTGTTCTCAAGCGGAGATGCAATTCGTCTTCCTTTGACAGGTAGGCATAATTATCAAGCGGTCGGTGGTAAATAGCTTCTCTAAACAAGCGCTTTGCTCCCTTCAATTAAACTACATACTTATTACCAATAGATTTAGGGTACTAAACGGCTTTAGAAAAATCAATTTTAAGCGAAAGTGACAAAGGTTCATAGTATGGTAAAATACTATGGGAGAATAAGACCTTTTTTAATAAATATTGGCAGTTCAACTGCCTGAAAATAAGGGGATGGACACATGAAAGGCAAAATGGCGGCATGCTTCCTGATACCGTTTCTGCTTATATGGGCATTGCCGGTACAAGGAATGGAAAGAGAAGAAAGGCTTTGGCAGGACGAAATGGTATATTCGATTATGATAGACCGCTTTAACAATAGCAGCAAGGATACTGCTGGCATAAATGCAAAAGATCCCCTCGCTTATAACGGAGGCGACTTCCAGGGAATTATTGATCGTCTTGGCTACATAAAGGATATGGGATTTACAGCCATTATGCTCTCACCGATTTTTGATAATGTGGAAAATGGCTACCACGGTTATTGGGTGGACGATTATTTTAAAACGGAAGAGCATTTCGGTTCTGTAAAAAAGTTTAAAGAGCTTGTCAGCGAGGCACATAGCCTCGATATGAAAGTAATAATTGATTTTCCGGCAAACAATGTTGGCAAAAACAGCAAGCTTGTTCAGGAAAAAGGGCAAGACTGGTTTCATGCTGAACAAGAGGCGGGAAGCGATGGCAGCCGGCAACAGCAGTTGAATGGCTGGCAGGATGGCCTTCCTGACCTGGCCCATGAAAATCCAGATGTTCAAGCTTACTTGATTGATGCTGGGAAGTGGTGGATTTCCGAAACGGATATTGACGGTTACCGGTTAAGTTCTGCTGATAAAGTACCCGCTGACTTCTGGAGTGAGTTTTCAAAAGCGGTAAAGACTGAAAAGGAGAATGTCTACCTGATTGCCGATTTTGGTACATCGGACTCTGAACTTCTTAAAGAATACAGAAATGCTGGTTTTAATGGATACTATGACTATACTTCCTTTAATGAAATTAGGAAGGCGTTCTCACAGCCTGATGGGGACCTAGGCGGTATTTTTACAAAATGGGAAAAAGCTCAAGGCAACAGCGATAATCCTTATGAGACTGGGACCTTCATGGATCATCAGGATACAGTCAGGTTTACAAGGGAAATCATTTCAAATAATATCTTCCCGGGCACTCCCTGGAAGCAGGCGCTCACGTATATGTATACAACACCGGGCATTCCGATTGTCTACTATGGGAGTGAAATCGCCCTTGATGGGGGAGAGGCACCGGACAATCGGAAGCTAATGAATTTCCGGTCTGACAAAGAATTGATAGACCACATCGGTAAATTGAGTGATTTGCGGCAAATGCTGCCTTCGCTTACTAGAGGGACAATGGAAAAGCTGTATGAGCAGGATGGAATCGCTGTTTTCAAAAGAGTATTTGAGGATGAAACAACGATCATTGCCATAAATAACTCGAGTAAAACCAGGGAAATAAAGCTTTCACCCGATCAGGTTAAAAGTGAGGGAATGGAGCTGAGAGGCTTGCTGAAGGGCGATGAGTCGGAAGGAAGCGATGAAGGCTATACGCTTATTCTTGACCGTGAGGAAAGTGAAGTATATGCCCTGTCTGAAAAGCAAGGACTGAATTTGGCCTTGATGGGTTCTGTTGCACTTGTCTGGATAGGATTTGCGGTGTTTTTAATTATCCTTGCAAAACGGAGCAGGAAGAAAATTAATCAGGAATAATCAATACAGCAAGGTGGGGGCGATCCAGGAGGGTCGCCCTTTATTTATATCACTTAGTAATACAGCATCGCTTTCGTTAGTATAATAGATAAATTGTATTCAAGATTTAAAAATTTTGTGCAATCGCGTGCCTAACAATATGTGATGCATTTTGTGCTTGGTAGCCTGATGATTTATATTGAATTTGAAAAAAAGTTCCTGTTAATAGTGAGTTTATACTATTACAAAATTAAAATGAATATTCTAACTATAGTAAAAAGATAACATTTTTTAAAAAAATTAGTTGTCAAATCGTCCAAATGCTCTATAATTAAAAATAAGTTGTGCAATCGTTTTCACTAAATGTAACCGTTTTAATTCTATCCCTGAGAAAATGGTTGGACAATCTATTAAAACATAGGAAGAAATTCCAGGAGGGGTTCAAATGAAAAAAGCTTTATCCATGCTTTTAATGGTTGTTCTTGTTCTCGGCGCCCTAGCAGCTTGCGGACCTAAAGAATCAACCGGAGGCACAGACACTGGCAAGAAGAAGGAAGAAGCATCTGAAAAGCCTGAAAAGCTAGTTGTTTGGGAAGATAAAGATAAATCCGGCTGGCTTAAAAAGGTAGCTGCAGATTTCGAAGCAAAAGAAGGCGTTAAGATTGAATTCAAAGAAGTAGAGATGGCAACTAAAATGCGTGACCAGCTTCGCCTTGACGGCCCTGCTGGAACTGGCCCGGACATCGTGACTCTTCCGCATGACCAAATCGGCCAGGTAGCTACTGAAGGCCTCATTGCCCCACTTGAAGTCAGTGATGCTGTAAAGGGAACTTTCTCTGAATCATCCATTGCTGCCCAAACATATGATGGCAAACTTTATGGACTGCCAAAATCAGCTGAAACACCAGTTCTCGTTTACAATAAAGCGCTTATGACTGAAGTTCCTGCAACAATGGAAGATCTTTATGATTTTGCAAAAGCAAACACTAAAGGCGGCAAGTACGGTTTCCTAGCTCTTTGGGATAACTACTACTTTGCACATGCTGTAATCGGCGGCAACGGCGGTTATGTATTTAATGACAACAATGGCACTCTTGACCCTAAGGATGTAGGCCTTGCTAACGAAGGCGCAATCAAAGGTGCCGAGTATATCTCTAAATGGTATTCTGAAAAGCTATTCCCTGCAGGTATCGTTGGTGAGTCCGGCGGTTCTGCAATGGATGGATTGTTCCAGGATGGAAATGCTTATGCGGTTATGAACGGACCTTGGTCGTTCGGCCCTTATAAGGATGCAGGCATTGATATCGGTATTGCTCCACTGCCAAAGTTTGCTGATGGAACTCCTATGACTACATTCATGGGCGTTAAAGGCTGGCACGTATCTGCCCACTCCAAAAACAAAGAGTATGCAACTAAATTCCTTGAGTTCATCACGAACGATGAAAATGCAAAATACCGTTTTGAACAAACTGCCGAAGTTCCAACAAACGTAGCGCTTGTTGAAGATGAAGCAATTAAGAATGACCCGGGTGCACAAGCTGTTGCCCTTCAAACACAAGTTGCTATCCCAATGCCAAACATTCCGGAAATGGGAGAAGTTTGGAAGCCAATGGCTGATGCACTTCAAACAATCGCAACTGGCAAGAGTAAGCCAGACGCTGCAATGAAGTCTGCAGTTGACCAAATCAACAAAAACATTGAGGCTAATCACTCTAAGTAATGTTTTTAGCAGAATAGCGGTATCCCCTTGCAAGGGGATACTGCTATCTTTTTAAGAAAATAGCAATCCCAGAATATTCCTCAGCTGCTTGTTGAGAAAAAGAAGTAACTTCTTTTTCTGAACAAGCCTCTGAACTTGAAAACAGTTTGGACGCCCCGGGTTGGCCTTGCCCGCAGGAAAATCACCAGAAAGCCACTTCGGCAGAGCTTGAGTCTTTACTACGAAGATTCAAGTCTAGTAAGCAGTAATTAGAGAAGGTTATGTTATATGGGATTTTTATTTTTACAGAGTTGATTGAAGCGGAAGGCGCGAAGACTCCTACGGGAAAAAAGGTCAGTGGGAGACCCCACAGGCGCTCGCGCCGAGGAGGCTCCCAGGCCGCCCGTGGAAAGCGAAGCGCCTGGAGCGGAAATCAAACATTATACAAAGTCGTTTAACATTGCCTTAGAGAAAAAGAAAGGGGAATAGAGGATGTCTGATTCCTATTCAACCAAGCACCGCAAAAACGCACTACTATTATCAATTATTCCGGGGTTAGGCCAGTTTTACAATAAACAGGCCCTTAAGGGAAGTGCTTTCCTTATCCTGGCAGCATCATTCTTTATTGTATTCGGAAATTTACTGAATTACGGTTTTTGGGGGATTTTCACTCTCGGCGAAATTCCATTTGAACATCATTCGATATTTTATATGGTTTATGGCATCCTTGCCATTATTGTTACCGTTTTCGGGCTAGCCTTTTATATCTTCAACCTGAATGATGCTTATAAAATAGGAAAAAGACGGGATCAAAATGAACCGATCAGCACATTCAGGGAGCAATACAAAAATCTGATCGACAATGGTTTCCCATACCTGATTATGTCACCGGGATTTATGCTGTTGGTGTTCGTGGTTATTTTCCCGATTATTTTTGTCGTGCTGCTTGCATTCACAAACTATGACCTTTATCATTCGCCTCCTGCAAAGCTAGTCGATTGGGTAGGATTTAAAAACTTTTTTGATATTTTCAAAGTTGATATTTGGAGACAGACATTCTTCTCCGTATTTGGCTGGACGATTGTCTGGACATTCATTGCCACGACCTTCCAGGTTGCATTGGGAATTTTCCTGGCAATTCTGATCAACCAAAAGGACTTGAAAGGCAAAGCAATCATTCGTACTGTGTTTATCTTGCCTTGGGCGGTACCTGCTTTCGTTTCTATCCTCGTTTTCGCGGGTATGTTCAATGAATCATTCGGTACAATCAACCTTCATATTCTAGCATTCTTTGGAATCGAAAATGTTCCTTGGATGACTGAGCCATTCTTCACCAGGCTCGCATTGATTCTGATCCAGACATGGCTGGGCTTCCCATTCATCTTTGCAATGACAACCGGAGTGCTCCAGGCTATCCCGAACGAACTGTACGAAGCGGCAACTGTTGATGGGGCAACCATCTGGCAGAAGTTTAGGAACATCACACTTCCGCTTGTATTGTTTGCGACCGCGCCTATTCTGATTACGCAATACACGTTTAATTTCAATAACTTTAATATCATTTATCTGTTCAATGGCGGAGGCCCTGCAATCACAGGCCAGAATGCCGGTGGTACCGATATTTTGATTTCTTGGATTTACCGCCTGACAATGACATCAGCGCAGTATTCAAAAGCGGCAGCCATTACACTTCTGTTATCCATTCTTGTCATTACAGTAGCAGTATGGCAGTTTAAGAAAACGAAGTCATTCCAGGAAGAGGATATGATGTAGCTATGAATATGAAAAAACAAAAAATAATCCGTTTATCCCTAACGTATTTAGTCGTTGCAATTATGTTTGCAATCATATTGTACCCGCTCGCATGGATTGTCGGTTCATCCTTCAATCCAGGCCAGAGTCTTTCAGGATCATCGATTATCCCGAAAAACGCGACCACTGCACACTATCGCGAGCTGTTCGATCTAAGTCAAAGCAATTACCTGTACTGGTACTGGAATTCATTGAAGGTTAGTGTAATGACAATGGTGCTTACGGTTGTGCTTGTCAGCTTTACCGCCTACTCGTTCTCCCGCTACCGGTTTGTCGGAAGGAAAAACAGCTTAATGACTTTCCTTGTCCTGCAGATGATTCCAAACTTTGCAGCACTGATAGCTATCTTCATCCTGGCACAGCTGACAGGGCTTTTGGATACACATCTTGGGCTTGTACTGGTCTATGCCGGTGGACAGATTCCAATGAATACTTGGTTGATGAAAGGCTATCTTGACACCATTCCGAAAGAGCTGGATGAATCAGCGAAAATTGACGGTGCGGGCCATATGAGAATTTTCGCCCAGATTGTTATGCCGCTGGCAACTCCAATTATTGCAGTTGTTGCTCTTTTCGCTTTTATTGCCCCATTCGGTGACTTTATCATCGCGAGTATCCTGCTTAGGACAGAAACAAAATATACCCTTGCTGTTGGGCTTTACGACATGGTTGCCAAGCAATTTGGCGCCGAGTTTACAACATTTGCAGCCGGGGCTGTACTAATTGCGGTACCGATCGCGATATTGTTCCTGTCCTTCCAGCGTTTCTTCGTATCCGGCCTGACAGCAGGCGGAACAAAAGGGTAATAAGGCTAGCCGATAAGTGTTAGGCTGCCCGGCACCTTTAATGGAAAACACGTAGGGAAGGGGGGAAGCCTCCTTCCCTTTTTTAAAGCATATTTCTGAATGAAAAAACAAGGATCTTTGAATTTCCCAAGCATTTCACGTTCATACAAGTTGCGCAAAAAGAGGAGAAACACTATGGGGAAAAAAGCTGCAATTCTGCTATTGGCAATCTGTTTTGCCCTTGGTGCATTACCGGTTCAAGCTGCCGAAAAGGCTGAGAGGCAGTGGCAGGACGAGACTATTTACTTCCTGATGGTTGACAGGTTCAGCAACGGTGATGCGAATAATGATTTTAATGCCAATCCTGATGACCCAAAGGCTTATCATGGCGGTGACTTTAAAGGAATAATCGACAAATTGGATTATATAAAGAATATGGGTTTCACAGCCATCTGGCTGACACCAGTTTTTGATAATGAAGACGGTGGCTACCATGGCTATTGGATTAATGATTTTTACAAAACCGATGAACATTTCGGAACGATTAGTGAGTTTAAGAAGCTGGTAGAGGAAGCGCATAAGCGTGATATCAAAATCATTCTTGATTTTGTTGTCAACCATGTCGGCCCAAGCCATCCATGGCAAAACGACCCTGATAAAGCAGGCTGGTTCCATGTCAAGAAACCTATTGTTAATTGGGAAAGCCAGGAGGAGCTTGAGAATAATTGGCTATATGATCTTCCGGATTTTAATCAAGATAATCCGGCTGTAAAAAACTACTTGCTTGATGCGGCCAAATGGTGGATTACCGAAACAGGGATAGACGGCTACCGCCTTGATACGGTCCGCCATGTACCCGTCAGCTTCTGGGAAGAGTTTTCAAAAGAGGTAAAGGCACAGAAAGAGGATTTCTATCTAATTGGCGAGGTATGGACGGATGATCCGAATTATATCGCCCAATATGATAAGGCCGGGATTGATGGGTTCGTTGATTTCCCGCTTCACGAGCAGCTTCGGGAGGCATTTGCCAAACCGGATCAGACGCTGGACTGGCTTTTTTCAACAGCCGCAAGAAACAAAGTATTGTATGAAGACCCATTTCTGATGGGAACATTCATTGATAATCATGACATGGTCCGTTTTACACGAGAAGCATTGCTGGCAAAGGAAGACCCGGTTTCCCGCTGGAAGCTTGCGCTTACCTATATGTATACAGCACCTGGAATCCCAATCATCTACTACGGCAGCGAAATAGCCTTGGATGGGACGAATGATCCGGACAACCGCAGGGAAATGGATTTCACTGTTGAAAATGGACTGATTGACTATATTTCCCGGCTTGGGGAACTCAGGAAAGAACGTGTTTCTCTTACAAGAGGAACCCTGGAAAAGTTACACGAGAAAGACGGCATGGCAATTTTTAAAAGACAATACAATGCCGAAACAACTATTATAGCAATCAATAATACATCCAGTGACCAAACTGTCAAAATTCCTATTGAAAAGCTGGGTGAAAACAAATCCCTCCAAGGATTACTCGACAATCAATCTATTTCTTCCGATAGCGATGGATACAGCATCCCGGTTGGTAGTGGAGGAGCTGAAATGTATTCATTGGAAGAGGAGAGCTTTAATAGAACGCCTTATTTAATCGGTTTTGCAGCCATTTTAGGTGTGGGTATGGCATTACTTTTTATCAAAAGTAGAAAAAAACAACAGAATGTTTAAATTTGGGAGTGGTGTTAATGCTGGATACAAGTTTTGCAATACAGCCAGGCAAGAAAACGGCCGAACTAGCTGTTAAGAACATCGATATCGGCAATGTAGTGGAGCAAACAGTATTGAAGCATGGGCTTGAAATGAAGGCTGAAAATGGGTTTGTGAAAATTAAATTTTATAATGAAAAAACTGTACGAGTCATAGCCAACTTTTCCGATAATGCTTCAGAGGAAACAAGTCCGGCCGTAACTTTCCAGGGCGAAGAAACAAACGTAACCTTTAACGAGGAAGATGATCGTTTTAACTTATCTACTCCAGAATTGAAAATTATCATAGAAAAATCGCCGCTGAGGATTAAGGTTGAGGACTCGAACGGCGCAGTGCTTGCCGAAGAAACGCCAGGCGGAATGTATACTTCTTATAATAAGGAAGTTAAATGTGTGAAAAGGCTTAATGAAGATGCGCAGTTTTATGGATTTGGCGAAAAAACTGGCCATCTCAACAAGCGTGGTGAGAAGCTTGTTATGTGGAATAGTGATGTTTTTGCACCACACAATCCTGAAACAAATGCACTCTATCAGTCTATTCCATTTTTCATGGTTTTAACGGGTGGCCAAACGTTTGGTGTTTACTTTGATAATACATTCAGAACGTTGTTTGATCTTGGTACCGATGGAAAAACTTATTCATTTGCTGCCGAAGGGGGACAGCTTGACTATTATATACTGTCTGGGCCAACGCCTAAAGAAGTCATGGAACAGTATACGAAATTGACTGGGCGGATGCCGCTTCCGCCGAAATGGGCAATTGGCTATCACCAATCCCGGTATAGCTATGAATCCGAGCAGGAAGTAAGAAGGCTTGCCCGGCTTTTTAAGGAAAAAGGCATTCCGCTCGATGCTATTTATCTTGATATACATTATATGAATGAGTACAGAGTTTTCACAACGGACAAGGAGCGATTCCCAGACTTGAAAAAACTCGCTGATGATTTGCGGGAAGATGGCATCCAGCTTGTCCCGATTGTAGACCCCGGGGTAAAAAAGGATCCTGAATATGGGGTGTATGCTGAAGGGGTACGGATGGACCAGTTCTGCAAATACATTGAAGGTGATATTTACTTCGGCGATGTTTGGCCAGGAACAAGCGCATTCCCAGATTTTACGGAGAAAAAGGTTCGTGACTGGTGGGGAGAGCTGCATAATTTCTATACTGAAAAAGGAATCGAAGGCATATGGAACGACATGAATGAGCCGGCGGTTTTTAATGAGACGAAAACAATGGATCTGAATGTCATCCATAAGAACGATGGAAACCCCAAAACCCATAAAGAACTTCATAATGTGTACGGATTAAGGATGGCGGAAGCTACTTATAATGGAATGAAAAACCTGCTTAAGGGAAAGCGCACCTTCGTTCTGACGAGAGCAGGCTTTGCCGGCATCCAGCGCTATGCCGCGGTTTGGACCGGGGATAACCGCAGCTTTTGGGAGCATCTGCAAATGTCTCTGCCTATGGTCATGAATCTAGGCCTGTCTGGTGTCCCGCTGGCCGGCCCGGATGTTGGCGGGTTTGCCCACGATTCAAATGGAGAACTCCTGACACGATGGATGCAGGTGGGAGCTTTTACTCCTTACTTTAGGAATCATTCTGTTCTTGGATCGGTCAGGCAGGAGCCGTGGTCATTCGGGGAAAAATATGAAGAGATCATTAAGAGCTATATCCGCCTTCGCTATGAGTGGATGCCCCAGCTTTACACCTTGTTTGCGGAGGCTAACGCAACGGGAGTACCTGTCATGAGGCCGTTGCTGATGGAATATCCGGACGACCCGCAAACCTGGAATATTTCTGACCAGTTTATGCTTGGAAACAACGTCATTATTGCACCAGTCATGCAGCCGGGAGCGGTTTGCAGGGCTGTGTACCTGCCAGAAGGAGATTGGGTGGATTATTGGACTGACCAACCTGTTCAAGGCGGGACACATCATCTTGCAAGCGCCGGGATTGAAACACTTCCGATTTTTATAAAAAAGGGAACGGCTCTCGCGCTTACGGATGCAAAGCTATCCGCATCTCTTCCAGATCAGCGGCTTATTATCCATCTTTATTATAAGGAAGGCTCTTTTAGTGAATTGGAAGTTTACGATGATGATGGCAGTACATTCAGTTATGAAGAAGGATGCTATATAAAACGCAGGTTTGCCTTTGAGCAGAGGAATAATATCGTTTCGGTTTCATTTACCGACGATGGAAGCTTCAAACCTGTCTGGAATGAAATCGAATTGGTTATCCACGGTATTGAAGGTGAAGTTTCAATGAAGTTGGATGGCCAGATAAAAAAATCCTTTGAAGAAACGGCAAAAACGATAGCATTTCGTTTATAATTATTGAAAAATAGTATTGTCAGCAAATAGTGTATTTTTAGATATTTTCTTTTGGAAAGGGGTGAGTAAGATGGCCGTTACAATTAAAGATGTAGCCAAAATGGCAAATGTGGCCCCTTCAACGGTTTCGAGGGTAATTGCCAACAATCCCAGAATTAGTGAGAAGACAAAGCAAAAAGTAAAAGAAGCTATGGAGAAGCTTGGCTACCATCCAAACTTTATCGCAAGGAGCCTGGCTAGCCAGTCAACACAGGCAATAGGTGTAATCATGCCATCCGCTGATGTTGGTTTTCAGAACCCATTTTTCCCTGTCGTCCTTCAAGGGATTAGCGAAGGGGCAAGGGCAAAAAATTATGCGCTTCAGATGACCACTGGAGGAACGGATGAAGAAATCCTCGATGCGGTAATTCACATGGTACAGGGAAAGCGTGTCGATGGTGTCGTCCTTCTATATTCGAAGGTGAAGGACAAAGTCATTAATTATCTAATGGAACGTGATTTTCCGTTTGTGGTTGTCGGCAAGCCATATAAAGATGTTGGACAGATCACCCATGTAGACAATGACAATGTCCAGGCAGCTAAACAGGCAACAGAATTCCTGATTGAACTCGGCCACCAGAAAATAGCGTTTATTGGAGGTAGCCAAGATCTCGTTGTCACGATTGACCGCCTGAATGGATACAAGCTTGCCCTTGAGGGATTCGGCATTAAGTTAAGGACGGAATATGTTTCCCATGAAGAATTCCTCCGGGAAGGCGGCATGGAGGCAGTCCGTGAACTAATGGAACACACTGACCAGCCAACGGCCATGCTTGTTGCCGATGATTTCATGGCACTGGGTGTTCTCAATATGCTGGATGAGCTGGGTGTCCGGGTTCCTGAGGATATATCGGTCGTCAGCTTCAACAATGTCCTATTGGCAGAAATGGCCCGGCCGCCGCTCACTTCAGTCGATATCAATATCTTCGAACTTGGTTTCCAGGCGTCCAGAAGCTTGATTCAAATGATCAAAAAGCCAGAAGAACCGACGAAGCGGATTATTATCAAGCATCATCTGGTCGAAAGAAGCTCCTCGGCTGGGCCAAGCGGGGAAAGAATTATTTTATCAAAAATATAAACAAGCCGCTCCTTGTGGGGCGGCTTGTTCGTGAATTAGTGGTTATCCGTTTAAGACCTTTCCTCCGTTAATATGGAGGACTTGTCCGCTAATATAGGAAGAATCATCGGAAGCCAGGAATACATAGGCTGGTGCAAGTTCAAATGGCTGTCCTGCGCGGCCCATTGGCGTATCAGACCCGAACTTGGCAACTTTTTCTGCATCGAATGTTGCCGGGATGAGCGGCGTCCAAATCGGACCTGGCGCAACACCATTCACACGGATTCCATCTTTGGAAACAGAATTGGAAAGTGCACGGGTAAAGGAAACAATCGCGCCCTTTGTGGATGAATAATCAATAAGTGTTGGATTTCCTTCATAAGCCGTCACAGAAGCAGTATTTATGATGGAAGCCCCTTTTTTCAAGTGTGGCAGAGCTGCCTTAGTTAAATAAAACATTGAGAAAATATTGGTACGGAATGTCTTTTCAAGCTGCTCCGATGAAATGTCGAGCAAGCTGTCCTGCGGATGCTGTTCCGCAGCATTGTTCACTAAGACATCAAGCTTGCCGAACGTCTCAATTGTCTTTTCAATAGCGACCTTACAAAATGACTCATTGCCAACATCACCAGGGATAAGCAGGCATTTTCTCCCTTCATCCTCAATCTGGCGCCGTGTATCATCGGCATCTGATGTTTCATCGAGATAAACAATCGCTACATCCGCGCCTTCCTTGGCAAAATAAATCGCCGCTGATTTACCAATACCGCTATCGCCGCCCGTAATCAGGATAGCCTTGTCCTTCAATTTTCCGCTGCCCTTGTAGTTAGGGTCAACCGAAATCGGTTCCGGATCCATTTTTCCCTCAACCCCAGGCTGGTGTTCCTGTTCCTGTGGCGGGAACTTCTTTGGAAGTTTTTCTTCGTTCATCGTATCAGCCTCCTAAAATTAGTCCTACCCCCATATTTCCTTTTTTAAGGCAAATACTAACGTGGAAAAAAACGGAAGAGCTCTAATTTTAGGATTGAGCATGTTTCCAATTTGCTTGTGAAGGCGGGAACAGGCGGAAAAAAAGTGGCTAGCCTACCTTCATTCGGCTTATGAAGACGGGAACAGGCAGAAAAAAGTGGCTAGCCCACCTTCATTTGGCGGGAAAAAAGTGGCTAGCCCACCTTCATTCGGCTAATGAAGGCGGGAACAGGCGGAAAAAAAGTGGCTAGCCCACCTTCATCAAGAAGGGGGGGGTCAGTTAGTATTCGTGCTGAGTGATGACTGGTTTAGGGGGGCGGACTCAAGATATTTCGAAGCACTGGATAAATCGGCTATTGAAGGGAAAGTTTTGGGGTATTTAAAAGAGTAATGCTTAAAAATTGATCTTCGGCTATAGAGGTAATTTTATGGAGACCTCAAAAAACTGCCCGCTTACAGGTCAAAAAAAGATAAAAACAACCGGGACATTTTATCCCGGTTGTACACAATACATTTAGCGGTAATTAAGGAATTGAACATCAACTGTGAGGTCAGCTTCCTTGACTGCGGCAATGATTCTCTGCAGGTCATCACGGCTTTTTGCCGTTACACGGATTTGGTCATCCTGAATTTGGCTTTTCACCTTAAGGCCGCTATTTTTAATAAGCGTATTGATTTTCTTGGCATTGTCTTTGTCGATACCCTGAACAAGCTTTGCACGCTGGCGAACTGTTCCGCCAGAGGCACCCACGATTTTTCCATAATCAAGGTTCTTGATCGGCACGCCGCGCTTGATCAGTTTGCTAATCAGAACATCCTTCAGCTGGCCCAGCTTGTATTCATCATCAGAGACAAGCACAAGCTCTTCCTTATCCAGCGTTACCTGGCTTTTCGATCCTTTGAAGTCATAGCGAGTTGAGATTTCTTTGGCAGTTGCAGTTAAGGCGTTTTTGACTTCTTCAAAATCAACTTTGGATACAATATCAAATGAGCTATCTTTTGACATGAAATACCTCCGATACGATTTTTCTTTCCATGTTCCATTATAGTAGAATATAGAAGGTGAAACAATAGATGGCAAAAGAGAGGGATAGTGCCAAACGGCCGTACCAGGTCCCAGAAGAAATAGATGGAGGTACAATAATGGCTTTAATTGAACAGGTAGGACAAATAGTAACATTGGATGTTGCAAGGAAAGCAGCTTACGGGTTCTTTTTGACCGATGGAGAAGAGGATGTGCTGCTTCACAGCAATGAAGCTGAGTCAGAATATGAGGAAGGGGACAAAGTCGAGGTTTTCCTATACCCCGATGCTCATGGACGGGTGGTCGCGACCTCTAAAATGCCTTCGATTAAAGCAGGCGAGTATGCCTGGCTGAAGGTTGTTGATACAAAACCAGGCATTGGTGTGTTCCTGGATATCGGTATCCAGAAGGACATTTTGCTGGGCGAAGAGGATTTGCCAGCGCACAAGTCCATCTGGCCGATAGTGGGGGATATGGTTTATGCCACAATCCGAGTGAATCGCCAGTACAGGCTATATGCGAAGCTTGCAACAGATCCAGTCATCCAGGAGATTTCAGCAAAAGCAACACGCTCTGATTTTAATAAAAATGTGCAGGGTCATATTTACAGGACCGCGAAGGTAGGAAGCTGGATCCATACACTCGAAGGTTTCAGGGGCTTCATTCATGAATCACAGCGTGCCGAAGAACCGCGTCTCGGGCAAAAAGTTGAAGGGCGGATCATTGATGTAAAAGAGGATGGTTCCGTAAATGTATCCTTGCTTGCGCGGAAACAGGATTCACTTGAAGATGATGCTGAATCCATCTTTGATTACCTTCTGTCTCGTAATGGCGCGATGCCGTTTACCGATAAAAGCCAGCCTGATGATATCAAGGAGCGTTTCGGGATGAGCAAAGGCGCATTCAAGCGGGCGCTTGGAAAATTAATGAAGGATGGCAAAGTGTATCAGGAAGGCGCCTGGACGTATAAAAAGGAACAATAAGCGCAGGTTGCAGCCGGATCCAATTTATGGGTTCGGCTTTTTTACGGATATTCGTTGGTTAAAAAGTGCTGTATTCAGTATTTGTATTAGGAAAATACAATGTGATGTTTGTCAGTGTTACTATATTTTCGCAAGGTGTAACTAGTAAGTCTCTGAGTAATGCTAGTGAAAAATTACCATCCTGCATGTTAGGTGTAGTGAAAAAGTGCAGCGTTGATGAATAGTACTTTCTAGTACTACTCAGAGTATTACTAGATTTTTATTGCGTATGACTAGTGAGTCTCTGAGTAATCCTAGTGAAAAATTGCCATCCTGCAGGTTAGATTTAGTGAAAAAGTGCAGCTTTGATGAATAGTACTTTCTAGTACTACTCAGAGTATTACTACATTTTTATAGCATGTGACTAGTGAGTCTCTGAGTAATGCTAGTGAAAAAATACTATGTGCATGTTAGGTGTAGTGAAAAAGTGCAGCTTTGGTGAATAGTACTTTCTAGTACTAATCAGAGTATAAAAAAAAAAGGCCCGTATATCCGGGCCTTCCTTAACTATAAATGATCGGTCTTCTTGGAATACGAATCCCTGCCGGCTTTACGGTTCTTTTCGCGCATCATGTTTTTTTCGTGGCGGAGTGCGTTATTGTCTTTTGCTTTTTTGTCATTGTCTGATGTGTGGGGCATAGTAAAAACTCCTTTCCAGATAATACAGACTTAGTGTCTGTAGAACCGGAAAGGAGTATGCAGAACGCTTTTACAAAAAAAATTAGGAACGGCGGAGCTCATTCAGAAAGAAAATCGCAATAGTTCCAGGTCCTGTATGTGCGCCCACTGCCGAGCCGATGTCGGTAATATAGACTTCCCTCGGGCTATATGCATCAACAATCATTTGCTTCATTTCATTTGCGGTTTCAAGGTCATCGGCGTGGCTGATGCCTATTACCTGCTGATTTAAATTCTGTCCGCGCTCTCCCATCACTTCAACGACACGGCGCAATAGCTTTTTCTTACCGCGAATTTTTTCGATCGGGACAAGCTTGCCGTCCTCAACATTCAGCAGCGGTTTAATATTCAAAAGTCCTCCAAGGAATGCTGACGCTTTTGAAACACGGCCGCCTTTTGCCAAATGATCGAGGTCTTCGACTGTAAACAAACTTTCCATATGCTTGCTTCGGAATTCTACATCGGCAAGAATTTCTTCTTTTGATGCCCCTGACGCTGCGAGTTTAGCTGCTCCAAGGACAATAAGACCATATCCGAGAGAAGCATTTTTTGTGTCCACAATGGACAGTCTGAAATCAGGATATTTTTCTTTCACCTGTTCGAGGACCATGACTGCTGTCTGGTAAGTACCGGAGAGCTGGGATGAAAACGCTATGTATATTCCATCTTCCTTATTTTCTGCCATTTCGGTAAATGCTTTTTCGAAACCAGCAGGCGAGGCCTGGGATGTCTTTGGCATCTTGCCGTTTCGAATCGCTTCAAATACTGTTTTTGGGGAAATGGTCCGCACATCCTCGTATTCTTCACCGTCAAGAAGGACCTTCAATGGGAAAAGGCCGACCCCATTCTCTTCATAAAAAGCCAGTGGCAAATCACATGCGCTGTCCGCAAATAGTCTTACTGCCATACTATCACCTGCTTTCAAACTTGTTCTCTTTCTTCAGTTTATCGGTTTCACCTAAAAAATACAATGAAGTTTGGACATATTTAGCTGAAAACGGGAACTATACAGGTAAGTATGGAAAGGGGCTGAACGAATGAATTGGCTTCATACAAAGAAACTGTTCATTGTCATCATCGGTGCCTTGCTTAATGCAATCGGCATGAATTTGTTTTTAATTCCAGCCGATGTGTATGCTTCTGGATTTACGGGTGCCGCACAGCTGCTTTCAAGGATTCTTACCGGAATTACACCTTTTGAAATCTCAACAGGCTTATTGGTACTTATATTGAATATCCCAGTTACCATCCTTGCTTGGAAAAAGGTAGGGAGGTCCTTCACGATTTACAGCTTTATCAGTGTTGTCCTTATGTCTTTTTTCCTTGAACTCATCCCGGTAAGGCATATATCCAATGATATCCTTCTGAATGCGGTTTTCGGTGGAGTCATTGCTGCAGTTGGCATTGGCATTACGTTAAAATGGGGCGCTTCAACAGGGGGACTCGATATCATTGCAATGGTCCTCTCCAGGGTAAAGGACAAACCGGTTGGAATCTATATTTTCGCTCTAAATTCAATCATCACTTTGTCGGCTGGATATTTATTTGGCTGGGAAAAAGCCTTATATACCCTTGTGAACCTTTATGCTTCCACAAGAGTGATAGATGCGATTCACACACGGGCCCAGAAACTGACGGCGCTAATTGTTTCGAAAAAAAGCCAAGAGTTAAGCAAAACGATCCAATCAACCCTAGTAAGAGGAATCACTGAAATTCCAGCCAAAGGGACTTTTACAAATGAAGACAAGCAAATCCTCATGGTTGTGATTACCCGTTATGAGTTATTCGATCTTGAACGGATTATTAAAGAAATAGACCCTAATGCTTTTACCAATATTATGCCCACCACCGCCGTACTGGGATTATTTCGGCGGGACTGATGTATTTTTTTGGCCTATAAAAAAGAACCTATGAATGGTGTCAATTTGAAAATATGGAGGGATCATCATGAATCTGCTAATCGCTTCCTGGCTGCTTCTGTCTGCCTGGATTCCAGTTATCCAAAATCAAGAGAACCCGGAACCAGGTGTTACAGTATCAATCAAGGCCGAACCTGGGGCGGAGGCTGCACAATTCCGCATCATTCTCTTTAATCCTACCGACAGGCCAGCAAAACTTGAATTTCCAACCTCGGAGTTTTATGAAGTCTTGGTTCTTGATAAGAATGGAAGTGAAGTGTACTCCTCCTCGAAAGGTAAAGCCTTTCTCCAGGCATTCCAGAATGTAACAGTTCCAGCAGGAGGGACGAAGGAATGGAAGGATGTTTGGAACTATTCGGCGGACGGAATACGGGTTCCAGAGGGACTGTATAAAGCAGCAGTTCATATTAAAGCTGTAAAGTTCAATGGCAAGCAAGTAAATCCTGAAGGAATGAAGGCGCAAACAGAAATTCAGGTTCCAGGAATCGGAGACAACCTACGTTCAGAAGAACCGTCTGAAAACACTGTCTTTCATACCATTAAAGTAACTGGTTCAAACGGCAGTTATACGGTTTCTGGCAAGGCCAGGCCCCGGACAGGGGAATTCTTTTATACAGTTGAGGATGGACACAATCAGCTGATTAAAGAGATGAAGGTTGTTTCGGGGAGTAAATATCCTGAATGGGCACAATTCGAATTAACACTGACGATACCTGCAAATAAGCTTCCAAAAAACGGAACACTCATTCTAAACTTGTATGAAAAGAATCCTGGAGGTTCAATAACAGGAGAACCTGTGGCCATTGTCCTTCAGCAATTTAAAGGTACCAATCAATAAGAAAAGCGCTGGCTAGGCGCTCCTCCTGTGAGCTAACGCGTAATTTCGTGCGATACAATTTTTGGGGAAGCTTTCCTTGTGGAGCTAGACAGAAAAAGCCGGGACGGATATCCCGGCTTTTCCTTTGCTCATATTTGACGTACAGCTAGCTGCATCATGCAATTATGTTATTCGAGGTTATCAAGCCTTGATTGCATTTCGCCAAGCTGAATCTGCTCAGCCCTGGTGGAGTTGGCATATGCAGAGCTAAGAGCGTTTTTCGCTTTGGCTATGGCTTCCTGCCTTCCTTCAGTTGGTGCAGTCAGAGCAGTTGCTGTAAAATGCCTTGCCTGTTGAAAAAGCTGATTGGCCATGTGTTATATACCTCCGTTCGAGGACTCACGGTTATCTGCCAATTTGCGTTCCTCGGCTTCGGCAAACGTCATATGGTACGGGATGCGCTGGCTATGCCTCGATACTGAATCCGACCCTTGCTTTACAAAACGCCTTGATCGTCGACCCATTCGGTATCCCTCCATTTATGAGCTTACAGTTTGAAACAGACAAGCTGTTTCAATGTTAGTATGTGCTTATAGGGCACTCCCTATATAGGAAAACGATGACAGAATGACTTTTTAAACAAGAAAAAAGCCCGGCCAATTATGGCAGGGCAAGGGTAAATCTAATAGATTTTTGTTTTCAAATTTAGAGCATTCTCAAGGTACACGCCTATTCCATCTTCCTGATTGGTCAGGGTAATATCCTTGGCGAGTGTTTTAAGTGCATCGATTGCGTTACCCATCGCTACACCTTTACCAGCGTACTCAATCATTTCAAGGTCATTATCTTCGTCTCCAAAGGCGATGACCCGCTCTTTTGGAATTCCATAATAATCTGCAACACGCTTTACTCCGACAGCTTTATTCATCCCGGTTTTTATAATTTCAATAACATGCCATGGAGCCGCCCAGCTGCGGTGGTCAATGACCTCGGCATGCACCTCGCTTAGATGGGCACGGATTTTTTTAACATCCTCTTCCTCGCTGTGGATTAGCATCGCAGTAGGGGAGTCCTCAAGCTTTTGGGCAAGGTCCCCTGACGTGATTTTTGGATTTCCCCACGTGAACAGGTCAATCAGTTTTTCATCATGGTAATGGAAATATACATCATCAATAACTTCGGCAATAATATTATGGAATGTAAAGTTCCTGCATGCCTCAACAATATCTTTTGCAACCTTAATATCGAGTGGGGTATGATACGCTCCCCACGTTTGGTCGAGAGGATGATGCACGAAGGCGCCATTGAAATTGACGATTGGGGTGTCAAGACCAAGCTCATGGTAATACATCTCGCTTGAACGATACGGCCGGCCTGTTGAAATCATCACAATATGGCCTTCTTCTCTTGCCTTCGCCAGAACATTTTTCGTTTTATCGGAGACAACCTTATCATCCGTTAGCAGCGTTCCATCCAAATCAAGTGCAATCAAGTGTTTTTCTGTCATGGCAGCTCCTTCTTAGTGCAAACTTTTTATATAAGGGTATTTTTTATGATTCCCGCTGTAAAAATGATAAACTAGTGGTGACATTTGTTACAGCGTCTATAAACAACATGTTACCAATAAAACAGCCAAGGTGTAAAAAAATTCACACCAAACGGATTTAAAATCCGATATAATCCAAATGTGTGGGAGGGTTTTTCGTTTGATTGGCATAAATAAGGAAGTAGTTAACAGTATTCCCGTCCTGCATGTGATTGATGAGCACCTACAAGCGGAACAGCTGCCTTTTATTATTTTTATCCATGGCTTTGGCAGTGCAAAGGAGAATAATCTCCATATTGCTTATTTGCTTGCTGAGAAAGGTTTTCGCGTTATCCTCCCAGAAGCAGTCCATCATGGAGAACGTGAAGCGGGCCTGTCCCAAAATGAGTTATCTGTTCGCTTTTGGGAAATTGTAATAAATACAATCCATGAAGTAAATGGCCTGAAGGACTATTATGTTGAAAAAGGACTTGCCGACCCGGAGAGAATTGGGCTTGCAGGGACTTCAATGGGCGGGATTGTCACACTTGGCGCACTGACCCAGTATAATTGGATTCGTGCAGCAGTAAGTTTGATGGGTTCCCCTAATTATTATGATATGGCTAACTGGCAAGTTTCCGAGCTACAAAAGCAGGGCTACAACCTTCCCCAATCCGAAGAGGAGTTAAGGGTTCAGCTAGAGGCATTAAAGGAATATGACCTGACCCTTCAGCCCGAAAAACTGGCAGACACACCTCTTTTATTCTGGCATGGTGAAGCCGACACGATTGTTCCTCACCGGTTTGCCTGGGAGTTTTACCAAAGCTTGCAGGAGGATAAAGGACGCCAGGGAGCTCTGAAGTTTATTTCCGAAAAACATGTTGGGCACAAGGTGACAAAGCAGGGTACATACGGCCTTGTCGATTGGTTTGACCTTCACCTTGGATCTGGAATTATGGCGGATGAAAAGCATCTCAACAGGGTATTGGACTAGAAAAGGAATAATGCTTTTAAAAATATATGATAGGAGCGATATAAATGGATCAGGATTTAAAAGATAGTATCATGGGAGCATTGGAGCTTGTTATCGACCCTGAACTGGGCATTGATATTGTTAACTTGGGTTTGGTTTATGATGTAGAGATGGATGAGGAAGGCGTTGCAACGGTTACCATGACATTGACTTCAATGGGCTGCCCGCTCGCAGGAACAATCGTCGACCAGGTAAAGCGTGCACTGGCTGATATTCCGGAGGTTAAGGATACAGAGGTAAACATTGTCTTCAATCCGCCTTGGAGCAGAGATATGATGTCCCGCTATGCGAAAATCGCATTAGGTATCAGGTAAATCAGACGGAAGGCGGGTCATTCTAATGAAGAACAAAGTAATCCTAGCCAGCTCAAGCCAGCTTGGCAGAGGTGATGAGCAGCTTGGTGAAAATGTCCTTGAAACATTTTTCACATTGCTAAAGCAGCGGGATGAGTTACCGAGGGCAGTATTCTGCATGAATTCTGGTGTATATTTGATGACAGATGATTCGTTCGTATCTGTTCACCTGAAGGAGCTTGAGCAGAAGGGCGTTGAAATACTTGCTTGTAAAACATGTGTTGAGCATTATGGACTAACCGAGGCCATCTCGGTAGGCAAGATTAGTACAATGGGCGAATTTGTCGAACTTGCCGCCAGCTATGAAGTATTGACGATTTCCTAAAGCGCAATAAGTGAATTAATTAAGCCAAAAAATGCTTGGGGCAAAATTTGCTCCAGGCATTTTTAAAACTAAATTTGTACCGAATTAGCCTAAATTTAGAACGGGATGCATTACAGGTTTAATACTCATTAGTGACCTCCGTATATTGTTCATCCCACTCCTCTCGTGCACAAATTCTTTACATAGTTTTTCTCGCCTATAATCTTTGAGCCAATCGAGCCCTAAAAACAAAAAACGTGAACCAAAAGGTAGCACGCTTTTTAAAAAATCATTATTCTTTATACAAATCCTCTATGTTGTAATGTGGTGTTCCCTTTCTCAGCAGTTCTTCATAAATATGTATTTCTTGCATTGATTCCATTGTTGAATAATCATAGGAGGGATGTTCAGACAAAGTGATGTTCTTCCCATTTATATAATAGTTAAAGATGGTAGTGGTTCCGCGCTGTTTGGTAACCATATTGAGATTTGGAATAATGCTGAGAATTTTTGCTTCCATTGCTTCTAGTGAAGCAGGGTCATCGACACTCAAGCTAAAATAATAACCGGAATTAGAATGTGCATTTTGGAGCTGAAAATTCTTAAAGTCATATACATCCTTGTAATTTTCCAATACTTTGTCAGGGTTTTGCTCGTAAGCCAATTGATTTATCGTTGCGGCTTGATGGGCATCCACTAAATCGAGAGTAGCATCGGGAATAGTACCTACTTCATTCCTCAATTCTGAAAAGTAAAGAGTTAGCAAGTGCCGGTGCAGACTATAAAGAATGCCTTCATTATTTACAATATGGAAAGTTTGTTCCTTTCCGCCGCTGGCTTTATAGCGGATGTCCCAACTTATATACTCTTCATCATCTTCTAACGCCTCTGAAGCCGGCTGAAATTCCTCCTGGGTATTCTCCACTGTCCAATCCCCTAAAAAATGATCAAGCATTTGTTTGTGAGTTTTCGTGTAATCCTCGTCATACGTTGTGGTGCAGCCGCTCAAAATTAATGAAAAACTTAGCAGAAAAAACAATGCAATTTTCCCCATCAAAAAGTCCTCACTTCCGTAAAAAAGCTGAAATATATCAAAATGCAGGTCACCGGGTAGATCGTCCAATCACATGATGTTTATATTTAGTATATAAACATGTTGTTTATGTTGTCATCCTTCACAATTACGTCAAAGAAACTTCCAGTGATGTGACGTACCTCACATTTTCACTATCCTGACAGTTTTATAATACGAGTAACAAGGCTAGTAACTGTAAGCCAATTAGGAGGCGTTTTAGTATGGCATTTATTCCAAATATGGCTTTCGACCCTGAACAGGTTATGAAAAAGAACCCCTTCGCGAGGGACTTTAATGAAAATCCTTTCATCGTTATATGGGAACTGACTCGTGCCTGCCAGCTTAAGTGTCTGCATTGCAGGGCAGAAGCACAATATATGCGTGACCCGCGTGAACTATCTTTTGAAGAAGGCAAGAACCTTATTGACCAAATATATGATATGCAAAACCCGATGCTTGTTTTTACAGGCGGCGACCCGCTCATGCGCAAGGATGTATTTGATATCGCCAAATATGCCGTCGAAAAAGGCGTACGCGTTTCAATGACACCAAGTGCAACGCCGAATGTCACAAAAGAAGCAATTGAAAAGGCGAAGGAAGTAGGGCTCTCCCGCTGGGCATTTAGCCTTGACGGTCCAAATGCTGAAGTCCATGACCATTTCAGGGGTACAGCCGGATCCTTTGATCTGACACTTGAACGGATTAAATATTTGCATGAACTTGAAATCCCGATACAAATCAATACGGTTATTTCACGTTATAACATCGATTATCTTGATGAAATGGCTCAATTGATGGAGGAACTTGAGTGTGTCCTTTGGAGTGTCTTTTTCCTTGTCCCGACAGGAAGGGGCCAGGAGAGCGATATGATTTCGCCGGTACAGCATGAGCACGTCTTCCGCTGGCTGTATGACTTGAGCAAAAGAGTTTCATTTGACATAAAAACCACTGCGGGCCAGCATTACCGCCGTGTCGTCATTCAGCAAAAAATGCGTGAGGCCAAGCAGCAAAAAGGGGATATCGAATACCTTGATGCATTGACTGAACACGGACTGACAGGTTCAATTGACGGCCTTGGCCGTGCGCCAAAAGGTGTAAATGATGGGAATGGGTTTGTTTTCATCTCCCATATCGGTGATGTATACCCAAGCGGCCTGCTGCCAATCAAGGCAGGCAACGTAAGAGAAACTCCGCTGGCCGAGATTTATCGGAATTCTCCAGTGTTTAAATCATTACGCAACCCGGATGAATACAAGGGCAAGTGCGGTGTCTGCGAATTCCGCCACGTATGCGGAGGATCCCGTTCGAGGGCCTATGCGATGACTGGGGACTATCTTGAAAGCGAACCATTCTGCGTTTACATCCCGAAGGCATTAAGGGAGAAGTAAACCCAGAGCTAGATAGCTCCAAAAAAGATATATCATCTAAATAGTACAAAAAACAGGGAACCCTGTGTAGCTGCAGGGCTCCCTGTATTGCTGTCAGTAAATAAAATGGCCAAAAAACCGCTGTTCTGGCCCTATCAAAACTTATTATTCTATACTGCAATACACTGCAGGGCAGTTCTCACAGCCGATTTCAAGTTTAAGATAATCAAGGTTATGAACAGTAATCTTTCCTTTTTTAATAGAAACAATACCGTCACGCTTTAACTCACTTAATATCCGGTTTGTACTTTCCCTGGATGTACCGCAGAAATTGGCAAGGTCCTGATTTGTTAATGGTAAATCAATTAGGATGCCAGTATCGAGGTGGACACCATAGCTGTTAGTCATGCGGATTAGTGTTGAAAATAGTGCGCCCCTTTTACCATTAAGTACAAGGTCCCTAAACTTGGTTTGTGTTTTCCTGAAATGGTCACTCATCCATTTCATAAATTCAAAAGCAAGAGTACTGTTCTGGAAAATTTCCGTTTCAATAACTTCCTTGCGAATTGCCGCGACTTCACCCTCCTCAAGTATTTTAGCACTTAGGAGATATTTCGGATTGGCGGTAAATAAAGTGAGTTCTCCGCAAATATCATTCTCACCACAGATCCGGAGAGAAAGTTCCCGGCCGTCTGAGGTAATCTTGCTTATTTGGATTTTTCCGGATAGGACGATGTAGAGTTCTTCAGCCTCCATCCCTTCCTGAAATAAAAACGAGCCGCGCTCTGTTTTAAATTTTCTATCCGCAAAATGGAGAATCTCTTTAATTTCGATCGAGTGGGTAGGTTTCATTGTTTTAACAGCGCCCATTTTCATCCACCTCTTTAGTTTATAATAAATACGTATCCGTCTGTGATTTAAGTTACTATTATTGTACATTACGTAAAAAGGTTGAAACCCAATTAACAATGACAATATAGTGAAAACTGTTAACATCGGGCCCAAACGTGAACTTTCTTTGACAACTGCTTCAGAAAAGTCAAAGACATAACCACAGAGAGTTGTTCTATGCTAAAATAAGATAATAAAGTAAACAATATGCAAATTGTGTTAATAGATTGATAATTTCCAGTTGGTATTGGGAGAAAGCATGAGAGTTCCTAGTAGCCACACCGTTTTTTGATAGTCTTTGATTAAGTATGCGGTGCCTGAAGTGAACCCCATATATTGGAGTTGATAGAATGGAAAAATCCATTATTAAAGATAAATTGAACCGGCCACTAAGGGATTTAAGGATTTCGGTCATCGATCGCTGCAATTTCCGCTGCCAATATTGCATGCCTGCAGATAAGTTCGGTCCTGATTTTGTATTTTTACCAAAGACGGCCCTGTTAAGTTATGAAGAGATTGAGAGGCTTGCCAGAATTTTTGTCAGCCTCGGGGTTGAAAAAATCCGCCTAACCGGCGGTGAGCCGCTACTCCGCAGGGACATGCCAGTGCTCGTTGAAAAGCTTTCAAAGATTGAAGGGCTGAGTGATATCGGGCTGACAACAAATGGCGTTCTGCTCCCTAAGTATGCGGAGCAGCTAAAAGCCGCGGGACTAAAAAGGGTAAATGTCTCCCTTGATAGCCTGAATGATAAGCTCTTCGGTGAAATTAATGGCCGAAATGTCGGAACAAAACCCGTCCTTGATGGGATTGCCGCTGCAAGAAAAGCCGGCCTTGGCGTTAAGGTGAATATGGTTGTCAAAAAAGGCCTAAATGACCAGGAGATTCTTCCGATGGCAGAATACTGCAAGAACAATGGCCTGCAGCTTCGATACATTGAATTTATGGACGTCGGCAGCACGAATGGCTGGAAAATGGATGATGTTATTACGAAAAAGCAAATCTTTGATATGCTATCAGAAAATTATGAGCTTGAAGCGGTAGACCCTGCATATTTTGGTGAGGTGGCCAAGCTGTATCGGTATAAAGGTACAGATAGGGAAGTGGGCTTCATTACATCTGTTTCTGAATCCTTCTGCTCCAGCTGTACACGCTCCCGTCTATCGGCCAATGGCCAGATTTTCACATGCTTGTTCAACGGGAACGGCCATGACCTGCGCAACTTTATGCGGAACGGTGCAACAGATGAGGAAATCGCAGAACGGGTAACATCGATTTGGAACGGCCGCTCTGACCGATATTCGGATGAACGAACCGAAGAAACAGCAGCTAACCGCAAAAAGATTGAAATGTCCTATATTGGCGGATAATAATTCCTCGAAGGATTAGGATAAGAAACTTACATCTTATAATTTTATGAGTAAACTGCCCGGCGTAACTCTCCAGGCAGTTTTTTTATTTAGTCCTCAAATTTATAGCGATCTGAAATTGTCTGAATAAGGTATTATGCTTAAGAGAATATCGGACCAACTTATTTAAAATGGAAGGTGCAAAGACTCGTCCCGAATGCGTTCGCTTTTCTCCTGCGGTACTTTTTCTAGTAAGACTATTCAACCTACTAAGAAAGGTCAGTGAACCTCTATTGACGACCGCACCCATGATTACATAACCAGCAGGGTCGTTAATAACCTCTATTGACGACCGCACCCGTGATTACATAACCAGCAGGGTCGTCAAGAACCTTTATTGACGACCGTACGCTCGATTCCATAACTAGCAGGGTCGTCAAGAATCTCTATTGACGACCGCACCCATGATTACATAACCAGCAGGGTCTCAAGAACCTCTATTGACGCCCGCAGGCTCAATTACATAACCAGTAGGGTCGTCAAGAACCGGGGAGACCCCAAATTGCGTTTGCTCCGAGGGGAATGAAATGCCGAAGACCTCGTGAACGGATATGCGCCTCTCTCTGCGATAATGATTCACTGGAACTTCCACTTTTGAGACGGTTATCAACATCGTTGTTTAACACAGCCATAAAATTAAAAAGGATGTAGGAAATCGCTCACGTAAAAGAAAAAAGGGAAAGTAACAAAAATAAATAGCTGCTCCTAAAAGGCGTCATTTCAACCTACCTTTAGAAGCAGCTTTCTTCATATAAAACTTCTTATATATTAGAAGTACCTTGGGAACAGGATATTGTTTTCAAGATGGACATGCATGAAGGTTTGCTCTTCAAGCATTTCCAGGCGGCGGTAGACGAGCCGGTATGTTCCGCATGCATCGATTGGCGGAGTAAAGTCGCCTGTTACCTCACGAAGCTGCTTAAGGATGGAACCGGCATGGTCATGCTCCTGTTCCAGTTCCTTAATGTAATTAAGGGCCTGTTCACGATCCTCAATGGTGTCCGCATCAAGCTGATTAATAAGAGGGAAGACCGTTGCTTCTTCTTTGTCTACATGCTCAAGCATTTCTTTTTTCAATTCATAAAAAAGTTCATTCATTTTCAATAACTCTGGATGGTTCTCGCCATGTACTCGGGCAACCTTGGTTACATACGGGCTCAGTGCCGCAAATTCATCGCGCAGTGGGTTATGGTATTGAGCAATCACATGATCGATAATTGACGGTGAGCTGGAATCCATCCATACCTTAAGGTCATTTTCTACTCCGCTGCTTTTTTGAATAACTTCTTCCAGATTCCCCATTAAGATTTCAAGATCCACGTTGCCCGCGGCGGCAGCTTCAGCAATAGGAGTCGCACCTCCGCAGCAAAAATCTATACGAACCTTTTTAAACACATCCGCAGTTTTTGGGAAATCATTCACTAGGTCTCTGACAAGAGTCTGTTCGGAATACGTTTTTACCATTAGTTATATATCCTCCTTGTAAAAGGTAATAATTCAGCTTCTATATCTAAATTACTTCATATGAATAAAGAAGTTGGTGATGTGCGTCACACTTGAGAATATTTTTCAATTAATTCAGGATTTAGACATAAAATATACACGATTTACACGTTTGCCATAGGGCATTGTTTCAAGTACCCTAATAGTGGAGATAGTTAAATGAACAAACAGTATTGGCTCAGGAGATGATTACATGCTCGAAATGAGAAAACCAATCTCTATTGGTGAAGCGGTTCAACGGATTATGTCACGTAAACAAAACGGCCAGTCCGAATTCATATCTATTAACGAGAGCTATGGGCGTTTTTTGGCAGAGGATCTTGTTGCAACCAGCGATGTTCCCCATTTCACGCGAGCGCCATATGACGGGTTTGCAATTCGTTCAGAGGATTCACTTGAGGCAGGATTGGAGAATCCTGTTGAATTTGAAGTGATTGACCATATCGGGGCAGGACAAACAACCTCAAAGGTACTTGGGAAAAGGCAGGCAGTCAGGATAATGACCGGTGCAATGATGCCGGAAGGGGCAGACGCAGTCATGATGCTCGAGCTTGTTAAAACCACCGAGCGCGATGGAAAAAACTTTATGACTATTAAACGCAAAATAAAAAAGGGCGAGAATGTTTCCTTTAAGGGAGAAGATGCCAAGGAGGGAGAAGTTCTTGTTAAAAAAGGGACCATCATTAATCCTGGAATCCAGGCGATGCTCGCTACCTTTGGATATGCGGAAGTGCCTGTAGCCAAAAAGCCGATTGTCGGCCTTTATGCAACTGGAACAGAACTCCTTGAAGTCAATGATCCGCTTGTCCCAGGCAAAATACGCAATAGCAATTCATACATGATTGCGGCGCAAATCGAACGTGCAGGGGCAAAGGCTGACTACTTTGGCAGCCTACCTGATGATTTTGACACATGTTTTGAAGCTGTTAAGGAATCATTGGATAAGGTTGATATGCTCATAACTACCGGCGGCGTTTCTGTAGGGGACTTCGATTATATGCCTGCGATTTATGAAAAACTGGGGGCTGAGGTGCTTTTTAACAAAGTTGGAATGCGGCCGGGCAGTGTAACGACTGTGGCTCATTTTAATGGAAAACTGCTGTTTGGGCTGTCCGGCAATCCTTCCGCCTGCTACGTTGGCTTCGAGCTATTTGCAAGGCCGATCATCAGAACGATGCTTTGCTCGAAAAAGCCCCACCTCCGTAAAGAACTAGCCATACTTGATACGGATTTTCCAAAGGCGAATCCTTTCACCAGGTTTGTCAGGAGCACAGTTTCATTCCAAAATGGAAGACTGATTGCCACTCCAAGCGGGCTGGATAAATCAAATATTGTCATGAGTCTTGCCGGAGCAAATTCACTTATGATTTTGCCAGGCGGGACCAGGGGGTTTGAAGCGGGAACAGAAGTGGAAGCCCTGCTCCTTGATGATCAAGAAGGAAGCGAATGGCCATGGTAAGGCCATTCGTTTTTCAGGTTGTCGGCTATCAAAACAGCGGCAAAACAACCCTGTCAGAGCGGCTGATTCGCCTGTTAACCAAAGAAGGGCTTAAAGTGGCAGCAATCAAGCATCATGGACATGGAGGTAAGCCGGCGGTTCCTGAAGGCAAAGATTCGACCAGGCATATGGATGCGGGAGCCATTGCTTCGCTTGTAGAAGGAGATGGCTCTCTTATTATGCATGCGGAACAGGAGAGCTGGGAACTGCACCAGCAGGTTTCTCTGCTTGCCGAGCTTGACCCGGATATAATTCTGATCGAAGGACATAAACGGGCAGGTTATCCCAAATTTGTCCTCGTGCGAAACCAAGGGGATGAAGAGCTGCCAAACCAGCTTGAACAGGTTATGGCAGTTCTTTATTGGGAAGCCGCTCCTCAAAACCTTCACGATGTTCCCGTCTTTCCAATAAAGTCTCATTCCATGCTGGATGAGCTTTTTCAAATAATCCTTAAAAAAATGCACCGATAGGCAAAATAGATGAATAATTTTCGAAAGCAGTTACTTTTGTCACTGAATTGTCATGATTTCTTATATAAAATGAAACATGTGATTTGTTAAGAGGAGTGACTGGATGGAGATATTTCATTGGTTTGCCTGGCTGATTTATCCTTATACCGTTGCAGCAGTTTTTGGAATGGGAATTGTATGGCAATATGGCTCTCCCGGTATTTTTCAGGAAATAGCCCCAAAGATGAGCCAGTTCCTCAATTGGTTTGTAAAATCGTTATGGTTGCTTACAACTGTAACAGGAATTGGATTAATTCTTTTTTATAGGTCAACGAGGGATTTGTCCAATATGTTTGAATGGCTGATAAGTTTGTTGCAGTTCAGGCCAGAGTTTGAATTGCTAAAAAGCGCATCCATCTTGACGCAAGTCCATTTATTATTGTTATTTACCTTTCTATTATTCATCTCGTTTACAAAGTATATTTCCTTTATTTCAAAGCCTTGTCAGTTCATAAAGGCAATCACTAAGAAATATGTTACTCGCTAAAAAGAAGGCAATTGCCTTCTTTTTTTATTGGTTTCGGAAAGTGATTCGTTCTCAATTTCGTCATTTTAATAAACACTATCTGTGACGTACTTCACACTTTTAACTGTTTTGCTCGCCTATGATAAAGGTAAGAAAAAGCAAACAGGGGTGTTTTACATGAAATTATTTATGCCAAAACAGCACGGTGCATGGGCGATGCTGATTGTTCCTTTCTGGCTGGGAGTTGTGGCCTCGGGGTTTGTTTGGGAGCATGTCCCATTCTTTTTAGGATGGATATTTCTCTATTTGGCGACATACCCAATGCTGCTTCTTTTTAAAAAGAAGAAAATTGCCTTCCATGTAAAATGGATAGTTATTTACCTGGTACCCGCGCTCTTGCTTTTGCTCTTCCCATTGTTTGAGCGGCCGTCAGTTGTCTATTTTGGTCTAATGATGCTTCCCTTTTTCGCTATTAATGCCTACTTTTCGTCAAAAAATAAGGATCGTCATATAATAAATGATTTCAGTGCGATTTTTGCATTTTCCTTCGCTGGACTGGCAAGCGCATATTTGCCGGCTGGAGCAGTATCAGGAGAAGCAATGCTCGTGTTCATAGTGTCTGTTTTGTTTTTCATCGGCAGCACATTCTTTGTTAAATCCATGATACGTGAAAAGAAAAATAGCAATTTCAAGTTGATATCCTGGGGATATCATGCTGCTGTCACAGTCTTCTGGATCATTATGTCTCAATGGCTGATTGCAGTCGCTTTCCTGCCGAGCCTCGCAAGGGCAATCGGCTTTTATGGAAGGAAAATGAGTCCGATTCAAATCGGTGTTGCTGAAATCGTTAACTCGGTGTTATTCTTCATTTTCATAGCAGTGCACCTAATATAAGCAGATTGAAGGAGGAGAGGCAACTGCCATCTCCTCCTTTTACTTAGTTGATAATTTGTATGGACGGATAGAGCATCAGGAATTTTGTTTTGCCATGTGGTGCGGGGGGGGAGACTTCTTTCAAGCTGAGGGTATGAAAAAAACCTGCCGAAATGATTCGGCAGGCCTTATTTATGTTAATCAATATTACAAATTTCCTTCGGGCAGTTTTCACAGTCAATTTCTCTTCTTAGGAAAGGGAGCTGGTGAATCGTGATGATTCCTTTATCTATCGATATGATTCCCTTTTTTCGGAGTTCGCTCAACAGACGGTTAACAACTTCCCTTGAAGTGCCGCAGAAATTTGCGACCTCCTGGTTTGTTAAGAGCAAGTCAATCATGATGCCATTGCTTGTTTTAACTCCATAACTGTTGGCCATCCGAATCAAGGTGGAGTATAGGGCGCCTTTTTTTCCATGAAGGACAAGATCACGGAATTTTGTTTGTGTTTTCCTGTATTGCTGGCTCATCCATTTCATGAATTCCAATGCCAGCTCATTGTTCTCAGCCAGCTTGGCCTCGAGATGATCTTTCATGATAACTGCGACTTCTCCGCTTTCCATCGCCTTTGCACTTAAGAGGTTCCTGGGAGTAGCACAGAAGATGTTCAACTCACCGATAAGATCACCCTCCGAACAAATCCTCAATGTCAATTCCCTGCCATCAGGAATGATTTTGCTTACCTGAATTAATCCGCTAAGAAGAATGTATATTTCCTTTGAAGGAGAGCCTTCCTGGAACAAGAAGTTCCCTTTTTCAATCTTTTGGATATGATGAGTCTCTCTAAGAATTTCATTTAGTTTTGCCGGTGCTCCTGCAAGAGATTGCATGATTGCCACCTACCTTTAGAAGGATACTTTATTTTCCATGTCAAGATTAGTTATTACTATTATTATATTGCTAACGAAATAAAAAAACTATATGTTGGGGAGAAGGTTCATACAAATGACAAATTCAACATTGATTTCATTCCCCTGTTTGTCAAAACTTGCCTTCATGTTGTTTGGGACCTCGGAAATACTAATGGCAGGCATTAATAAGCCATAAAGCAAGGAGGATTATCATATGGGACAAAACCATCAGTTCAAACCAGGGCAAAAGGCTCCGAATAATGGTACGTACATTGAAATAGGTGATACCGGGAGCCCGGTAACCAATCCGCAGAAAATTCATCTGAAGAAAGGCCAGCCATTCCCTGAAGCTTCGAATCATGAGAGAATCTGGACCTATACTGATAAAAGAGGCCACTAAAAAGTAGTTCAATTTTAGCCATCGAGGACGATGGCTTTTATTTTTTGCTCATTAGCTATGGAAATTTCACTTTGTACTCAGAGGTTGAACCATTTTTAATTCGGGTAAAAGAAAAGGACTTTATAAAAGCAAAAGGCCATCCGTTTAGGATGACCTTGCAATGGATTAATGATGATGGTTTTCAACAGGATCGTTAGGAATTAACACAGGAACGAATGATACGATTGCAGCGGTAATGATACCTAGGACCGCAGCACCCTTGTAGTCGAACGCGGCTCCAAGCATGGATGTCGAAACATAAGCCAACATTTCTACTAAAAGAATTACCCAGAAAAATGTCCAAAAATATTTCATATTGTCACCTCAACCCGTCATAATCTCTTTTCATCTTATCACAATGACCAAAGAGAAGAAAACGAAAATATAGTTAAAAAACATGATATGGTTGCATTTTGGGAAAAGTCCCTATTTCATTCCTTGCGTGGCTACATACACTAGTTAGTGGATAAAGGCAGAAGGAGTTTTAAGTATGGAAAATCGTCATTTTCAACTGGAAAACGAATGGAGTGCAATCTATTACCCCGAAAAACCAACCGGATTCGGAGTGATGATCTTTGGTGATGAACGGCATTTTGTGAATGAAGAAACAAGCTTTTGGAAACAAAATCCCGGGAAACAACAAATACTCTCCACATTGAAGGAAGCTGGCTATACGCTCTTTACTTCAAATTTCCATGGAAGGCATTGGGGTTCGGCGAAAGCTGTCCTGCTAGGCTCCTTGCTATATAGCTATGTAATGAAAAATGAAATCCTGAATAATAAAATCCATATTATTGCAGAGGGGATGGGGGCCCTGGCTGCTTTAAAAATGGCGAACGAGATGAAGGGGAATATCCGGTCGGTAGTATTAATTAACCCAATCCTTTCGCTGAAAATGCATATGGAACAGGAGAAAGAACATAGATTTTTTTACAAAAAAGTTTTGAAGGAGATAGCCGAAGCCCATGAAATGGACAGCCGAATTGCGGCACGACATATCGAGTCTGAAAGTAAGCCTGATCTATCATTTGGTATCCCTATTCGAGTAGTGTACATCCTTGCCGGGGGCAGGTCATACCAGCAATCTCGCACATGCAAGAATATAATCGATGCGGTCCGTGGCCAGGCGCAGATAACCGAAACCTTTATGCTTCCGGAAAAAGCCAGTCAGCTGGGAGGGGAAATCGCTAAATTTTTTTCCAGGCATGAAAAAGTCCTATAAGATGCATCTTCTGGAAATATTTTTAGCCTGCAGGCATACGATACAGTGAAACCTGCAAGGAGGAAATAGCATGGAAAAGGCAACAGTTATTGGAGCATTCGGTTTTTTTGGATTTCATCTTTGTAAGATTTTACTTGAGCGCGGTTACGAGGTTGTAGGTATTCCATATGGAAATGAATCAGCATCCTATAAGGAAGATATGATGAATGAAATAGGCAGAAACGGCAATTTCCAAAGCATGCCGTACGAATCAAAAGCTGAATTCTTGGAAGATCCAGGGGTCATTGTTATCTCTATGTACGATTGGCTCAACCTTGATGATCATAAGAATTGTCTACAGAGCGTTAGCTCTATTATTGAAAAAAAAGACTGGGAAGGGTCAGTGGTTCTTATTTTACCAATTGAACTCGCATTCACAGAAGACTGCATTGCCGAAAGTGAAAGCGAGACCATCATGAAAGTTTATCTGCCGACACTATTTGGTCCATATCAGCCTGAAAGATATATATTTCAAGAAGTGATTTTAGGAAAAACTGACTCACCTGATCCTAACCAGGAGTATACGGGGGATGCAATTTATTGCGATGATGCCGCCGAAAAGGTGATAGAACTTATAGAGCGGGGAAAAGCAGAGAATTTTGTATTAAGGAGCAATTGCAAGGATAATTGGAGATCGTGTGCAGAATTGTTGGGGATATCCTTGCCAGAAAGCCTGCAAAGCAACCACATAATAAATGAAGGAATACAGATTGAATCAGTAGCAGCATCAGTTTCGAATAAGGAAGGTCTTGCCAGGCAGAGACGCTCTGCGATTCGGACGATTTGCGAAGCGTGGAATTTATAACGACAATTATTTATGGAAGAAGAAAGCTGCCTGGGAACAGGCAGCTATTTATTTTGGTCCAGCTCCACAAGGAAAGCTTTCGGGAATAATATTGCAAGGACACAAAGGGAAGCATCTGTGTATAAACATCGCAGAGACACAAAGGAAAGCTTCCGTGAATAATCATCGCAGGGACAGGCGAATTTGGCCTGTGGCGAGCCGTTCTTTGCCTTTCATGAAGGCGCTTCTGCTTTAGCTCTTCCAGAATTGCTGGATCTGGGGGTAGACTTTAGATATAACAGGTTTTAGTTTTTCAGCTGAATCAGCCAGGTTATCGATAACATCTAAAAGAAGGGCGTAATCAATTGAATTTTTGCTGTGAGTACCATTAAGGATCTCGAAAAGTGGATTCTCCTGTCCTTTTTCAGGTTTGGGGTTTCTTCTCGCCCCGAACATCATTTTTGAAAAGCGATCTTCCCTTTCCGGCAGTTTCTCGTCCATTGTAGACCTCCTCTCAAAACAGCTCTCTCCATATTAATAGTATGTTGCGGTGGAGTAAGTGGATGGACAAATGCGGAGAACATAGGATTTACGTCAATCTGCCTATATGTGTTAGAGGAAGATAAATCTTAGCTTCACTTTGCCTATTGCCAATATCAATTTGAATTGATAAAATTAGTACCAAGTCATAATAATTGATAATAGTATATGGATAATTTTTATAATAAGGAGTTGGCCGCCATGCGAGCTGGCATTATTGGAATAGGTAAATATGTTCCCGAAACAGTTGTTACAAACTTTGACCTTGAGAAAAGGATGGACACATCGGACGAGTGGATCCGTACCCGGACAGGAATAGAGGAAAGGCGGATTGCCGATGCCTCAATCAATACTTCGGACATGGCTTATCAAGCGGCGCTTCAGGCGTTGGAGACTGCAGGAGTAGCGGCGGAGGAGATTGATATGATCCTGGTCGCAACGGTGACTCCTGACAGGCCATTCCCTTCAGTAGCTTGCATGCTCCAGGAAAAGCTTGGCGCAAAGAAAGCTGCTGCCATGGATGTCAGCGCTGCTTGTGCGGGATTCATGTACGGCATCATTACAGGAAAGCAATTTATTGAAACGGGTGTCTATAAGCACGTATTAATAGTAGGCGTAGAAAAACTTTCTAAAATTGTTGATTGGGAAGACCGCAATACAGCCGTCCTCTTTGGTGATGGAGCTGGGGCTGTTGTGCTTGGACCGGTAAGCGGAGACAGAGGAATCCTGTCCTTTGAATTGGGAGCAGACGGTACCGGTGGGAAACACCTTTATCAGGAAGAAAACATCATTATGAATGGCCGGGAAGTATTCAAATTTGCTGTTCGCCAAATGGGCGAGAGCAGTCTGAATGTCGTGAAAAAGGCAGGGTTAACGAAGGAAGATGTCGACTATCTTGTCCCTCATCAGGCAAATATCCGGATTATTGAGGCAGCACGCCAGCGGCTTGAATTGCCAGTTGAAAAAGTGTCCTATACAATTAATAAATATGGGAATACATCTGCGGCATCGATTCCCATCTCGATTGTAGATGATATTGCAGCAGGCAAGATTAAGGATGATGATATCGTAGTAATGGTCGGATTTGGCGGAGGCCTCACCTGGGGTGCAATCGCGATAAGATGGGGAAAATAAAACCTTTACAATAGTGTAGAGGTGATTTCCAAAGGATTTAAATTCAAACCAAAATAATTAGGGCAGCTTGCCCTTTTGAGAAGAAACCACTGTAAAGGAGCTGTCTCTTGAATGGCAAATCGTAGGGTAGTTGTAACAGGTATTGGCGCAGTGACGCCGCTTGGCCTTGATGCGGAAACAACATGGAAGAATATTGTTGCCGGTAAATCCGGTGTTGGACCACTTACAAGGGTTAACGCGGATGAATATCCTGCCAAGGTTGCTGCACAAATTAATGATTTCAATCCGGAAAGCTACCTGGAGAGAAAAGAAGCAAGGAAAATGGATCGTTTTACACAATATGCAATTGCCGCATCGAAAATGGCTTTTGAGGATTCCGGACTGGCAATCGTAGATGAAAACGCACATCGAGTTGGCGTTTGGATAGGCTCCGGTATAGGTGGAATGGAAACCTTCGAAACTCAATTTGAAGTTTTTCAAAATCGCGGATATAAAAGGGTTAGCCCGTTCTTTGTACCGATGATGATTCCTGACATGGCTGCAGGCCAGGTATCCATCATGCTAGGGGCAAAAGGCTTTAACTCCTGTACGGTAACAGCGTGTGCAACAGGGACTAACTCGATTGGTGATGCGTTTAAAGTCATCCAGCGCGGTGATGCAGATGCCATGATTACCGGGGGAACAGAAGCTCCAATCACAAAAATGGCTGTTGCTGGTTTCTGTGCAAACACTGCATTATCAACTAATCCGGATCCGGGAACTGCTAGCCGGCCGTTTGATAAAAACAGGGATGGCTTTGTAATGGGAGAAGGAGCGGGCATCCTCGTACTTGAAGAGCTGGAGCATGCAAAGGCACGAGGAGCAAAAATTTATGCCGAAATCGTCGGGTACGGTGCAACCGGGGATGCGTATCATATTACGGCCCCCGCTCCTGGTGGAGAAGGCGGCGTGCGGGCAATGAGGATGGCTATTGAAGATGCCGGCTTGAAGCCTGAAGAAATCGATTATATTAATGCTCATGGAACTAGCACGGAGTATAACGATAAATATGAATCATTGGCAATCAAAGAAGTGTTTGGACCACATGCATATAATCTGGCTGTCAGCTCGACAAAGTCGATGACAGGACATCTTTTAGGTGCCGCTGGCGGTGTTGAGGCTATCTTTACAGTTCTCGCGATGAGGGATTCAGTCCTTCCTCCGACCATCAATTACGAAACGCCTGACCCGGAATGCGACCTTGATTATGTCCCGAATGAAGCCAGGACGAAGGAAATCAAGGCGGCAATCAGCAATTCACTTGGATTTGGCGGCCATAATGCAACACTGGCTTTTAAAAAATATGAGTAACCAAAGGCTTTAATAAAATAAACCCTGTGGGGTAGAAACCTGAAAAGGTATCTATTCCACAGGGTTTTTTATTTTTTGGTCTTTGTTAACAGGTTTGTTGATTTCCACTACACAAAGGGAAGCTTCCAAGAATAAACTTCGCAGGGACAGGCGTTCTTTGCCTGCGTTTCGCTTTTCCCGAGTGTCCAATAAATAGGATCAAAGGCAAAGGGGCAGGAACAGTAAAATGGCCATACACTGTTAAATAACAACAATGGGGGGAACAAAGATGGGAGTAATCAATACAAACGAGTGGCTTGAAGATAGCGGGGATGACCTCAGTAAAATCTTAACGAAGCTTCAAGGCTATTTTCCTGGTGTGGAGAGTGAAAGATTTTACAGAGAACTTGCCTATTTTGGCATGGTTGGAAGAAATAATGGCACCAAGTGGGACCTTGCCAAGCTGATCGAAAGAAAGGAGATTTGGGAGTGGACAAGGGAGTTGATGAATACCTATAAGGAAGAATGGGATGGCCCAGATATCCCCGTTTTCATTTTTCCGATTGCTAGAAGCAATTCACTTTTCAAAAGAGACGCCCTCCGTAAGTCGGGAGTTGCATACAAGGATAAGCTTTTTCTTTTCCTGCCGTCTGATGTTGGGAAAAAAGAATTGAGGGCACTTTTTGTTCATGAGTATCATCATGTTTGCAGGATGAATCGAACTGAAGGGGAGATTCAAGAAAATAGCCTTCTTGAATCGATGGTGATGGAAGGGCTCGCTGAATATACAGTTTTAACGGAATGCGGCAAAGAATTTATTGCTGAATGGTGCCAAAAATATCCGGAAAAAAAGCTGGAGTTTTTATGGGAAGAATTTTTCCGGAATAATCTTGATGTCAAGAAAAAAGAAAAAACGCATAACCAGCTTCTATTCGGCGGAGGAAGAATTCCTGCCCTTGCCGGCTATTCAATTGGATTCTGGCTTGTCCAAAACTATTATCTAAAACGTAAATTTGATGTAAAAAATTCACTTAAAATCAAAAAAATTCTTTTTTTAAATAATATAGAAAGCTAAAAAAAGGGGAGTAATCCCACTCCTGCCAGCAGTGTAAAGTATTTCCAAGGTGTAAAAAGGAAAAATTAAAAAAATCTTGCAATTGTAACAATTTTGTAATAGTATTTATTTAAATATAGTGAATTGGCAGAATAATTGAAAAGTAAGAGGGTGTCGTATGAGCGCGAAAATTTCCCAACTAGGTGGAGCACCATTACTGGAAGTAAAGAATTTGGAAACAGCCTTCGATATCGATGGTACATATTATAATGCGGTTGATGGTGTGTCTTTTAAGGTCAAGCCACGGCAGATAGTCGGAGTGGTAGGTGAATCGGGTTGTGGTAAATCCGTTATGAGCCTTTCGATTATGAAGCTTCTTCCAAAGGGAATCGGCAAGATAAATGCCGGAGAAATCATTTTTGATGGTATCAACATAGAAAAGCTGAACGAGAATGAAGTGAACAAAATCCGAGGAAAAGATATCTCGATGATCTTCCAGGAGCCAATGACTTCTCTTAATCCGGTTTTTACAATTGGTTATCAAATTCAGGAAGTTCTTTTTAATCATCAAAAAATTGATAAAAAAGAAGCTCGCCTTAAATCTATTGCACTTTTAAATAGTGTAGGAATTTCCCGTCCCGAGAAAATTGTGGATGAATATCCACACCAGTTGTCTGGCGGTATGAGACAGCGCGTCATGATAGCGATGGCGATTGCCTGCCAGCCTAAGCTTCTGATTGCTGATGAGCCTACCACAGCCCTTGACGTTACGGTCCAGGCGCAAATTCTTGAGCTGCTTAAGGAAATTCAGGAAGTAAATGATATGTCGGTCATCCTGATTACACATGACCTTGGTGTCGTGGCTGAAATGTGTGATGAAGTAATCGTCATGTATGCCGGGAGGATAGTGGAGCGTACTGATGTTGAAACGCTTTTTTATAATCCACAGCATCCATACACCACCCTTCTCCTCGGGGCTATCCCGAAGATGGAAGATGAATCTGAACGATTAAGCACAATAAGCGGTATCGTCCCTTCACTGACTAACATGAAGAAGAATGGCTGCCGATTTGCAAACCGCTGCCCGATGGCGATGCCGGAGTGCCATACTGTCACTCCAAAGCTTGCCGATACCGGCGGAGGGCATGATGTTGCCTGCCTGCTCTTCGAAACATCAAGACCCAAGGAAGGAGTGGCTAACCGATGAGCGGTACATTGACTGCGGATGTAAACCGGGAACATAGGGCTCCCAGCGGGGAAAATTTGCTCGAAATTAAGAATCTTAAAACCTACTATCCTGTCAAGGGCGGATTTTTCAGAAGGACTGTTGGTAACGTAAAGGCAGTGGACGATATATCCTTTGAAATTAAAAAAGGTGAAACCCTTGGGCTTGTTGGGGAATCGGGTTGTGGGAAATCCACCGCTGGCCGTACCATCCTGAGGCTCTTAAAGCCTACGGATGGAAAAATCCTTTTTGAGGGAAAGGATATTACACATGTAACTGGAAAATCACTTCGCGAAATCCGCAAAGATTTGCAAATGGTCTTCCAGGACCCCTATGCATCTCTAAACCCGATGCAAATGGTAGGCGACATAATCGCCGAACCAATCTATAACTTTACCAAAAAACCGAAGGAAGAGCTGAAAAGAGAGGTCATGGACCTTCTTGAAAAGGTTGGCCTTCCGGAAGAGGCCTATTATAAGTACGCTCACGAATTTTCTGGCGGCCAAAGGCAAAGGATCGGAATTGCGAGGGCCCTGGCTCTCCGCCCTAAACTTATTATCGCTGATGAGCCAGTGTCAGCTCTTGATGTATCGGTTCAATCCCAGGTCCTGAACTTGCTGAAAGACCTGCAGGAGGAATTTGATCTTACTTTCCTGTTCATCGCCCATGATTTAAGTGTCGTAAAGCATATGAGCGACCGGATCGGGGTTATGTACCTGGGGAACATGGTGGAAATTGCGGACAAGGACAGCTTGTATTCCGAGCCGCTTCATCCATACACCCAGGCGTTGATATCCGCAATCCCAAGTCCTGACCCAAGGAAGAAAAAGGATCGGATTATCCTGAAAGGCGATGTGCCAAGCCCATTGAATCCTCCAACTGGATGCCCGTTCCACCCGCGCTGTCCGATGGCAATGGAGCAATGTTCCGTTACAAAACCGGAATTAAAGGAGGTGAAGCCATCGCACCGAGTGGCTTGCCACCTGTACTAGATAGGACAATGGCGCAAGCGCCCGATTTGCAGCATAACTGCTGTCGAGCTTTACCAATTTTATAAAACATGGCTAAGCCGCGTTTTAAATGCGCCCAACTATACATATCCCGGGCGCTTGCAGTGCAAATACTTAACTGGGGGGAAAGAAATGAAGAAGAATTGGTTATGGCTGTCTGCTCTGGTCCTTGTTTTATCAATGTTCCTGGCAGCATGCAGCGGAGGAGAAAAGGCTAACAACGACAAAAAGCCACAGGGCGGAGATGGAAAAGATACTGAGGAGACTAAGCCACAGGATGGCGGTACACTCAATTACTCACTTGACTCAGCTCCGGAAGGCAAGTTCAATATCAATTTCTATGGCACACAGACTGATGCTTATGTAATTGATTTCTTCGATGAAAACTTGATCGATTTTGATGAAAACCTGAAGCCACAGGAACACATTGCTTCATGGGAAACATCTGATAACAAAGTCTACAAGTTCAAAATCAAAGAAGGCGTTAAATGGCATAACGGTGAAGAACTAAAGATCCAGGACTGGGAATTCGCAATCAAAGTCCTTGCTGACAAGGACTATGAAGGTCCGCGTTATGTTAACGTCCAAACTGTAGTAGGTGTTCCTGAATACAAAGAAGGCAAAGCAGACTCCATTTCCGGTATCAAAATCATCAACGATTACGAAATGGAAGTTACTTTTGACAAAGCTCGTGTAAACAACCTTGAAAACTTCTGGACATACGCAATGTCCCGTAAAGAATTCGAAGGCATAGCAGTAAAAGATATGATGAAATCTGAGCAAGTACGTACTAAGCCAGTTGGTCTTGGACCATTCAAAGTTACAAAAGTTGTACCAGGTGAGTCCGTCGAGCTTGAGCGCTTTGACGATTATTTCCTAGGCAAGCCTCATATCGAAAAGGTTGTCATGAAGGTTATCGATCCTTCCCTGACTGTCGGGGAGCTCCAGAACGGCACTCTTGACATGACTTCGTTCCACCCAAGCATCATCGATCAAGTCTCTGCACTTGATACAGTAAATGTTGTGAAATACCCAGGGCTTTCCTACTACTATGTTGGCTTTAAACTTGGTAACTGGGATGGCAAGAAAAACGTTATGAACGAGCCTAAGTATGCTGATAAGGCACTTCGCCAGGCAATGTACTATGCAATCAACCGTGAAGAGTGGGTTAAAGCATTCTTCTATGGCGTAGGTAAGCCGGTTAACCGCCCAATCCCTACTAGCCACTGGATCGCAGCTGACAACAGCGAGCTTGAGCAATATGCATATGATCCAGAAAAAGCAAAGCAAATCCTTGAAGATGCTGGCTGGAAAGACAAAGACGGAGATGGATTCCGTGAAGATCCACAAGGCAAGAAATTCGAAGTGAACTTCGCGCATTATTCAACTCAAAACCCTACTTTTGAAGCTCGTGCTAAAGCATTGACTCAATACTGGGAAGAAATTGGTTTGAAGTCCAAGCTTACTATGACTGACGCTACCCTTTACTACGACATGCTTGAAAAGTCTGATAAGAAAATGGAAGTATTCTTTGGCGGCTGGTCTACAGGTGCGGATCCAGATCCATCCGGCCTTTGGAAAACAGATGCGCTTTGGAACTACCCACGTTGGTCTAGTGCTGAAGGCGACAAGTTACTTGAAGACGCTCTAGATGTATCAATCGTTGGAACAGACCAGGAAAAACGTAAAGACCTTTATGTTCAGTGGCAGAAACACTTCATGGATGAGCTTCCTGCACTTCCAATCGCTGAGCTTGAAGAAGTTGTAGCCCTTAACAAGCGTGTACAAGACGTTAAATACGATGTTTCCGGTTCTAACCGTCCACACGAATGGTGGCTGAAGCAATAAAAGAAGTAATATCATTAGTGAGGCATCTGCATCCCTGATGATTTGGAAAACCGCTGTAAGCTGCAGCGGGAACCAATTATAGTACGAATTATGTGAAGGACAGCTGGCTTCCACCTAAGCCTAAGGGCAGTGGTGGGAGCCAATATGTCCTTTATGAAGGTTAAAAAGCGCGGCTAAAGGCGCAGCTTAGGTAAGGAGAATGCATATGTTGAAATATTCGCTCCGAAGACTGTTGGGCATGCTCCCAATGTTACTCCTTATCTCCATTGTTGTATTCACACTTGCAAAATTAATGCCAGGTGATGGTCTCAGTGGAGAAATTGACCCAAACAACACGGACCCGCAATATATTGAAGAAATGCGGCAGAAACTGGGCTATTATGACCCGCTACCAGTTCAGTACTTCAACTGGATTTCAGACTTTGTCCAGGGCGACTTCGGGCAATCGACCCGTTTTAAGATACCGGTTGCGGATGTAATCATGGAGAAAGTGCCAAATACCCTTATGCTTGGGGGTACGGCGATTCTTATTACTTATATTCTGGCATTTATAATGGGTACATTTTCCGGAAGAAAACCGTACACTCTAGGGGATAACCTGATTGCCGGGGCTAATTATCTGGGTCTCTCGATACCTTCATTCATTGCCGGTGTATTCGCGATTTATATTTTTTCATTCTCGCTTAACTGGTTTCCGTCAAACGGATCTGTAGATATTACAATTGATGATGGTACCTTTGAATATTATCTTAGTAAGCTTCACCATGTTTTACTTCCTGCACTTGTTCTTGGTTTACTCAGCACAGCAAGCTATACCCAGTTCTTGCGCAATGACATTATTGAAAATAGCCGCAAGGATTATGTAAGGACAGCAAGGGCAAAAGGAACCCCGGAAAAAAAGATATATAATGTACATATTCTCCGGAACTCCATTATTCCTTTGATTACCTTCCTGGGTTTTGATATTGTCGCAATCATCAGTGGAGCTATTATTACAGAAACAATCTTTACCTATCCCGGAATCGGCCAGCTGTTCCTTCAGTCAGTAAGGACGAATGATTATCCGGTCATGATGGCGCTGACTATGCTATTTTCATTCCTGACATTGATTGGCAACCTAGTAGCGGACATCCTGTATGGCGTAGTCGATCCGAGAATCAGGCTGGATTAGGGGGGGACAAATAATGGAAATTGCAACTCAAAAAGATACAGAAGTAAATGTAGCGCCCCCTAAGAGAAGCTTGTCTCCGTTGGCGCTTGCTCGTAAGAAGTTCCTGAAGAACAAATTGGCAATGACCAGTCTTATTTTCCTGCTTATTGTTTCAATTGTGTCGTTTTTGGCACCATATATTACAACTGCAGATATTACGAGGATCAACATTGGTGAAATGTCACTGAAACCTTCCGCCGACCACTGGCTGGGAACAGACAAGAGCGGCAGGGATGTTTTCACAAGACTGCTATACGGCGGGCGTATATCCTTAATGGTAGGAATTTCATGTACGGTTTTCGTAGTTTTCCTTGGAACTCTGGTTGGTTCAATTGCTGGCTACTTCGGCGGCTCAATTGATAATCTCTTAATGAGGTTTACTGATTTTGTTTTAAACTTCCCATTCCTCGTATTCGTTATCGTTTTAAACGCTATCCTTATGGGGATTGTATCCGGTGTCTGGGTATTAATTGGCACAATCAGCCTACTGAGCTGGGGCGGTGTTGCAAGGATAGTCCGAAGTAAGATTCTTGCTGAAAAGGAAAACGAATATATAATTGCAGCAGTATCAATAGGATGTTCACCGTTTAAGGTTATAACGAAACATCTTTTACCGAATGTCATGTCGACAATCATTGTACAGGCTACCATCCTGTTCGCGGGTATGATTGTTGCTGAGACAGGGCTTAGCTACCTTGGATTCGGGGTACCTCAGGAAACGCCAAGTTGGGGAAATATGCTTTCAAGCGCAAATGAACCAGATGTACTTCAAGGGAAGCTTTGGATCTGGGTACCGCCAGCTTTGATCATTACGATGACAATTCTATCAATTAACTTCATTGGAGAAGGATTGAAGGACGCATTCAACCCTAAATCCCGCAGATAAAATCTACCATGCCTACATGGTAGATTTTTTTTGTTTTGGTTTAATGAATTTCAGAATCTAGTGCAAAAGGTATCAAATGATGCCTTCCTTTAGTTTTCATTAAAACTCATAAAATTTCATGCTGTAACATATCCATTAAGAAAGGACAGGCCGGCTAAGTATTAAAGAGGGGACATGCCATGGCCATGAGGGTATTTTTTTGGGTAATTGGATTTGGTCTTGCGGTATCAGGGGGAATAAGCATTATTGCCTATTTAAATGTGTTAGCTGTGGGGGGAAACTATGGCGGCTATTTAGAATATATTATACAGCGCCCAGATTGTTATTTGTTTCCTATTGGAATTTTAATTATTACCTTGAGCATATTTTGGCCGTATACCCTAAAGGAGTAAATGGGATTTGATATTTTATAATCAGGATTACACCTCACTGAATAGGAAGGCCAAAATAAGAAAACTGACATTGATAAGTGGAAAGTAAGGAATAATTTGACTTACGGCTGCCTATACTGATTGACAAATGGATTCTTGAAGTGAGGGGTCGAACAATGCTATATCTTCATGATGTCTGGGTAAATTGGTTTGAAGGCGAGGAAAATGGCTATAATGTTTGCCATTTTCATGAGTGGAGAAAAGATGATGGAGTTGAATTGCTTGACCAGGTGCCCCTGTTAAAAGTTGAACCGGTCCTTTTTCATTACATTGAAAATGACCTGGCACCACTGCCTCAACAGCTCCTCGATGATGTATTCCAAAAAGCTTACTTAAGGAAGAATCACGAGCGCATCCAACTGGAATACTGCTTCATTGTTACAGATGGAAACGAAATCCTTGTCGTTGATACGATAGGGTATAATATACCTGTCAGAAAAAGCAGATTAATACCAAGACAAGAGCAGCTTGTATATGAAATGGTTGAAAATCACGATTCTATCCGGTATTCCTTTAAAAAGGAGCAGGGTGTAAAGGAGTTTCATATTCTTTCCCCCGAACCCGAGCTGATGACTGGCCTAACACGTAAGGAACGTCAGCTTAAACAATTGCTATTTATGGCACTGGACCAGCTCCAATCGTCCGGGAACGATGCGGAGGTAAGATATTGGTATACAGAATGGTGTCCTGAACAATATAATGTGATACAGAGTTTGACATTTGATGAGGCTTGGAGACAGCTTTTTGCAAATGTAAAACAGGGGTGGAGCGAAAAACATGAACATTTTTGCGAAAACCTTATTAAAGGGCAACCTTTCTTTGAGAAGCTCTGGGAAATGGAAACCGGGCCTAAAGTCAATTAAGAAGATAGTTTAATTATTGAAACCGGTTACGTTTCTTCTATTATATACTCGAAATTTTGTAAACCGAAATATTTAAAAAGGCATTCAACCCAAATTAAGGGAAGGAATGCCTTTTTACTTGAAATTGAGTAGCTAGGCTTAACGTCTTTTTCTGCCGAGGCCCATCGCATTTTCCATTTTTTTAAGCATTTTTGTGGCAGTTCTATTTGCTTTTTCTGCGCCTCGGTCAAGGATATCATCAAGTTCAGAGGATTCCATTAATTGATTATACCTATCCTGAATCGGTTTCAGTGCACCGACTACCACCTCAGCCAAATCTGCCTTGAATTCGCCATAGCCTTTACCCTCATAAGCATTTTCGAGCTCAGCAATTGTTTTTCCGCTAAGAATAGAGTAAATGGTCAACAAGTTGGAAACACCTGGCTTGTTTTCCTTGTCAAAGCGAACAATGCCTTCTGAATCGGTTACAGCGCTTTTTATTTTTTTCTCAATTTGTTTTGGTTCATCCAGAATGGAAATGAACGATTTTGTGTTAGGGTCGGATTTACTCATCTTTTTGGTTGGGTCCTGCAGGGACATAATCTTGGCACCCACTTTAGGAATCCGAACCTCAGGAATGGTAAAGATCTCATTGTACTTCTTATTGAAACGCTCTGCGAGGTCCCTTGTCAGTTCCAGATGCTGTTTCTGATCTTCGCCAACAGGAACCAAATCGGTACTATAGAGGAGAATATCAGCCACCATAAGCGGAGGATAAGTAAGCAATCCTGCCGAAACAGCATCCTTGCCAGCTGATTTATCCTTAAATTGAGTCATCCGTTCTAGTTCACCAATGTAGGACACGCATTGCATCATCCACCCAGCCTGTGCATGCGCAGGCACTTCGGACTGAATGAACAATGTCGCCCGCTCAGGATCCAGACCCACTGCCAAATACAGTGCGGCAAGGCTTCTAATATTTTTCCGGAGCTCCATCCGATCCTGAGGTACAGTAATTGCATGTTGGTCAACAATACAAAAATAACAGTTGTATTCTTCCTGCAGCTCGACGAATTGCTTTAAAGCTCCAATATAATTCCCAAGAGTAATCGTTCCGCTAGGCTGAATCCCAGAGAAAATGGTTTTCATACATCAAGCCTCCTTATCTTTTTATAAAATGTGTACGTCTAGCTCCACAAGAAATGCTTCCCCGAGATGCATCGCACGAAATTACGCGATAGCGTAATGAGGAGCGCCTACGCGTGCGCAAACTTCAGGTCTCCTCCCTACGATAAGTCATACACGAATGCGCATTCGCTCTTCGTGATTCCTTTATCCCGCCTTAAATGTCAGTAAGCCTCCTTCGTTGGCAACTGACGTATGAGGTCCGATTGCTTCATCTAACCATCAGTGGAAATTCACCACTGATGGAAGATTCACCGTATCTCAGTCGAAGCCCCTCCATTTTGTACGGCGATGACCGAGGCGCTTGCGCTTTTGCAATAAAAAAAGACCATTCCTCCCCATGTAGATAGGGACGAATGGTCCGTGGTGCCACCCTAATTGCTTTTTCAAGCCGCTTAGTCCCCTTGGTAAAGGGGAGCCAATCTAACGTATGGCATACGCCGGGACATACTTGCTGTTTCCTCCCCGGGGCTCAAAAGTCCATTCCAAATGCCTGGCTGTTTGTTCGCACCACCCACAAACTCTCTGAAAGCCAACAGCAAGTGTACTATTCTTTCTCATTGCATTTATCATTTTAAAATTTAAATTTATTATAAGTAATCTTTTTTTGATTATCAAGTTCTCTAGCATTTACAAATAAAATAAAATCAAACTTCCCAGCATAAAGAGCAAATTAACCACACCAAGCTTGGCAAACGGTGAAATATTTAAATTTATAAGCTCTGAGAGCGGTGGTTTATCAGCTTTTGATTGCTCTTCGCTTTTTTCCTCTTTGGTAAAAAGAGTCCTGAATGAATGAAACACCGTGTCAAAGAATCCCGAGTGGATAGTATAAAACAGCAGGGAGAGGAAAACCATGGTTCCGGACAGATAAAAGGATATATTTATATAATAAAGCAATGTGATTTTTTTATAAAAAATAAAAGAAAGTAGAAAGATAAAACCTTGGCAAAATAAGAAGGCAGAAACCATTTTTTTGGTGAAAATGTGCACTTTTTCTCTCCTTTGTTCACTTTCCATTAAAAATAGAAAGTCCAATTTGCTTTTCAAAGTATATCACATTTTTATTATTGAGAGAAAAATATTAGCTTTTCTTTTAAGACCAAAAATTTCTTGTAAAAAAAGATTGTACATTTTATTAAATTTTTATATAATTAGTTTTGAAAGTTTTCAGAAAATAACAAAAGGGGGAACTTCTTTGAAAAAGTCAAAATGGACACTGCTTTTAGTTTTAAGTCTAGCATTCTCTCTCCTTTTAACCGCATGTAGCGGTGGTGGAGAAACCGCAAAAGAAGGAGAAAACGACAAGGACAAGCCAGCAAAGCAGGATGTTCCACAGGAAATTAGGATGTTGGATTCCTCTGAAATCCCAACAATGGACACTGTGCTTGCTGAAGGTTCAACAAGCTTCACTTATATCAACAACGTTGGTGAAGGCCTATACCGCCTTGATCAAAACCACAAGCCGGTACCAGCATTGTCTGACGGCGAGCCAAAAGTGAATGAGGACAAAACTGTATTCACATTCACCCTCCGTGATTCAAAATGGTCTAACGGAGACCCTGTTACTGCACATGACTTCGTATTCGCGTGGCAGCGTGCAATTGATCCGAAAACCGCTTCCCCATACGGTCCATATATGATGGGTGGAAAAATTAAAAACGCTGAAAAAATTACTCAAGCAGCAGCAGACAAAAAGCCTTATGATGTAACTGAACTTGGCGTAAAGGCTCTTGATGATAAAACTCTTGAAGTAACTCTTGAAAAGCCGGTTGTGTATTGGGAAGACCTTTTTGCATTCCCAACATTCTATCCACAAAACAAAAAGTTCTTTGAAGAAAAAGGCGAAGCTTTCGCTAGCAGTGCCGACAACCTTCTTTACAACGGTCCGTTCAAGATGACTAAGTGGGATGGAACAGAAGCTACTGAATGGGTACTTGAAAAGAACCCTGACTACTGGAATGCTGACAGCGTCAAACTTGAGAAAATCACTGTTAACGTTGTTAAGGATTCCAACGCAGCAGTAAATGCTTTTGAAGCTGATGAAACTGACATGACTGGCCTTCTTTCTTCTGACATTGTTCCTTCTTATGAAGGCGATGACCGTATGGTTAGCTGGCTTGAACCGACTGTATTCTGGATCAAGTTGAACCAGAAGAATAAAGCTCTTCAAAACGAGAATATCCGCAGGGCAATTGCAATGGGCTTCAATAAGGAAGACTTGACTGCTAACATTCTAAACAATGGTTCAATTCCTGCAGACTATATTGTTCCAAAGGATTTCGTTGAGCATGATGGCAAGGACTTCCGTGACAAGTATCCGAAATTGCTTTCATTCAACGCTGAAGAAGCAAAGAAATATTGGGAAGCTGGGCTGAAAGAGCTTGGTGTTGACAAACTTGAATTACGCTACCTTGGTGGCGACACTGAAGCTTCAAAGAAAAATGATGCTTACATCAAGAACCAATTGGAAACAAACCTTCCAGGATTGACTATCAAGCTTGAAAGTGTTCCATTCGCAGTCCGCCTTGAGCGCGACAACGCTATGGATTACGATCTTCAATTCGCAGGCTGGGGACCAGACTATGGTAACGCTCTTTCCTTCACGGATCTTTGGATCACAAATGGAGGAAGCAACCGTATGGGCTACTCCAACCCTAAATATGATGAGTTGATCAAAAAGGCTCAAGGTGAACTTGCTACAGATCCTGCAGCTAACTTTGAAGCACAGCAAGAAGCTGAAAGAATCATGCTTGAGGAAGATGCGGGTATTGCGCCTGTTTACCAGCGTGCAGCAAATATCCTTCTAAATCCTAAAGTTAAAGGTCTTGCAATCTACAATTATGGCCCAGATTACTCATTCCAATGGGTTACAGTTGAAGGGGAATAAATAAATAATAATAGTTTCTAATTTAGAATTGCATACTATTTCTAAAGGAGAAAAGAGAGTATATAGACAAATATACTCTCTTTTTCCCTGTATAAAAGTTATCAAAAAATAGAGAAAATTCATAGGAGGTGTACAAATGGCGAAATATTTACTACGTAGGGTATTTTATATGTTTATCACCCTCTTCATCATCGCATCATTAACATTTTTCTTAATGAAAATAATTCCTGGAACTCCTTTCGCCAGCGCTGCAAAACTACCCCCCGCACAATTGGAAATTATGAAGGCAAAGTATGGCTTGGATCAGCCAGTACCAGTTCAGTATGCCAGATACATGTTCAACTTGGTTCAAGGTGACCTTGGAATATCATTCCAGTTCAGCAATACACCTGTTAGCGATTTAATGTTCAAGCGTATTGGCCCATCTGCCCAACTTGGTTTCCAGGCAATGGTAGTTGGGGCGATCATAGGGCTGTTACTGGGTGTTATTTCTGCGCTCCGCCAAAATACGTGGATTGACTATAGTTCCACTTTTGTGGCAGTAGTAGGTAAGTCTATTCCTAACTTTGTTTTTGCCGGTTTGCTGCAATATTTTGTTGGGGTTAAATTAGGTTGGTTTCCAGTTCTTTTCTGGAAGGGGCCTGAATATACCGTGCTGCCTACGATTGCACTTTCCATGTTCCCAATCGCTATTACTGCAAGATTCGTAAGGACGGAAATGATTGATGTACTGGGCTCGGATTATATTACGCTAGCGAGAGCAAAAGGGGCTAGTTATGGCCAAATTATTTTCAAGCATGCCTTAAGGAATGCTCTTATTCCGTTGGTGACTGTTCTAGGTCCGCTAGCAGTCTCACTAATGACTGGATCACTCGTTATTGAAAAAATATTTGCAATTCCAGGACTTGGTGAACAATTTGTCAAAGCAGTAACGCTTAACGATTATCCTGTTATTATGGGTACGACAATACTATTTGCTTTCTTATTTGTCATTGTCATACTTGTGGTTGATATTCTGTACGGAATCATTGACCCTCGCATCAGGCTGTCGGGAGGGAAAAAATAATGTCTAACCATGAAATTCATATTCCAAAGGAAAAGTTCCAGCCAGCCGTTATTGATGCTTCAAAAGGTGAAGAAATTAATAAGCCAAGCCTAAGCTTTTGGCAAGATGCCTGGCTTCGAATAAGGAAAAATAAAGCTGCACTAATAAGCATCGTGGTCATGGCTATTATTATCATCATGGCTTTTATTGGCCCTTTAATTAGTGGAAAAGAGTATGATAAACAAAATGTAAGGCACAACAATTTACCTCCAAGGGTACAAGTATTGGAAAATATAAGCTGGCTCCCTTTTGATGGTGTAAAAGAAAATAAAGCCGGTAAGGAAATCAATGTATACGAGCAAAAAAAGGTCGATGAATATTACTGGTTTGGAACAGATGCACTCGGCCGTGACCTGTTCTCACGAGTATGGAAAGGAACCCAGATTTCCTTATATATCGCTCTCCTTGCTGCTGCAATTGATATGGTTATAGGAGTAGCATACGGAGCCATTTCAGGTTATTTTGGCGGTAGACTTGATAACATTATGCAGCGAATTACCGAAGTTCTTATTGGTATACCATTCCTTGTTGTTGTTATTTTAATGATATTAGTCATGGAACCAGGTATCCTATCCATTACAATTGCATTGACAGTCACAGGATGGGTAGGGATGGCACGTGTTGTAAGGGCCCAAGTCTTGAAGCTAAAGGAACAAGAATATGTCCTGGCTTCAAAAACACTTGGAAATTCCCATATGAAAATCATTTTTAAACACTTATTGCCCAACTTGGCTGGAGTCATAATTATAAATACAATGTTTACTATTCCAAATGCAATTTTCTCCGAAGCCTTCTTAAGTTTTATTGGGTTAGGCTTACAAGACCCGCATGCTTCATTGGGGACATTGATTGATGAAGGATTTAAGGTGATTCGTCTACATCCACATGAAATGATTGTGCCGGCCATTATAATTAGTGTCATAATGATCGCATTTAACATGCTGGCAGACGGTTTAAGGGATGCGCTTGATCCAAAAATGCGCGATTAAAAGGGTAGGTGAATTTAATTGGATAAAGTACTTGAAGTAAAGGATTTGAGTATTTCTTTTCATACATTTGGCGGTGAAGTCCAGGCAATCCGTGGAGTAAGTTTTGATTTGAAACGCGGCGAAACTCTTGCCATTGTCGGTGAGTCTGGTTCAGGGAAATCAGTCACGACAAAAGCAATTATGAGCCTTTTACCTTCAGGGAATTCAGAAATCAAAAGTGGACAAATACTATTTGATGGTAAAGACTTGGTAAAATTGAGTGATAAGAAAATGCAAAATATCAGGGGCAAGGATATATCGATGATTTTTCAGGATCCGATGACATCTTTGAATCCTACCATGACAGTTGGTAAGCAGATCATGGAGCCACTGATCAAACACCAGAAAATGAGTAAAGGTGCTGCAAGGGAGAGGGCACTCCAACTTCTTCAGTTGGTTGGTATTCCGAAGCCAGAACAAAGGGTTAAGCAATATCCTCACCAGTTCTCAGGTGGTATGAGACAAAGGGTAGTTATTGCCATTGCTTTGGCATGTAATCCTAAAGTGCTAATAGCTGATGAACCAACAACAGCTCTTGACGTTACTATACAGGCTCAAATTCTTGAATTGATGAAAGACTTGCAAAATAAGATTGACACCTCCATTATCTTTATTACACACGACCTTGGTGTAGTTGCTAATGTTGCGGACCGGGTTGCGGTTATGTATGGAGGAAAAATTGTAGAAGTCGGAACCGTTGATGAGGTATTTTACAACCCGCAGCATCCATATACTTGGGGATTAATTAGTTCAATGCCAAGCTTGGATGCGAAGGATGAGGAATTATATGCTATTCCCGGGACACCGCCTAATCTTTTGAATCCTCCAAAGGGTGATGCATTTGCACCTAGGAATGAATATGCGATGCAAATAGATTTAGAAGAGCAGCCCCCAATGTTTAAGGTATCGGATACACATTATGCTGCTACTTGGCTGTTACATCCGGATGCTCCTAAGGTAGAACCGCCTGCTGCAGTAAAAATGCGAATGAAAAAATTCAATCGTTAAAAATGGTGGAAAGGAGGAAAAAACAGTGGAAAATAGGGAAAAGCTTTTAGAAATTAGCAATTTAAAGCAATATTTTAATGTTGGTAAGCCAAACGAAGTAAAAGCAATTGATGGCATCACATTTGATATTTATAAAGGGGAAACCCTTGGTCTTGTAGGTGAGTCCGGATGTGGTAAGTCCACAACGGGGCGGACAATTATAAGACTGTATGATAAGACCGATGGTATCATAAAATTTAAAGGCGAAGACGTCCACAACAAAAAATCACGGAATGAACTTAAGAAGTTCAATCGCAGCATACAAATGATTTTTCAGGACCCATACGCCTCATTAAACCCGAAAATGAAGGTTGCAGATGTTATAGCAGAAGGCATTGACATCCATGGCCTTGCCAAGAATAGAAAAGAACGTATGGAGCGGGTGTATACCCTGCTTGAAACAGTAGGCCTGAACAAGGAGCACGCGAACCGGTATCCACACGAATTCTCGGGTGGCCAGAGACAAAGGATAGGTATTGCCCGTGCATTGGCTGTTCAACCTGAATTCATTATTGCGGATGAACCAATATCCGCACTCGATGTGTCGATCCAGGCTCAGGTTGTCAATCTTCTGAAAAAGCTGCAGCGTGAAAAAGGGCTGACATATTTGTTTATTGCCCATGACCTTTCAATGGTTAAATATATCAGCGATAGAATTGGTGTTATGTACTTTGGGAAGTTGGTTGAATTGGCACCGGCTGAGGATTTGTATAAAAATCCGCTTCACCCATATACTCAATCCCTTTTATCTGCGATTCCACTTCCAGACCCGGATAGTGAGCGTACACGAAAGCGTAAAACGTATAATCCGAGTGTTCATGATTATGCCGAAAACGAGCAGTTGGAAATGCGCGAAGTAGGTCCAGGCCACTATGTCCTTTGCTCCGAAAAGGAATTCAAGCAATACAAAGCACAGTATAAATAAGCTAATAAACAAAGGCTCCTGAATGAATCAGGAGCCACCTTTTTTGGATAAAAAAACTGCAGGCCCAATGAGGATCTTCTGCAGCTTTCGTTATAATTATTTCCTTTTGCCGCCCACTTGCTTCCAGCCCTTTTGATTACCGGCTATTTGGTCAACAAACTCATTCTTTTTCCCTCTTGCAAATAAGCTAGTGCCAATTCCATTGGTTAAGACACCCATGACAGCTGTAATTCCAACAATAAGGATTGTGACCATTGCAAAATCGAGTAAATATTCTCCCATCCTTCTTCCCCTGCCCCTCCTGATTGTATTATAGCTATGTATCTACCTTCTATTTTAAAAGAAAGCTAACATTATTAAAAGGAAAACAACAGGTTCCAGAGATGAAATTTATTTTCTTTTTCCCGGATGAAGAAACATTGTAATTCTCTCAGATGCTTTAGCATTAAGCTCAAGGACATCTGTGGGTTTTCAATTAAAAACATTCATTGAGAAAAAAGATTAACAAAAGATGTTTTAAACTTGAAATAAAGGGTAAAAGTTTATATCTTTAAATATTTTGCCGCAATACGTACATAAAGAAGTAAAATTATTCGAATCTTATATCGATTTAAGGGGAGATGAGGAAAATTACAGATTAAGATTTTAAAAAAGTGAAACTTTTCCTGTTCTAAATCGTCTATAAGAAGGTATGAACCTAAAATTGAAATGAATGCAAAAAACTATATCGTTTTAATCAGTCATATTGTATAATAAAAAATATAAATTCCTTATTTATAATTATTTTAATTTATTACTATAAAAATAGTAATTTCTTGTACTACCATATAGATGGTCTTAAATCTGAAGGAGTGTGAAAAAACAATGGTAACGCTATACACTTCACCGAGCTGCACATCATGTAGAAAAGCAAAATCATGGTTGGAAGAGCATGAGATTCCGTACAAAGAAAGGAATATCTTCTCTGAACCGTTATCAATCGATGAAATTAAGGAAATCCTTCGAATGACTGAAGATGGGACAGATGAGATCATCTCAACTCGCTCGAAAACTTTCCAGAAGCTTGATGTCAACCTCGAAGCCATGCCTCTGCAGAACCTGTTTGAATTAATTAAGGAAAATCCGGGTTTGCTTCGCCGCCCGATTATCCTCGATGAAAAAAGGCTGCAGGTAGGCTATAACGAGGATGAAATCCGCCGCTTCCTTCCACGGAAGGTTCGTACCTTCCAACTACGGGAAGCTCAAAAGCTTGTCAATTAGAAATATACCTGGAAACCTCCATGAAAGTGGGGGTTTTTTTTGTTTAAAATTTAATGGTTTTTTCCAATTAAATTTTATTGTATTGAAACCAAGCCTTTGCTAAACTAGAAGGAAACTTAAAAAGCCAGCATACTGAATCCGCTTTCTATATATGGAGATTCTTACTCACTTACATTTATAGTGCAGGTGATAAATTAAATGTAGTCAGTGTTATAGAAAGTTGTTGTTTTTTAACAGAATGGATTGAAGCGGAAGGCGCGAAGACTCCTACGGGAGAAAAGGTCAGTGGGAGACCCCGCAGGCGCTTGCGCCGAGGAGAAAGGAAAGCGAAGGCGACTGCCCAGCTCCGACAAGCGCTGGAGGGCCTGAAGCAGAAGTCGTTCTTTGACTTCAGCTGAAGGACCGAAGTGACCTCGAGGAGCTAGGAGCCGGAGCTAGACAGGCTTCCAGGCCACCCGTGGAAAGCGAAGCGCCTGCAGCGGAAAACTACAGGAAAATCTGTATGACTGTGCTAAGGGCATATGCTCATTTTTCAAGAATTGGTATCTTTTGTTTCCCTAATTCCCTTGATTGTCATAAAATAAAGGTACAAGGCTGTACAAAGAATAAACAGTCTTCATATGGGTAATAGATAAGCAATACCGTCTGCATGGGGGTAATTAGTCCCTTCACTCTTGCTGCCGGAAGGGAGAGTTAAATATGGAAATAGAACGTATTAACGAAAATACAGTCAAGTTTTATATTTCGTATATAGATATAGAAGAGCGTGGTTTCGATCGCGAGGAAATCTGGTACAACCGGGAACGCAGCGAGGAACTTTTCTGGGAAATGATGGACGAAATCCATCAGGAAGAAGAGTTCACTGTCGAAGGCCCGCTTTGGATACAGGTTCAAGCGCTTGATAAAGGCCTCGAAGTTTTGGTCACAAAGGCACAAATGTCCAAAGACGGACAAAAGTTTGAATTGCCGATTCCTAATGAAAAAGTCAAGGACCTGCCAATAGATGATCAACTCGAGGATATCCTTGAACAACATTTCACTCCAGGGGATGAAGATGGGTTTGGGGAAGAAGAAGGTATGGATTTCCTTCTTTCGTTCAGAGACTTTGAGGACATCATCCAGCTTTCAAAACGGGGCGGTTTGGATGAAATTGATACAAAACTGTTCCATTATGATAACAGGTATTATTTATACATCGAATTCCCGGAAGGAAAATTTGAGGAGGATAAAATTGACGACCTACTCAGCATTCTCCTGGAATATGGGGAGGAAAGCCAGCTAACCATTCATCGATTAGAGGAATACGGGAAAGAAGTTATCAATCAAAATGTCTTTGCCGAATTGCGCAAGTATTTTTAATTACTAGCCGACCCAGGTCCATCAGGCTCTGAGGCCGGCTTTTTTTATGTAATCCTTTTTTGAGTGTTTTTTTTAAAAATGCATTTAATTTCCTCTTAAATTAGGGTAGTCGAAATCGTAATGGCTAATTAATTCATTTATTTAGAAACTTTTCTCGACTGAAGATCGTATTGTAGGATAACGGCGGTGATAAGAAATGAAGAACACAGTAAGAATTATCGTATTTGCTTTAATCCTGTCAGGAGGCATCTACCTGTTCAAGGATTACCTTGAATGGGATATTTTTGGTATTATAAGCGTTTTATTCTCGTTATCTGTCATTTTTATTGGTCTTGTTATCTTCCTGGAAAATAGGCATCCTACCCAGACCATTACCTGGCTGGTCGTCCTTGGCAGCCTGCCCCTTCTAGGATTCATTTTTTATATCCTATTTGGCAGGAATTATAAAAAGGAACGAATGTACCGTAAAAAGTATATCCTTGATAAGCAGGCATATCTGACAGTTGAGGGCGAAGTTGTTCCTGATCCAAATAAAACCCCTCCCGAATTTGTTGGGCAGCAGCACAGGCTCGTTTCACTCGCGCAAACACTTGCAAACACCCCCATCTCGTTTACAACTGAAACGAAAACGTTGGCAAATGGAGAAGAAACCTTCGGCCACATCCTTAAGGAATTAAAAAAAGCAAAACATCATATCCACCTTGAGTATTATATACTCCGGGATGATGAAATTGGCAAAGAGATAAAGGCTGTACTCTCGAAAAAGGCTCGGGAAGGTGTAAAGGTAAGGGTACTGTATGATGATGTAGGATCGTGGAGGCTGTCAAAGAAATATATCAATGGCTTAAAAAATGCCGGCGTTGAAGTTGTTGCTTTCGGACCGGTAAAGCTTCCGTTTCTGAGCAGTAAGTTCAATTTTAGAAACCATCGCAAAATTATCGTGATTGATGGGGTTGTCGGCTTTGTCGGCGGTTTGAATATTGGCGATGAGTATCTGGGCCGTGTCAAGAAGATTGGTTTTTGGCGCGATACCCATTTAATGCTGAAGGGGGAAGCGGTAAGAAGCCTTCAGCTCATCTTTGCACAGGATTGGTACTATATGACCAACCACAGTCTTCTTACCGAGGAATACCTTCCGCATGTTAAAGGAAGCAGATTCCACGGAGGCGTTCATTTAATAGCTGGTGGCCCTGATAATGAACATACGACAATCAAGAATATGCTATTTTCAATGATTACCGCTGCGGAAAAGTCAGTTTGGATTGCCTCGCCTTACTTCATTCCAGATGAAGATATTTTTTCCGCCCTGAAGATTGCCGCATTAAGCGGAATTGATGTCCGGATCCTTATGCCGGATAAACCTGATAAATGGATTGTCTTCCATGCATCACGTTCCTACTTTCCAGAGCTGCTTGAGGCGGGCGTAAAGATTTATGAGTATAAGCGGGGCTTTATGCATAGCAAGATAGTCATTGTTGATGGCCAGCTAGCTTCGATTGGAACTTCCAATATGGACATGAGAAGCTTTCATTTAAACTTTGAGGTGAATGCCTTCCTTTATCGTACAGAAAGCACAAGAAAGCTGGTAGCTGAATATGAGAATGATCTTAAGGATTCAAAAAAGCTGGAACTGAATAGCTTTAATCAGCGCCACTTAGGATATAGACTTCTTGAATCGACCTCAAGACTCCTCTCCCCGCTGCTTTAGTTGTCCGTTGGGGGGAGGTTTATTGAGGCTAATAATGACGTGTGTATACTGTTCCTTTTAAAAATGGCTCTGTTATTGCTGAATGTTGATTTCACTCTGTTTGAAAAATAAGGGGAGAAATTCCGGTTAAATCGGGAAATACCGATATTTCCCTTAAAATAAGGGGAGTTTTTCCGCTTATCAAACCAGAATCATTGGTTTTTAACTTATTTTAAGAAGTTAAGGGGAATTTCTCCGCTTATTTCTGTCTCTTAAGGTGCCCGTGGGTACAATAGCGGGAAGTTCTCCCCCTAATAAATTCTCATACCTCAACTAAAATCAACAATGAATACTAACAGAGCCTTAAAAATGAATATTGAGTTATCACCGAAAACCCAGCCGCTTACAAAACAAACGGCTGGGTTATTTTATTAATTTTGAAGATGCTTACTGTTTCACACATTTAAAAAGTTTTACCATATAAAAGGAGTTGGCCTACGGAAAGAGAATTTAATATAGAGAAAGAAAAAGGAGGAGATAGCATGTGCTGACCGCAAAATTGAAAAACGGCCAGACCCTTTGCCTTGCCCATAGCTATAGCAGGGAAGCGTTGAAACAGCTTCGGGACGATGAGGAATTTCTTTGTCCTTCCTGCGGGGAGCAAGTGATCCTTAAATTAGGAACAAAAAGGATTTTTCACTTTTCGCATCTCAAGGACGGTTGCGAGGAGAGCAAGTATGACAGAGAATCTGAGTACCATCTGGCAGGAAAGTTTGCACTCTTCAACTGGCTCATAAGTCAGGGCATACCAGCAGCTGTTGAGCAATATGACTCTTACATCCATCAGCGCCCCGATATTACCTTTATCCATCAAAACCGCCATTACGCCCTCGAATTTCAATGCAGTACAATTCCGGAAGAATGTTTTATTAAAAGAACACGGGGATATGAGAGCAGGGGATATATCCCGCTTTGGATTCTTGGTGCGACCCATCTGCCGAAATATTCCGGAAAGACAGTCCAGCTTTCAGGCTTCCATTATTTATTTTATCGGGACGCACTTAACGGGCCCGGCTTTATTCCTTTTTTCTGTCCAGATACAGGGAGGTTCACCCTGCTGCACAGTATATCCCCATACTCAACTTCAAAAGCGTTCGCATCGAAGGCACAGATTCATTTGAATCGCGCCCGTCTCAGAGATGCTCTTATTCCTCCATCTTTACAACAGGTTCCTGGATCCCTATGGAGGCGAAAGCTTTTGCAGAGCAAGTTGGCAATTGGTGCCAATCCGGCAACACTCCACACCAAATTCCTCAATGAGCTGTACACAGCGGGAAAGAATTTATTCCTGCTCCCACCACAAATTGGCCAGCCTGGTTTCTTTTCTGTTTCAGTTACTGCATTCCCAATCATTTGGCAAACCTATCTTTTTATAGATCTTCTTTTTAAAAAAATACCAGGCAGTTTTGTGACGGTCGAGGAAATCGTTCAAAGTTTAGAAAAGCGTTGTGCCCAGGGGGATATCCGGTTGCGCGTGCTGCCGCTTGCTAAAGATATGACATTGGGAGCGTTGGCTTATGAATACTTGTCGCGTCTCGCCGCACTGGGTTTTCTTGTACATAAACAAGACGGCGTCTTCCTTTTACAAAAAGAAATGCTCTTTCCTGGAACAACAGCGGAACAAATGGCGATGGAAGATGAATTTTACCGGAGGAATACCTGAAATTCCAAGCTTGGGGAATAATAGAGATGAAATTTGTTATTCAAATTAATTGCAGGAATTTTTTAAAAAAGCGAGAATAGTATTAATGGTATTACTTCGAAAGTCGAAATGTCGAATGGAGGATGAATTATGACGAATGAAACTACGGTAAAAAAATTGCCAGCGAGAAGTGAGGTTGCTATTGAGGAGACATGGCGCCTTGAAGATATTTTTGCATCGGATGATGAGTGGGAGAAGGAGTTTCAGGATGTTAAGGGTTTGATTCCCGGCGTAGCGGCACATCGCGGCAAGCTGGGTGAGAGCGCTGAAAGTTTGTATACGGCATTAAAGGAGCAGGACCAGTTGCTGGAGAGGCTTGGCAGGCTGTATACATATGCGCATATGCGTTATGACCAGGATACAAGCAACTCCTTCTATCAGGGTCTTGATGACAGGATGAAGGCACTGTATTCCCAGGCAGCAAGCCAGTTGGCTTATATTGTTCCTGAAATCCTGGCGGTTGACGTTGAAAAGATTAATGGCTTCCTGGAAGAAAAGCCGGAGCTGAAACTTTATGAACATGCCCTGGAGGAAATCAATCTGCAGCGGCCGCATGTTTTGAGCGCGGAGCAGGAGGCACTGCTTGCTGAAGCCGGCGAAGTGATGGGGGCATCTTCAAGTATATTTGGTTCACTTAATAATGCAGACCTTGAATTCCCTGCAATCAAGGATGAAAACGGCGAGGAAGTCGAAGTAACCCACGGCCGCTATTCGCGTTTCCTGGAAAGCGCTGACCCGCGTGTCCGCCACGATGCCTTCAAGGCTGTCTACGATACGTATGGGAAGTTTCGCAATACATTTGCTTCGACGCTTGGGGCACAGGTTAAGAAGGATAACTTCTATGCCCGGGTGAGGAAATACGATTCTGCCCGCCATGCTGCGCTTGCGGCTAATAACATTCCTGAAAGTGTCTATGATAATCTGGTGGGAACTGTAAACGACAATCTCAATTTGCTGCACCGCTATGTGAAGCTGCGCAAAAAGGTGCTCGGTGTTAATGAATTGCATATGTATGATCTTTATACTCCGCTTGTTAAGGACGTTAAGATGGACGTCTCCTATGACGAAGCACGCGAGTATGTGTTAAACGGGCTTGCACCGCTTGGTGAGGAATATCAAAACATCTTGAAGGAAGGCTTCGAGAATCGCTGGGTTGATGTCCACGAAAACAAAGGGAAGCGGAGCGGAGCGTATTCGTCAGGTGCGTATGGCACAAACCCATACATCCTGATGAACTGGCAAAACAATGTTAACAATCTGTTCACGCTTGCCCACGAATTCGGGCATTCGGTCCATAGCTATTATACGAGGAAGAACCAGCCGTATCCTTACGGTAATTACAGCATTTTCGTTGCCGAAGTAGCTTCTACATGCAACGAAGCGCTGCTCAATGACTATTTGTTAAAAACAATTGACGATGAGCAAAAGCGGCTGTACCTGCTGAACCACTTCTTGGAAGGCTTCAGGGGCACGGTGTTCCGCCAGACAATGTTTGCCGAGTTTGAGCATCATATCCATGCCAAGGCCCAGAACAATGAGCCGCTGACAGCCGAGTCACTGACAAATGATTACTATGAGCTGAACACGAAATACTTCGGCGGCAAGGATATTACGATTGATGAGGAAATCGGCCTTGAGTGGTCCAGGATCCCGCATTTCTATTACAACTATTATGTGTACCAATATGCGACTGGCTACAGTGCTGCAACTGCGCTCAGCAATCAGATTCTTGAGGAAGGCGAGCCGGCTGTTAAGCGTTATCTGGACTTCCTGAAGGCAGGCAGCTCCGATTACCCAATTGAAGTACTCAAGAAGGCTGGCGTCGATATGACCAGCCCAGAGCCTGTCAAAGGTGCCTGCAAGGTATTTGAAGAGAAGCTGAATGAAATGGAACAGCTTCTGAGCTAAAGGGATCTGAGGACCGTCACTATACATGAAGATGGGGCAATATGTTTGCAGTACTGTTAATAAAAACACAAAAATGCTTGGATTTGTCCAAGCATTTTTGTGTTTAGTACAGAATATTTCTTGCCGTTTATTTCTCTGCTTCAAAATTAAATAAGCTGGCAAGCTGGATTAGTTCTTCGCTGTTTCCTTGCTTTTCATCGTATAATCCAGAATTTGATAGGTAGTAAACATATTTCTTGGTGACAATATACAACTCAGTAACGCCATAATCCGTTGTTGGCTCATAAAGTACAGCCCGCTGCCCAGCAACTTTTACCTCTTTAACATTGCGACCGTATAGGGGGTAGTCTGGCAAGAATTCTTTAATTCTTTGCTCCACTGACCCTGTATCGTTAAGCGAATAATGTACTGATATGCCCCTGCCAACAGTGCTTGTTGGATAATATGCGAAAATGTAAAGTTGTTCTTTTCCCCAAGCATTATCCAAATGTGTACTAATAATTGGCTCCCCGACAACTGTTTTTATATGCTTATGGGCATCCATTGGATACACGAGGCTTTTCATGCCTTTCTCAGTAAGCACTGGTGTTTCTTTCCCATTGATCATTTCCATTGTATATAATTGTTCATTATTCGCTTTGCTTCCCAAGAGAACTTTTCCATCATTCCATGCCAGCTCATTAGTTAGTAATAAAATGAAAATAGAAGCACTAACCCCAATAGATAAAAGATAAATAACCGTGTTTCTGGCAGTTGTTTTCAATCGGCTCCTTTGAATCTTTTTAGTTAGTTGGTTCCTTACCTTTTGAGAGCGTTCGATATTCCATTCCATCTCATATTCAACTTTCTGCAGAGCACGATCATGGGACGTAATATCAGTTTGTATGCTCATGGTAATCCTCCTGTTTCTTAAGCTGCTTCTCCAATGAAAGCATGCCTCTATGTAAAGCGGACTTGACTTTCCCTTCCGAACAATTCAATATTTCAGCAGTTTCACTGGTAGAAAATCCTTTAATCTTCCTCAATATGATTACTTCCCGCTGTGACTCTTTAGTAGCTGAAAGAGCATCATATATCTCTCTTGAACTTTCCTTTAAATAAACAATATTTTCTGGAAGCTGACGGTGGTCAACCTGGGGCTGAAAAAGTTCTTTGATCAAACGTAAAGGTTTTTGTTTCCTCAGGTAATCCACTGACAGATTGTGTGCGATACTAAATAGCCATGTTTTTTCATTGGAATTACGATTAAAAGATTCATAATGCTTATAAGCCTTCAAAAAGGTTTCCTGGGTCAGGTCCTCTGATTGTTGATAGTCTTTTGTAAGCATAAAGATGTATTTGAATATCGTTTGATGGTACTGGTCAAACCAATCGTTTATTTCGTCCTCAACCATTCTTTTCTCCCCCATTTTGGAATCCTATTGTTTAGACGTTTGAAATCAAAAAGGGTTCTGGTTTTTTGTAAATAAATTCTATTTCCACTATAAAAAAGACTGCCCTGTTGGCAGCCGCTTTTCTTCGTTGTGATACGGTTCACCGTAATGCATCAAAATGAGAAGATAGAGATAAAACCCACTCTCTTTAAATAAGATTTTTGTCATAATGGAGACCTAAAAGAAGCACCCAAAAACGGAACCCCTTGTTAAAAACCCCGAAAGCGGCGGCGGTGATTAAACATTGATATGAGAAAAAAGATAGAGATAAACAGAAGGGGGGCGCTGATTAGAAAGGGGAAAATATTCATAAGCCCAAGGAAATTCAGGAAAAGGGAAAAGATAAATAATAGGATAAGGATAGCAAGTTTGAATCCGTTCATATCAAAGCCTCCAATATGTAAGCATTATTTCTAATTTATTGTCCAAGTTGTCAATTCATGAACGAGCAAGGGGAAATTTTTAAAGTATCAGAAAGTATATCTTTTCTTTGAGAACTGTCTAGCTCCAGCGCCTAGCGCCTAGTGTACTTCGGTCCCCTCGTTACGATAAGTCAACATCGATTCGCTTGTGCTCATCGTGTTTCCTTTATCCCACTCTTAAGGGACAGTAAGCCCTAAAGGGCAACTGTCCCTAAAGGTCCGATTCGTTCAACTAACCATCAGTGGAAGGGCGCCACTGATGGAAGTTTCACTTTATCTCCTTCGAGGCCCTCCAGTCCATACGACGCTGTGGCACTAAGGAAAGCTCCTTAGATTAATCATCGCAGGGACAGGCGGTATTTGCCTGTCACGAAGGCGCTTCCGCTTTTCCTGTTGTCAACTATCATGCTCCTCTGAAACCGTTTACTGGAAAGGCTTGGTCGGAGAATATGACAATTATGTGAAAAAAGGCACATTCTTATTGAAAAAGTACAGCTACCCGTGATATATTTTATACGTGAAGTTGATCACAACAAACATATACCCCTTTGTTTGAACCGTGAAAAATTTCTCCCATCCCCTTTGTTCGTATTTTTATAGAAAAATGCCCTGCCGCAGCGGGGCATTTTTCATTTTCATGAAGAAAATGATATTAGAAAAAGGCCATCCCGATTCGCAGCCGGGATGGCCTTTTGGTGTGGAAAATAATATGTGTCATTGATTTACATACTTCCAGAACGTTCCGTACTTCACAGGTATTTGCTCAACTTTTTGTTTTAAGAGCAATTTTTTCATTTCACGGTCGACCTGGGGGATCGACAGGTCATAAACGACAGCGATTTCCTTTGAGGCAACCAGACGGAAAAACTTCATGAAGGTTTCCAATGGCGGCGGAGGGGATTGCTGTGGCTCCTCGGGAAGCATTTCCTGAAGTACCTGGACATACACTTCATAAGGATAATATCCGGCAATCTTGATGCCTTCCTCATCGGAGTTCTGATTAAAGAAAACCAGGGTAGGACTCTCATCGACTTCCATTTCAGCTGTAATTTTTAAATCCTGCTGAAATGCCTTTGCGGCTGTTTCGGAATGGATATCCGTTATAAATTCCTCGACATCAAGTCCGACGGTACGAGCCACCTCCTTCAGGACATCGAAATTCGAGATGTTCTGTTTTTCGAGGAAAAGCACTTCCTGAAGCCTTCTCAGAAACCTGGCGCCAGGTTTTCTTCCTTGAAGTTCTGCGGCCTTGATGGCAATAGACGCAATATATGGGGAGATAACGGGATTCTCGTGCCATAGAGTTGCATCACATGACATACCGGAGCGGCTAGCGGTTTTTTCCCAGAGCTGGGCAATGCTTTCGAATTTCTTCTTTTTACCCATATTCAGCATGGTAAGCTTTCCGCTTAAGACAGTCTTCATTGAAAAATAACGTCCATATTCAATTTGCAGTTTTTTTATAATTGGCTCCATTGCCCAGCACTCCGGGCATAGAGGATCGATAAATATATAAATTTCGAGCGGTTTCTTCTCAGTGCCGTGGCAATGATGGGGTAATTGGCTGTTCATGAAGCGTTTATCGTATTCCATCATGCCTGCTCACCTATTGTTTCTTCGCCGTCGGGCGTATTGATCATGTGCTGGGCTGTCAGCGTAAGCCGGGCGTAAAAGTCCTCCCGTAACGGACCTTCCAGGCCAACTTTGTCCATTGCCTGGCTCATGCAGGAAAGCCAGGCGCGGGCACGTGTAGGAGTTATTGGAAAAGGCAAATGCCTTGCGCGCATCATTGGATGTCCATGTTCCTCAGTATAAAGGGGTGGCCCTCCGAGATACTGGGTCAGGAATTGCTTTTGTTTTCTGGCAGTTTCAGTTAAATCATCTGGAAATATAGGGGCAAGATCAGGATGCTGTCTCACGAGTCCATAAAATGCATCTACAAGCCGATGCAATGTTTCTTTTCCGAGGGCCTCATAAGGCACAGGCATTTTCCCGGTCATGTTGACAACTCCTTTGAATTGCTTGTTTTCGTATCTATCCACTGTTTATATGTGGAATGTCTCTTTATTTTAGCAATGCCCTATTTATATCTCAAATAAATCGCTCTGTAAAAGGAAACACCCTGCCATTTTTGGCTTTAACTAGATAATTGAAAGCTTCTGTTTATCTGAATTTCCGTTTCATATATGGAAGCTACAAAGGTAATCATCCGGGACACAATGGAAAGATTCACGAAGCAGGCCTTGCTTTCTCTAATCTTTAACTGCAAGTTGATGAGCTAGTCCTGTTGGCTTCTTTTAACTGCCTTCAGTCTCAAGTGCAAGCTTTCTTTTATAAAACCGGCGGATCTTATTCAGGGTCTCCCGTTTTGGAATTCCAAGCTGCTTCAAAAGAGCATAAAAGACTTCCTTCCCCTGATGATAATCCTCCACTTCATATTCCAGTTCATAATCCTCTGTACCTAGATAGCTGCTATGATCGAGTACGAGCAGTCCTTTTTTATACTGGGTTTCTGCACGCGATGTTTCCAGTGTGCCAAAATAGGCAAGTTCTTCAAACTGTATCCCGAGCTTTTCAATTTCTGTCTGAATCTGCCCTTCGGGGAGCTTGCCAAGATGGATAGCATCATTAAATTCCTTTTCTGAAAGACGCTGATGTGTTTCGAGCAAACCATCTCCAAATGGCTGCTTTAAGGTCAGCACTCGCTTACCTTCCTTTTCCCGGATGCGGAGGGCTGAACCTGCATCTTTTAGCCGGAATAAGGATGTGTCAAAATAGTGATTGGCCTGATGTTTAAAGTCCGATAGGCCCAGCTTGAATTCCTGGGCAACCTTATTGAATTCATCTTTTTCCACTATATTCTTAAATTCAATCTCAATATTCTGTTCCATGCGTACACCTGCTTTTCTAATTGCTTACCATTCATTATCCTTTGTTTTTTTGGTTGATGCAATTTTTGGGAGATTGGCTGTGAGTATGCTAAAATAGTGAATTGATAGATGGAGGTTGATTTCGTGAAAACAAAACTTACTGTAACGAATGCAAAGCTTAATCAAGAGGAACTTGTCCTCGAGACTGCTGAAGGAATTGAGGGCCTCCTGCCAAGAGGCCAGATGCTTGTCGATTCAGACAATTTATCGTTTATTTATTTAATGGAAAAGGATGAGGAATATATATACATAAGCCTGCCAGAACAGCTGTGGGGAGAATTAAAACAGGGGTTTGGACAGCAGCTTAAAGTATATTTGCAATTTGAAGGAAGCCGGGTGGAAATGGAAAATTTCTATTCGGAGCTTGAATACCTTATTGAAAACATTAAGGGAAATGGGAATTACGGCGATGAAATGGTGTCACGGGTAGAAAGCATATTCTAAAACATGCGGCAACGCCAGCGCAGCAGCACACGGGGCTGCCCCGCTTTCACGCTTGGGGGGACAGAAGGAATGAAGAATTGGGAAACGTTCCTCGCACCATATAAACAGGCTGTTGAGGAGTTGAAGATTAAGTTAAAAGGGATGAGAAGCCAGTTTCAGCTGGACACCAGCCATTCCCCAATCGAATTTGTGACTGGCAGGGTTAAGCCGATTGCGAGCATTCTCGACAAAGCGAATCAGAAAGGCATTCCGCTTGAAAGATTAGAAGAGGAAATGCAGGATATTGCTGGGCTCAGGCTCATGTGCCAGTTTGTTGATGATATTCGGACAGTCGTCCAGCTTCTCCGCAACCGGAACGATTTTGAGATTGTTGAGGAACGCGATTATATTTCTCATGAAAAAACGAGCGGCTACCGCTCCTATCATGTTGTTATCCGCTATCCGGTCCAAACCATCCATGGGGAAAAGAATATTCTTGCTGAAATTCAAATCAGGACACTGGCAATGAATTTCTGGGCAACCATCGAGCATTCATTGAACTATAAATATGAGGGCCAATTCCCTGAAGATATTAAAAACAGGCTGCAGCGAGCGGCAGAAGCGGCTTTCCGCCTTGATGAGGAGATGTCGCTCATCCGCGGGGAAATTCAGGAGGCCCAGGCTTTTTTTACAAGAAAAAAAGAAAGCCAACAGGATAAAAAAGGGCAATCCTGATCCCCGGCTTGGAAAGGGTAAGTGGAATGTCAAAGTTGAGGAGTATCTGATTATGAAATTTGCGATTACGACAAAGGGAGACCAGAAATCGAATACATTAATGCATAAGATGAGGACGTACCTGCTCGATTTTGACCTTGTTTATGACGAGGACCAGCCGGATATCGTCATTTCGATTGGCGGCGACGGTACGCTGCTTTACGCTTTTCACCGCTACAGCAGCCGGTTGTCCAAAACATCGTTTGTTGGCGTTCATACGGGCCACCTCGGCTTTTATGCAGACTGGGTGCCGGAGGAAATCGAAAAACTCGTCATAGCAATTGCGAAGACACCGTACCAGGTTGTGGAATATCCGCTTCTTGAAGTGATTATCCGCTACCAGCATGGCGGCAAGGAATCAAGATACCTTGCACTCAATGAATCAACTGTAAAGGGACTTGAAGGAACGCTTGTCATGGATGTTGATATTCGCGGCCAGCATTTCGAACGGTTCAGGGGCGACGGGCTATGCGTATCGACACCTTCAGGAAGTACCGCCTATAACAAGGCGCTTGGCGGAGCAATCATTCATCCGTCCATTGAAGCACTGCAGCTTACCGAAATGGCGTCAATTAACAACCGTGTGTTCAGAACGGTTGGCTCGCCGCTTATACTGCCTGCGCATCATACGTGCATGCTGAAGCCGGTCAACCGCACCGACTTTGAAGTGACAATTGACCACTTGACGATGCTTCACAAGGAAGTCAAGTCGATTCAATTCCGGGTGCCGGAGGAGAAAATCCGCTTTGCGCGCTTCCGGCCATTCCCATTCTGGAAACGCGTCCATGACTCGTTCATTTCAGATTCGGATTAAATGCTAACAACGAAACAGAGGGTAAACATATGGCTACTGGCCGCTTTAAATTAACCTGGACCATCACAGCCAAAGATACTGGCAAGTTGATCAAGGAATTTTTGAGAGAAAATGAGATCAGTTCGGCTTCGCTGACTGACATCAAATTCAGGGGAGGCTCCATCCTGGTTGGTGAAAGAGAAGTAAATGTCCTTTACCGGCTCATCGAGGGTGATACGCTTGACGTGTATTTCCCACTCGAAGAACCAGCTGAGGGGATGGAGGGAGAAGATATCCCGATTGAGATCTTATTTGAGGATGAATATTTACTGGTCGTCAACAAGCCGCCCGGTATGAACACGATTCCTTCTAGAGAGCATCCGTCGGGCAGCCTGGCCAATGCGTTAATTGGCTATTATCGTTCTATTGGACTCGCTGCGACCACCCATATTGTCACAAGGCTTGACCGGGACACCTCGGGGATAGTCCTGGTTGCCAAGCATCGCCATGCCCATCATCTCTTCAGTAAGCTTCAAAAAACAGGCGGGGTAAAGAGAACTTATGAAGCGCTCGTGAAAGGGGTTCTTTTAGAAAAAGAAGGCACGATTATTGCTCCGATTGGCCGAAAGTCGAGCAGCATCATAGAACGGGAAGTCCGTGACGACGGGCAATATGCGGCTACTCAATATAAGGTGCTAAAGGAAGTCGATCACGATTTCTCCCATCTTGAGCTAAAGCTTGAAACAGGGCGGACTCATCAAATCCGCGTCCATATGTCTCATCTTGGCCATCCGCTGCTAGGCGACAGCCTGTACGGGGGAACTGTTGAGAAAATTGGGAGGCAGGCGCTTCATTGCCGGCAAATCAGCTTTTCGCATCCATTCCACCATAAACAAATGAGCTTTCAGGCAAGCATGCCTCAAGATATGGCTATGTTACTTAAATAGGAAAATCCGGCTGGGGTTCCAGCCGGATTTTTAACTTTGAAAAAGTTATGGTAACAGAGAAGCCGTCTCAGTGCCCGAACGGAGCTGCCCGAGCGTGCAAAGGTAACAGAGAATGCTTTTCAATAACAAAATTAGCCTCTGGAATAAGAAGATAGGTTGGCCAAAACGACTGAGGGAAAAATTGTCTGAAGCTTTTTTAAAAAAGTACATTATCATTCAATTTTTCGAAACTTCTCAGCCAAATACGGCATGGAAGACGGGACTGAAACAAGCTCCATTTCCGGATACCTGAGCGCGGTCAGCTTTCCACCGAATACTGCCCCGGTATCAATATTATACGTATTGTTTAGGATTCTCGGCTCGCTTACTGGTGTATGCCCATAGACAATGATCGCTTTTCCATTGTATTTTGCAGCCCAGTCTCGACGAACCGGTGAGCCATCCTGATGTTTTTCACCGGTAATATCCCCATAGAGAACAAATGTCTTTACTTTAGAGCCAGTCTTACCTATATAATCCGCCCTGATCCCTGCGTGGGCAATTACAAGCTTGCCGCCATCGAGGACAAGGTGAAGCTGGCTTCGATCATAAAGTTCAACAAACCGGTTCCTTGCCTGATCTTGCGCGGCTTTATCAATCGCCTCAAATTCGGCCACCGTAGTCTCGAGGCCATGTGACACTTGCACCTTGTTGCCTAAGTAATAGCGGTATAGCTTGTTGCAATGATTTCCGGGCACATAATATGCCTCGTTCCGCTCAACAACGAGACGCCAAACCAGATCGGCTGTTTTCAGCGACTCTGGCCCCCTGTCTGTAAGGTCACCAACAAATCCCAGCCTCCTCCCATCCGGATGCACGGGCACACCTTCATCCCACTTATAACCCAGCTTTTCAGTCAGCTCAACAAACTCCTGGTAACACCCATGTATATCCCCTATGATATCAATTTTCATTTGTAGTCCTCCGAAAAAACAAATCTTCCTATAGTTTACCGCATTTTAATGATAAGTCATTCATGGGAGGAGAAGTATGCGTGCAAATAAAGGAGGCGGTATAGCGTATATGTTACCTAAAGGATAGCCCGCCGCTTGACTAGGTCACATAGGGAAACAAGCTATGTGATCATTACCCTGCTGAAACTTCAGAGTCGTCACATTGTGATAGTTTCAAAACCATTGGGCTTCAATTGAGTCATGTAAAACCATTTAGCACCTCATGAAACTACTACGCTCATATTGAATATGACATTTGTCATCTCCAATACTTTTCTTTTTAGAAGAACTAGTGTACAATTAGTACCAACTACTAATAACTTGTATTAATAGGGGGATTTTTTCACAATGTCGATATCACTTAAAGGGAACACATATGTAGTCATGGGAGTTGCAAATAAACGCAGCATCGCCTGGGGCATTGCCCGCTCTCTTCATAACGCAGGAGCGCGCCTTATCTTTACCTACGCTGGAGAACGCCTTGGCGATTCCGTCCGCGAACTTGCTAATTCACTTGAGGCAGAAGGGACAATGGTCCTACCATGCGATATTACCTCTGACGAAGAAATCAAGCGCTGCTTCGATACAATCCGCGCGGAAGTCGGCACCATCCATGGCATCGCTCACTGTATCGCTTTTGCCAACAAAGAAGAATTGACTGGCGAATACCTGAACACAACACGGGATGGTTTCTTGCTTGCACAAAACATCTCCGCCTACTCCTTGACTGCGGTTGTAAAGGAAGCACGCGACATGATCGTTGATGGCGGCAGTATCGTGACAATGACCTATCTTGGCGGCGAACGCGCAATCACTAACTACAACGTAATGGGTGTAGCCAAAGCATCGCTTGAAGCAAGCGTCAAGTACCTGGCTCGTGACTTGGGTACACAAAACATCCGAATCAACTCAATCTCTGCCGGCCCAATCCGTACACTATCTGCAAAGGGCATCAGTGACTTTAACCTCATCCTCAAGGAAATCGAGGAAAAGGCACCGCTCCACCGTGCCACAACAACTGAAGAAGTCGGCGACACCGCTGTATTCCTTTTCAGCAATATGTCCCGCGGCATAACCGGTGAAAACATCCATTGTGACTCCGGTTACCACATTCTCTAAAACATTAGAACCTGCCTCTTTCCAAGGGCAGGCTTTTTTTTTGTGAAAAATGGGCCGATACTCCCCGACTTTTAACGCTTAAGTATGTCCCTGCATACACATGGTTAGTAGAGATTTGCCCAAAAACGAAACGAGGGATGAGGATGGATAAACAGAAGAATGCCAAACCATTGCTATATATCGTACAGCCTGAGTTCACGAACGGTTCCTTGCGCATGCAGGAACGGTTTTTGTGGAGGAGAAGGTTTACTGAAAAGGAGGAAGACCCGACTAATCCAACTTCAGTTTATACAGAGGATAAGGATCTGCGCGGATCCATCCTAAAAGATACACTTTACGGGGAGGTTGCACCAACTGCCACTCGGGAGGAGCAACAAATTATCAAAATAAAACAGGAACCGATTTTACAGAAGGACGCTCCCGCCAACGAACACGATGCTATCAATCATGAGGAGCACCTTATCTCACAAATTGAACCAGGGAAGAAAAAACAAAATTTGATAGAAATGTTTCTAAAACAATTAGAAGAGACCAGTGTCAAGCCGTCGATTTCTAAAGAAAACCACTCAGAACAGCCGGAAAAGACTCCTGTTCAGACTAAATTGGATAAGGAGATATGGCAAACAGTAAACAGCCTGGCCAGGTACCCTCATTTCCTTGAAAAGCCAATTGTAAAAGCGATAGTAGCAGGTGAGCCGCTGACCTTCCAGATTTACAGCAAACGAGGCAGCGAAGTATTTATTAAAATAAATGGCCGGAGTGGGAAAATTAACCTTGGAGATATTTCGGAAATAGAGGTCCTTGATTAAAAGAGAAGGGAGTTGCATTCATGCAGCTCCTTTTAAATGTATCTTGGCAGTCAAAAATAGCCTTCGATTAGCATAATTATAAAAGAATGCAAAAAAAAGACTGTTTCATTTAACGAAACAGTCTGCAAAATTTTTAATCGAATAAGTTTTGCGGGAAGACGCAGGATACGCCGCAGAAGCAGTTAAGGTCAATTGTGATGCATACTCCAGTACGCTTAAGCTTATGTGCCTTCTCGAGGTCTTTCACACAGTCAAATGTGTCATCATCATGTTCGTGCTTGGAACCTGATCCTCCTGAGGATTTAACCTTTTTCAGGATTTCAAGCGTTGCACAGCAAGTGTCTGGATCCACATCTACTACCCTGAACACACACCCGGTTACGACTTCAAATGGGTGACTATTGCTTCCGCTTCTTTTCACCCCAACAGCCTTGAACGGTTCGCATGTGCTTTTGCAAACCAGAATGACTGGAATAGTGTCATTCATATTGTTCTGTACTCCTTCAACCAGCTCGTGAATAGCCCTTTCGCATCCAAATTCACAATCGTCATCTTCTCTAATTGGATTTACTTTATCCTGGGCTTTCACGATTGCGAGCAGGGTATCACACACACAGTTGCTTGTGAAGAACTCTGAACCACAACTCATGGATTTTCCTCCTTTAGGTAGATAATTATTTGCATTATCAGAGTATGTATGGAGGAGCTTTATGGGTTGGGTCAAAAGCCCAATTTTAGTTATTTTAATCAGGGATACAAGCCTATTAGGCAAAGAAAAGGAGTATGAATATGGGGGATTTTACGATTGAGGTTCTGTTCATCATAGGGCTGGCGTCCTTCCGGCTGACAAGAGTAATTGTATTTGACAAAATAGCTGAAATTATCAGGGCCCCTTTCCTTGAAGAGATTATAGAAGGGGATGAGGTGTATACCATTCCGAAAAAAGGTCCGATCCGCAGCTTGATCGGCGAACTGCTTAGCTGCTATTGGTGCACAGGAGTGTGGGTAAGTACAGGGCTTCTGGCAGTATATACCTATTTACCATCAATTGGAGTGGCCATTATCCTAATTTTCGCGGTAGCGGCAATAGCCAGTATAATCGAGACAATAATAGGAAGGCTGCTAGGCGACTGAATTAAACAACATTTCTCCTCCTACATATAGTAAAAGAGTAGAATCTTTAAGTCGAGAGGGGAAATTAACATGGATGCGAGGAAACAATACAAAGGAAAAGAGCAGCAACAGGCTGAGCAACAACAAACAGGACCAACTGAACCTAAGAAAAGAAGGGGATGCGGCTGCGGCGGCGGAAGACGGAAACGCCGCAAACGTGCACATGGTTCATAACAGAGAAAGCTGCCTTCCGGTACGCTTTCTTTTTTTTGGAAAAAGAAGAGGTTAGCCTGAAAACAAAGCGATACTGCATAGCAGGCATATTTTCCTTTTCAATCTGAGGAGCATAAATACTCCTTGTATGCAAACAATAAAAGAACAAATGGGAATAAGCAGGAAGGGTAAGGATCATGAAAAAATCAGTGTTTCTTATTATGGGAGTCACATTGCTTCTCGGCGCTTGTGGAGCAAATGAAGGAAGCAGCGAGCTTGCTTTAATGAATAGGACAAATCCGGATCCAGTACATACAACGGATAAAGGCCCAAAAGTTTCTGAAAAAAGTGTGGAAAAGGATGTCGAAGCGTTACCGGAATTATATGATGTTGCCGTCATCAAAGGAAAGAAGGACTTTCTCGTTGCCTACAAGGTTAAGCATTTGCAGCGTTTCAGGATGAAGGCCATCGAAAAAAAATTGGCTGATAAGCTCGAAAAAAAATACCCAAATGAAAAATTTACAGTTTCAAGTGATTACAAAATATTCCTTGAAGCAACAAGACTGCAAGAAAAGATAAAATCCGGCAAATATAATGACAAGGCTGCGGAAAAGCGCCTGCAGGAGATTATTGAGCTGCAAAAAGAGAAAACGTGAGGAGGAATTGGGATGGCAGACAAGAAAAGTGCCGAAAAGGAAAAATATAAGCAGCTTCAAAAAAAGCATGAATTGAAAAGGCCTGTGCTCAAAAATTGCATCAAGGCATTTTGGGTAGGAGGGGTCATTTGTATGATCGGGCAGGCCTTAACTTATTTTTATATTTATTTTTTTGATTTTACGGAACAAACCGCGAGCAATCCAACAGTTGCAACAATGGTTTTCTTATCGATGCTCCTGACAGGCTTTGGGGTCTATGATCATCTCGGCCAATACGCGGGTGCGGGTAGTGCAGTTCCTGTAACTGGATTTGGAAATGCGGTCATTTCCGCTGCAATTGAGCACAGAACGGAAGGCTGGGTTCTTGGGGTGGGAGGAAACATGTTCAAACTGGCCGGGTCGGTCATTTTGTTTGGCGTTTTTTCGGCATTTGTCGTCGCTTTGATTAAAACCTTGCTAACCATGTGGGGGGTTATCTGATGCTGAAGGGCAAACGGACATGGCTATTCGAAAACCGCCCGGAAATACGCTCTACCGGTGTGACAGGCGGGCCGTTTGAGGCTGCGGGAAATCTGGCGGAAGACTTTGATATTCTTAATGATGATTTGTGGATGGGGGAAGATTCCTATGAAAAAGCCCATCGAGTACTTATGGACAAGGCCATTGATGTTGCCCTCAAAAAGGGCGATGTAAATGGCAGTGAGGTCCAATTTTTATTGGCTGGCGATCTTATCAACCAAATAACTCCAACAAGTTTTGCGGCAAGGACTGCACAGATTCCCTACTTTGGTCTGTTCGGTGCCTGCTCGACTTCAATGGAAGGCTTAGCATTGTCGGCCTTTATTATTAATTACGGCGGAGCTGACTACATATTGACTGGTGCAACAAGCCACAATTCTGCTGTAGAAAAGCAATTCAGGTATCCGACCGAGTATGGGGGCCAGAAGCCTCCAACCGCCCAGTGGACAATCACTGGTTCAGGGGTTGCACTTTTGCAAAAAAATGAGGGCAAGAGAAAGTTTCCATATGTTACATCCGCAACAATAGGAAAGGTCGTCGACATGGGGCTCTCCGACCCATTCAACATGGGTGGGGCGATGGCACCTGCAGCAGCGGATACAATTACCGCTCATTTTGAGGATACTGGCAGGGATCCATCCTATTATGACTTAATCGTCACAGGTGACCTTGCGAAAATAGGCAGGAGCGCAGCCATGGACCTTCTTTCACAAAAGGGCTATAAGATTGATGATCAAAAATTCAGGGATTGCGGTTTAATGATTTATAAAGATGACCAGCCAGTCCAGGCCGGGGGAAGTGGTGCGGGCTGTTCTGCAGTGGTTACTTACGGACATCTGTTAAATGAAATGAAAAAAGGCACTTACAGCCGTATCCTCGTAGTAGCAACAGGGGCGCTTCTGTCTCCGCTTACCTTTCAGCAGAAAGAAACGATTCCATGTATCGCACATGCGGTTTCCATTGAAATGGATGGGAGGGAATAGGATGCTTGCCATGTTCTTTTGGGCATTTGTTGTAGGTGGGGCGATTTGTGTAATCGGCCAGCTAATAATCGATATTGGAAAAGTAACACCAGGGCATATGCTAAGCGCAATGGTCGTCATTGGCGCAATTCTTGATGGTTTTGGCCTTTACGAGCCGTTCATGGATTTCGCAGGTGCTGGAGCATCGGTCCCGATTACCAGCTTTGGAAACTCGCTTGTACACGGAGCCCTTCAGGAAGCTGAGCAGCATGGGCTTGTTGGAGTGCTGACGGGAATGTTCGAGGTAACTAGCTCTGGAATTTCCGCTGCAATCATTTTCGGTTTCATCGGGGCATTGATTTTCAAGCCAAAGGGATAAGCAAAAGTTTTTCCTGGCTGGGAGAGGGCCTATACACTTTTTCTTCCCATCACATACATTAATGGTGAAAGAAGAAAAGTGAGGTGAAACGGTATGTGCTTCGGTGGTTACGGATACGGAGGCGGCTACGGCGGTGGCGGCGGCTACGGATCAACTTTTGTTTTAATCGTTGTATTGTTCATTCTATTGATTATCGTTGGAGCTTCCTTCTATTAAGATAGAAGATAAAGGCCTGGTCGGGAAATGCCCCGGCCTGGCCTTTTTCCGTTTTGCTTTAAAGTTTCTTCACCAATTCCTTGCCCCTTCATACTATAAGAGTAGCCTATGAAGGAGCGTGACAATTGAATGGATAACGGATTTTTTAAAAACCTTGAAAAAAAGACCGGCGTGAACATGAAGGATATTTTTGATCTTGCCGCGTCCCTGCAAAATGCGAATTTTAAGGACGAAAGAACAGTCCGCGGCGTCATCCAGCGCGTTTCCAAAATTGCCAACAAACCGGTTAACAAAGAAACCGAGGACAAAATCGTTCAGTCGATCGTCAAGGATGGAAAGCAGCTTGATTTCAATACCCTCTCGAACATGCTGAATAAAAAATAGGAAAAGTCCGGCCTCAACTCCCCCTGGGCCGGACTTTTTGCGTATTCTTGATAACAGAGAAGCCTTATCCGTGACCGACGGATTGAGGAATAATGTTTTTCTAGACGAAACTTGTCATCCCAAGCACGGTTTCGTCGAGTAAATCCATTTTTCTAGACGGAACTCGCAATCCCGAACACGGTTACGTCGAGTAAACCCCTTTTTCTCGACGTAACTCGCAATCCCCAATGCGGTTTCGTCGAGTAAATCCAATTTTTCTAGACGGAACTCATCCTCCCAAGCACACTAACGTTAAGTAAATCATTTTTCTAGACGGAACCTCGAATGGAAGAGAGGTTAAATTTTGAAAAAAATGCTTCGAGCTGCATAATTTAATTAACAGCCTTTTAAAAATGAAGATAATATTAGGGGGAAGCGAATGGAAATCAGAAGGCCTAAACTGGATGATAGAGAGGCAACAAACCATTTTTTCCGGACTGTCATCACAGACACGTTTGAGAAAAACGGGATAAGTGAGCTTGTTTATGATATGGAAAAGGAAATAGAAACCAAGAAAGCGTACCTTGAAGCGGATTTAACCAGTGACGGATCCGATCGGCATTTCCTGATTGCCGTGGAGAAAAGTACTATAATCGGTACTATTGAATATGGGCCTTCGAGCAATTTAATCAATGAACTCACCAATGGTACACTAAATTAACTAGTGGAAGTTGGAACGGTTTTTGTCCATCCTGATTACCAGGATAAAGGTATTGGAAACAGACTGTTGGAAGCAATGATGAAACACCTGAAAAACATAGGGCTAACGGAGTTCTGCCTGGACAGCGGGTATGAAAGTGCCCAGCAAATTTGGAAAAGGAAGTTTGGGCTGCCTGATTATTGGATTAAGGATTATTGGGGAGAAGGGCAGGACCATATGGTTTGGAGAATAACTCTCAAGGAGTGGTTCGATGCAAGATAGTGTAATAGAAATCATGCAAAAAAGACAGTCAATACGGACATTCAGTACAGATTCCATGGAAGAACAGCATATTCAAAGCATACTTGAGTATATCGGCAGCGAGCGGAACTTTACAGGCCCTTTTTGGAAAACAGGCAGGGCTGAATTCGTAGGCGTATCCAACAACGTAACGGATAAAGGTTTTAAGGTTGGTACATACGGATTTATAAAAAACCCAAGCGCTTATCTTGTTGGAATTTGTAAAAATGAAAAAGACGATTTAATCGACTTTGGCTATTGTTTTCATAAGCTAGTCATCCATGTAGGCGGACTGGGAATGGGGACCTGCTGGATGGGCGGGACGTTCAGCCGGAATTCCTTTGAAAAGGAGCTGTCAATATCATCGGAAGAGTTCATCCCTTGTGTGACGCCAATCGGCTATCCAAAGGAAAAACAGCGTCTGTTTGATAAAGCCGTCCGTGCCGTAGTCAAAGCAGATAACAAAAAGCCATGGGATAAGTTATTTTATGATGGCGATTTGAAAACCCCTTTAGTAAGGGAAACGGCAGGCCTTCTAGAAACACCAATTGAAATGGTCAGGCTGGGCCCGTCTGCCTCCAACAAGCAGCCATGGAGAATCGCTGTTTCGGAGGACCGGAAGACATGCCATTTCTATATTGAGCATACACCCAACTATAGCACATCACTTGGTTATGATATGCAGCTTCTCGATATAGGCATTGCGATGTGCCAGTTTGAGCTAGCCTGCAAGGAATTAAAAATTAACGGCAAATGGGTGAAAGAACAACCTGGTTTTGATGTTCCGAACGGGCAAACAGAATACATCGTTAGCTGGAAGACTTCAAAATAAACGATAAAAGGGACACACTGCGATGCAGGCGTCCCCTTCTCTTTTTAATTCTTCAAATCATTTCTCACTGGAGTCAAGAACCGAGTCGGATGAGCACTCCGGTTACGGCGCATGGACGGAACTGAGATATATAGCCGTTCCATCGCTCGGGTAATCGCGACATAAAAGAGGCGCCTTTCCTCTTCGAGTGGAGCGGAATCCCCATTTCGAAGGCTTTCCAAAGCATAGTCATGAGGCAGGCTTCCATCGACAGCACCAATAATATAGACGTTTTTGTATTCAAGGCCTTTGGCGCGGTGAATCGTGCTCAAGGTAATCGAACTTGCGAAATGCTTGCTGAGGCTCTTAATTTCCTTGTTCATCGCTGTCATGTGGTCTGCATGTTCAAGCAGGGCATGAATGTTCCCAAAGCTCTTAGCGGCAACTTTAAGGTCTTTGACATCATCCGAACCTTTTTCGAGTTTGTTGCCTTCACTGCCGCGTTTCTTAAGATAGTCAAGGAACCCAAGGTCTTTTTCAATCCGCTCGATCGCAGTGAATGGAGAGATACCCTTCATTCCTTTAATTGCAGTTACTGCAGTTTTGAGTTTTTTCATCTGAAAGGCATGTGCCGTTTTTACCTTGCCTAGCGCCTCAAGCGCACTGCAATCATCAAGGATGCTGGCTGCCTTTATATCATTTAGAACCTCCTGCTTTAAAAACAGGGCAGGAAGGATGGCCGCGACGGCCCCGATATCATCTTCATCCACGGCAAGCTTGAGAAACCCAAGAACGGTTTTAACTGTGCGCCTTTCGTAAAAAGACTCCGCATCCTGCTCGATTCTGAACGGCAGATTTGAGGAAGCAAGCCTTTCAAAAACCGCCCGCGATCCGGCATGTGTCCTGTAAAGGATGGCAAATTCACTTGGGTCGGCACCAGAAGCAATTTTCTCTTGAATATCCGTCACAATCATCGTGGCCTCTTCTTCCTCATCATGAGGGAAGAAGACGACTGGCGGAAGTCCGATAGACATATTTGCGGCCATTTCTTTCCTTCGCCGTTTTTTATTATAGGAAATAATCCTGTTTGCAGCAGCAACGATTTCATGCGAGGACCGGTAATTTTGATTGAGCAGAATCAGTCTTGTTCCAGGAAAGTCACTTTCAAAATTAAGCAGGAATTCCGGGGAGCTCCCTCGGAACGAATAGATCGTCTGGTCATCATCGCCAACTGCACAAACATTTTTTGATCGGGCAGATAACATCTTAATTAACTCATACTGGACTTTGTTAATATCCTGAAACTCATCAATCAGGAAATAATGAAATCGTTCCTGGTACATTTGAAGGATTTCCGGTCTAGACTGGAATAGCTCATGGCAGCCGGTCAGCATATCATCAAAATCGAACAAGCCTTGAATCTGCTTGAATTGCTCATAGCGTTCATAAAGGAGCAATGCTGTTTCTTCCCAGTCGGACTCAGCCTTGACATCCTTAGGCAACAGCAGCGAATTTTTCCAAAAGCCGATTTGCTGAAGTGCCAGGTCATAAGCATAATCCTTTTCGGAAAAGCCGAGTTCCCGGCCGGAGTCCTTAACGATTTTTTCGCGCTGCCATTCCTTTTTCAACAGCTTGTCCTGCCGCCATTTCCCGCCATCGGCATGCATTAGGATCCGGTAAAAGATACTGTGGAATGTCCCTGAAACTAGCTTTGAGAGTCTTTCGCTCCTCATGTTTGGATACCGAAGCAGGCGCGATTTCATTTCCTGTGCGGCTTTTGTCGTAAAGGTAACCAGCATGATTTCAGAAGGATCGATCCCGCCAACGTCCATCATATAAGCAGTTCTGGCCGTCAGTACACGTGTCTTTCCGCTCCCGGCTCCTGCAAGGACGAGAATTGGCCCTTCGGTTTGCGTAACCGCGGCTGCCTGGTTACCATCCAGAGTGAATCCTTCCGCTTCTAGAAGCTTTATGTAGTCGTGAGGATTCTCGAGTGTTGGGATGGTTTCCACCTTTGATCTGGTGCTGATTGCCAGGGCTTGCGCGGCCTGGAAGCCCAATGTGGCAGTTACTGTTCCGATTGCCCGGCCTTTCGGTAGCCTGAAGCCATGTGACTCTGTCTCACCAGTATGGCTGGCTTCCTGAACGGCAGGAGCCTCCGGGCATTCTTTTGCAGGATGATATATATGATAAAAATGCGGTTCCTTTTCTATTCCGAGATAGAGTCGAACCGGCTCAAGGCAGGAAGGGCAAGACAACTGGCCATTCCTGCCTGAAAGATAATAATGCTGATAACGGTCACGTCCAAGTGTATCCAAATGGACTGTGCTATTTTGGAAGAGCGCTGATTTCATAACATATCCCCATATCTAGTAAAAAGTACACAATCACTATCATACCAGAGAACAGGGCCTCCCGAAAGTTTCGAATTTCCCAGTTCTATATCAATATCGCAGTGAAATTCGTCTAGTAAAAGAGATTTTCTCGGCGAACTAAGGCCGTCCCAGTGAGATTTGTCTAGAAAAAAGGTTTACTAGACGGAACTAGAATTAATATTAGGTGCGTGGAATCTAATATCAGTAAGAGTCGGCATTTCAGGTAAACGTGAATCAAAAAAACTCCAGCCTTGTTGGACAGGCTAGAGCTTTTTGCTAGATTGTTTTCATCATCGTTTTATGAGTGATACCCGCATCCAGGAATTCTTCAGATACGACTTCATAGGCGAGCCTGGAATAGAACGGGATAGCGTGAACTTGGGCATCCAGTTTTAGCTTCGATACACCCTGGCTTTTAGCATATTCCTCGATTTTATTCATAATCGCAGACCCGGCTCCTGTGCCGCGGGCCTCCTGCAACACGCAAATTCGCTGTACTTTCCCATAGCCGTCAATCACCCGAAATCGCCCCGCTCCAACAGGCTTTGTCCCATCATAAAGGACAAAATGGGCGCATATGTCCTCGTACTGATCGATTTCTTCCTCTTCCGGAACATGTTGTTCCTCAATAAAAACCGTTCTTCTGACGGAAAAGGCATCTTGCCTTTCCCTTTCATTGCTGACTAAAACGACATCCATGCTTTATTCTGCTTCCTTTCCTAACCGGAATGTTTCATAAACCGTCCACTGTCCGTTCTCAAGCTGATAGAGGAGATGGAAACGGTCAATTTCTTCTTCATGAGTAATACCTTGCATTTTTACTGAACCATATACGTCTGAATGTTCAGCATCTGATAGCTTCTGGCCAATCGTGATGTGCGGGACAAATGCAAATTGCATCCCTGGCGCGCCAGTAATTTCGTTAAGTCCCTTATGAAGAGCTTCGATTTTTTCATCAGGCTCTATTTTTACGTAAATAACATTGTTAACAGGATGGAAGGAGCTAATCTTGGATGTCCTGATTGTGAACGGGTTGTGCTGCCTTGCAGCATCGCGAAGCTTTGCAGCCAGTGAATTTGCCTCTTCTTCCGATGCCTCGAACGCATGGACCAGTGTAAGATGTGGGGCAATCAAGGCATAATGAGGGTCATACCGCTTGCGGTATTGATTTACCCAATCCTGAAGCTTTTTAGATGGAAAAAGTACAACTCCGAATCTCATACGACCTACCTCCAAGTTCCATGAAGCTTCATTTAGCCCATGGTATTTGTCTTTCTGAATATTATAGCAAATGTACCATGGAAAATATAATTTCAAGTAGCTTTTTACAAAAGTTAAATAATTTTCCCAACATATAACTGTTTTCATTGCATCATAAGTGTTTTTCATCCGTTGGTAAAAAGCATATTTTTGCCACCACCTCTCCATATTTTATTTTGCTACTTATTAGGAAATTTGTCCCAATCCCCTATAAACCGAAAGACCTAAATGTTATATTTAGACATTTTATCGTCTTTAAAGTCACTTTCTCGTCCTTACAATCGCTGTTTTAATGATTAAAATATACGTGGTAGTGAATTGTGAATTTTCTATGAAGAGGACTATTTTGTTTTTACTGGAGGTGAGCGAAATTTATTGAAAGCGCATACATTTATATTTCTGTTTAACTGTTAATTCAGCATAGCTTATTGCAAGAATGGAAGTTGATGTTTGTAAAATACATTGGAGGTGGATAAGGAATGCGTGGAACAAAACGCTTTTCCCTAAAATTTATACTAGCTTTTACGTTATTCGTATTGGTATTTGCTCCTTTAAATCAGGCCGCAGGTAATGATCCTCTATTTCCTGTATATTCACAACCAAAGGAAATTGGTTTTCCCTTAAGTGGTGGTACAACGATTTATGATGGTGCTGTTGGGATTGAAGATGGACATTATGTCATGTACACAACATCAAAAGGTGTTCCAGCAGAGTTTAGTGTAATTGATCTCGAGACTAAGGAAACGCTGCGTACGCTCTTAATGGACGGGGCAAATGACTCCTGGCATCATGAGGTTGCACCTGATGGAACCGTATATGTAGCAGGTGGTCCATATCTTTGGGGATATTCACCAGAAACGAAAGAAATTACTGCCCTGGCTAAAATTCCAGAATCCTCGTTGTGGGCTTTAACAGTTGATGAAGATAGCAATGCTTATATTGGCACATACCCAAATGGCAAGGTATTTAAATATGAGAAAGCTTCCGGACAACTACATGATTACGGAAAAATGATTGGCGAAGGAAGTCAGGAATATGTTCGTTCCATGGATTATCATTATGGCTTTATTTATGCAGGTACAGGCCATGACAAGCTTATGAAACTCAACGTCGAAACAGGTGAAAAAGTAGACATTGCCGAAGAATTAAATGAATCCGGTTTTGTTTATGACTTAAATATCGTGGATAACCGATATATTTTTGCTAGATACTCTGTTTCAAAGAAGATGTATATTTATGATATCGAACAAGAAAAATGGTTGGATGTCGTCTTAACAAATGTTACAGGCCTACACGTTGCTGATTCGCTTGATAGCAATGTTTATTTTGTAGCTGACAGAAAGCTAAAATATGTAAACCTTGAGACACTACAAGTTCATGAAACCAAAATGGAATATGGGAGCGGCCTTCGCGGTGCAGACTGGGTAGAAATAAAGAGTAACCCAAGTCTTCCAGGAAAAAGTCTTGCCACGATTACGTTTTCTGGTGATGTCGTATTTTTTAATATTGAGACAGAAAAGGTTGTAAATTATCCGAAAATGGTTCCGCCAACAGCTAATGTGACAAATAAATTTTTCACCTATTCAGAGGATAAAATCTATATGAGTGGTATGACGGGAGCTGTAGGTGCCGTATATAACCCGCTAACAAATGAGATTAAGAATATTTCTTTAGGTCAAGCTGATGTTATGTACGAAATGGATGGAAAAATGTATTTTGGCCTATATCCTGAAGGCAGTGTGCAAGTTATTGATCCAGAGGTAAATCCATATCAAGCACCTACCAAACTATTTGTAATTGGTGAAGAACAGGAAAGACTCCATTCGATGACATCTGGGAATGGTAAACTATTTGTTGGCAGTATCCCGACATATGGTAAATTAGGCGGGGCTCTCACTGTCTTTGACGGGGAAACTCATAAAGTCTTTAGGAATATTGTTCAAGACCAGAGTGTAAACGATATTGTATTTAAAGACGGAAAAGTCTATGGATCTACTTCCATTACTGGTGGGTTAGGAAGTACTCCGACTGCAGAAGAAGCAAAATTATTTGTCTTTGATGTAGAGACTGAACAAAAGACAAAAGAGGTTTCACTCAATATTGACGGTCTTGATAAGCCAACACACATCGGACAATTAAAAGTGGGATATTATGATGACTATATTTGGGGAGCTTCCTCAGGTTTTATTTTTGCCTTGGATCCTGAAACACTTGAAGTCGTAAAAAGTGTCAATTTGGATCCTAACCCTGCAATTGGTGCCTGGAATAACGTACATCTAGAATGGTCAGAAGATGGATACTTATATGCCAATGCTGGTAACAAATTATTCGTTATTGATCCAATTACATTAGCATTTAAACATATTACAAACACAATTACATTTACACTAGGAAAAGACGGGAACATTTACTATGCCCCTATTGAAAATCGTACAAAGTTATTAAAAATCGAAGTTACCAGCAACAATAAAGGTACTGAACTAGATAAAATAGAGGCAAAAATTGAAGCCATGAATAACAACAATTTACTTGAAAACAGCCAATATAAACAAGCAGCCAACCAAATCAAGCAAGCTCGACACTTTGAACAAAAAGGTGAACTGGACAAAACAAAGCGTCATCTAGACAAACTAAAAGAACATATCGAAAAGTGGGATATTGACCAAGAATTGAAAGATTATTTATTGAGATAGCTGTTCAGCCGTGTCCCAACACATTATTTAGATTATGTTGAGTAAATCGCAAATAATTAAAGCCGATTTTCCCTTAAATTTTGGAAAATCGGCTTTAATGTTCATTTATCGTTAACGTAAGTTAAAGTTTACCTACAAAGAAATCTTACTAAAATCATTTTCTCTCATTTTTTCTAAATTGCTGTTCCGTCTATCTATTCATTTCCGTAAAAAATCAATTGTTAGAATAAAGATTTCAGCCCATCGTTAAGCCCCGGCTGCCAGTACTTCCATGTGTGTCCGCCGTCGATTTCCTTATACATATGGTTGATGGACTTTCCAGACAGGGCAGCTTTCAATTCGCGGTTTGGAGTTAGAAAATCAGCAATTTTTCCATTCGGAAGCTCAGCGGCATCTTCTTCCTTGCCGATGGTATGATAGATGTCCAGAGTGATATTGTTATTAAAATCCCCGGCTGTCTTAAGGACACTTTCATTTACATAGGGAGATTGCAGAAGCACCTTGCCGAACGTGTTCGGATAAGCCAGTGCCGCCATTAGAGATACCGTGCCAGCGAGTGAATCACCGCCGAGTGCCCTGGTTGAACCCATTTGCAAGGTCGGGAATTCCCTGTCCAGGTAGGGAGCAAGCTCATGGGCAAGGAAGCGTATGTAAGCATGGTGTTTTTCACCTTCCGGGTGATACTTGCTGCGGCGATCTTCCACATCTTTATACGGAATGCCTATAATAATAAGATTTTCAATTTCTTTTTTTGCTAAAAGTTCATCTGTTATTTTCCCAATCCTGCCGAGTCTGAAATAATCATGGCCATCCTGGACAATTAACAATGAATATTTGTAGAGGTGTGAGAAGGTGGCTGGCAAATGAATAAGCAGCTGCACTTCCTCGTTTAATGCGGCGCTTTCAATAAGCACCTCCTGAACTGTTCCGCGTGGGTATTCCATGGGATTTTCCTCCGGGTTTGTTGTTAGTCGTACATCCGCTAACCTTTGAGACGAAGCAATTCGTCCAGGCTAGCCTATAACACTCGCATTTTACCATATGATGGTTGAAAAAGCAGTTCAAAAAGGTTTCACACTGGCAGGGAGTTACCAATGTTATAATAGTGTTACTGTGAAAAACGGAGGAGACTAGAATTTGACTAGAGTAAATAGCAAAATTGTAACTGCGGCAGCACGGAATTCTTTATTTGAACGTGGTGTTTCTATTGAAGCTATAGCAGAAATAGTATATGAAATGCAGATTCCTTACCATGAAGGCCTGACGATTGCTGAGTGTATTGATAGTGTTGAAAAGGTACTGTTAAAAAGGGAAATTCAACATGCGATCCTTGTTGGTGTTGAACTGGACATGCTTGCGGAGCAGAAAAAACTGTCTCAACCGTTACAGTCAATTATTGAGAATGATGAAGGCCTTTTCGGAATTGATGAGACGATTGCGTTTGGTGCTGCGTTAGGATATGGAAGTATTGCTGTCACAACGTTTGGCCACCTGGATAAAAACAAAATTGGCATTATCAAGGAGCTTGACACCAAGAATGGCACAGGTGTACATACGTTCCTTGATGACATCGTAGCCTCCATTGCAGCAACTGCGGCATCGAGGCTGGCTCACCATAAACGTGACCAGGAAGAGGCTCTTGAGGAACTGGCTGAAGTAGATTTAATCGTTTAAGAAAGTCCATGGCTTCTGGGTTTATTGTTGTTCTTAAAAATGGTTGCAGTTGAATAAAAAATACACTATAGTCCAATTAAAGCTATATTATTACTATTAATGTAAAACGATAGGGGATACCAATACGGACATGGACAAGCTGACTGAAGTTTCCCGTTATATTCATGAAAATGCAAAAGACTTGGCCAACAAGATAGTGGAGTTTAATCTCGAAAAACTTGATTTTGAAGTGCCCGAGGAGATTGTAACCAAATCAATATCCTATCAAGAGGACTTTCTGTTATTCCTTTCGCAGGCAATTATCTATAAAAATGAAGAAGAAGTAGCGAAGGGCTTCATTGATTGGAACGAAGCACATGCACATCGTGAAGAAACGGTGCTTCTGGACAAAGTTTCGAGTCTTATCAAACCATACCCCGAGATCAGGCTTCTTTTTACAGAAATCATGTTTGATATCAGCGGGAATCATGGGCTATCGCTAGAAGAGTTCAAGCTCATCATATCAAGGATGAATTATGCCTTTGATATTAGCCTGACCGAATCTATTATTTTTTATGAGGAGTATCGAACCGAGATAGCTACAAAAAACCGGAAAGAATTTCTCGAGCTGTCCGCACCAATCGTACCTGTACAAAATGGACTCGCTGTTTTGCCGCTGATAGGCACGATCGATTCCGAGCGCGCGGAGCATTTAATGAGAAATGTCATTCCTAAATTTCCGCAGCTTGAAGTAAATGAGCTCATTCTCGATTTTTCCGGTGTTGCAAATATTGATTTGGATGCGGCGGAGCATGTTTTTAATATCCACAAGGTCCTTGAATTGCTCGGCATAAAAGCGATCATTACCGGACTGAGGCCCCAGCTTGCCAGGGACATCATTTCAAGAGGCATTAATTTCAATTCTATCAGGACATATTCTACTGTGCAGCAGGCATTGGTTGATTTAAAGAAAGATAAATTTTGAATGATAAAAGGACAGAGCGTAATTTCACAGCTCTGTCCTTTTTACGCCTAGCTTTTCTCGCCAAGGCGCTTGCGCTTTTGTTCATTTAAAACAACAGGTCCTTATGTTCACCTTTGCCAAGGACATGCTTTGCATAGGAGCATTGAGCATCTATGCGTTTGTTTTCCGTCCGTGCGTACTCGGCAATCCGGTTGACCAGTTCCTTGCCTAGGCCCTTGCCGTTATGCGACTCATTTACATTTGTATGAGTGACAGTGATGACACCGTTCTCCTGCGGAACATATTCAATCGTTGCGACTTTCTCTCCGCCTTCTTCAATGTAAAACTCATTATTTCCTGATTTGACTTCAGCCATTGCAAACAGCTCCTTTCTCTCCAATAACGTACCCTATTTTCCTTACAAGTTAACGTTATCACCATAGGTTGGATCAAGGCAAATCCTACTTATTAAAAAAGAAAATCCCCCGTCATTTCCGGCAAGGGATTATCCAATATCTCAGCTGACGCGTCTTGGTTTTTCCGGCATAGCAGAAAGGATATTTTCGAGTTTAAAGGTTCGCATTTTCCTTCGCAGCAGGCAAAAAGCATAGACATCATTGCCTTTGACACCGCGGATAATCATTTTCCGCTGTGTCAGCTCATTTTTTTTTGACAAGTAAATGACTTCAAGAGGCATATTTTCTTTCATTGAACGGAGAAGCATTCCATTCATATCACACACCTTCTTTCTATTCCTATTATATACGAACAAACGTTCCTTATTCATTCATTTTGCTTAAAAAAAGAATTTTTTTCATCAAATAAATTTATAACCCCTCCTATAGCCAGCCGCCATTGAAAGTGTGTTTGGCCCGATTAGCCGATTAAAGCAACATTTTTGAAACACATATCATCCATCTAATGGGAGAAGCTAAACAAAAAGGGGGTTGGTAAAGGTGAAAAAGTTTTTCTTGATCTTTACACTGGCTTTCTCATTATTTTCAATCACAGGCTGTGGCAATGATGAACAGCCTGAGGAAGGCGAACAGATTGAAGACGTCGAGGAAGAAGATGAAATCGGTGATGGGGAAGTGGATGATGAATAACCAAAAGGAGTGCCCCGGCACTCCTTTTAGTTATTTTTATACAAAAAGATATTTAGGTCTCCTTTTTTATCAAGGGTGGCAAGAAGAACGTCATTCACGCTAACACCATAATTCTGTTTAAGCCTCTCAACAACCCAGTCCTTATCCCTTGATGCTTGCTGAAGTTCTTCATTATTGATGCGCCCTTCTTTAATGATTGTTCGTGGCAGGTCGAATGGTTTTAATTTCATTTTGTAATGTGAAGGGGTAAGTGGCTGATAGTTAGGGTCAACAAAAAAAGATATCTTCCCATCAGCCTCCCATATCGACAATGCAACTTTCTTGATAGAGTCGATTTGGCGCTCGCGCATTTCCTCAAGCAGTACATCCAAGGAAATTCTCGCTTTCTTCATACCGGAATAAATAATTTCGCCGTTCTCTACAATGGTAATAGGAGCATTGTTGATCAATCTCCGAAATCGAGGGGACTTGAGGATCCCGAATATTCCCATAACATAAAGGATTACTAGGACAATTGTCGTAATCACAGCCCCTTTCATGCCAAGCCCCGGGTCGGAGAGAGGATGTGCGATAATGTCGCCAATGACCAGGGCGATGACAAAGTCCAACAGCCTAAGTTGGGAAATAGCACGCTGTCCCAAAACCTTTGCGATTATAATTAAAAAGAGGAAACCAATTACTGCCCGAAGCACCCATTGGAAAGCCGTAAGAGTTTCCTGGCCATGCAAAAATTCCATAACGAGCACATCCTCCACTATGATGCTTACACTAGCATTGCCTACTTGGCAGGCATTCAAACAGCCTTGGCGGATGACTAGGATAAACGGACTGATTGGCTTATAGAATGGGTATGGGGGAGGTGAGGTGAAGATTGTGAAAAGCAGCAGCCGGACAAAGCAAATTGTTGCAGGGCTGATATCGGGAGTCGTTTTGGGACTTTTTCTTAAAGCAGTTCAAGAATTTACGGATGAAAAAGTATATGTTCTGCTTTTAAACGTCGACTATGTTCCAATGCTTAACCGTATAACATTTCCTGAGGCATTGGAGTTTGGCATTCATTTACTTATATCCATCCTAGTCAGCATGATTCTTGGAGCGAGGCCGCGAAGCAAGGCGTTTTTCATTTTGGCTGGAATGGTGATTGGCATCGTCTTATACCCAACCACATTACTGTCTAACAGGACACCAGGATTATTGGATTTTCAGGCAATTTTTTATTGGTTAGTGGGTCACGCGCTTTATGGGTATGTCCTAAGCATTTTTTATACAAAAATAAAGCTGCCTAGATGAAGGTGGCTTTTTTGTGTCTGTATAGGTAATAAGTATGAAACTATGCACGATTCTGGGTGGAGAATAGGAAATTCCCCCTATTGTGATAAGTTTTCTAAATTATTAAAATACTAATCGAAGTATAAAAATACATAGTGTTGATTGGTTATACAAAATGGGGAGGTAGGGACATGAAAAAGAAAACGGTTGTGGCCAGTTTACTGGCTGCAAGTTTGCTTGCAGCAGTGCCTTTTAGCGCACCGCTTGCCAGCCCTGTCAAATGGGTGAATGTCAATGTTAATGAGGAGCAGGACGGGAGCAAATTCAACAGTGAAAACTATGATTTTATGAAATTCTCTGAGGTTGGCAAAAAGCTCGATGAAATTTCAAAGCTGTCAAATCGTGTAAAGGTTGAGGTAAAGGGCGTATCTTCTAAAGGCTATCCATTGTATGTTGTTACGATTGCAGACCCAGAAGCACAGGGGAAGTTTGGGAAAATCCAGTCGCTTAGGAAGCAAATGTTCAAGAATCCCCAAAAGGCACAGGATTGGATTAATGCAAACCCTGACTTTAAGGTTCCTGTAATGATAAATGGATCGATTCACGGAACAGAGTTTGTAGGCACCGATGCAGTCATGCAGCTGATTGAACGGTTCGCAACTGAAAATGATTCGGTAACAAAAGATATTCTGGCCAACAACATTTTAATCTTCAACGTTGTTCAGAATCCGGACGGCAGAGTAGATGCAACCCGGTTTAACGGTGAAGGCATTGACTTAAACCGCGATTTCATTACTCAGTCGCAGCCAGAAACGAAGGAAACCGTCGCCCTGCTGAAAGAATGGAACCCGATGGTCTTCCTTGATACCCATGGCTATGTCAAAAATTATGGGCCTAACCTGCAAGGCCTGATTGAACCTTGTACGCCTCCACATAATCCAAACTATGAATATGACTTATATCAAAAATGGGCATTTGGACAAGCTGAGGCAATGGAGGCCGAAATACTCTCCAATAAATTGGAGTACAGCGGCAATCTATACAAAAGCATGAAGGGCGCGTATATCCCGCAGCGCGATGATGCTGCCGGCTGGGATGACTACCCGCCAGTTTTTACGCCAATGTATGCAATGTATCATGGTGCTTATGGACATACACTTGAAGCACCAACAAATGACGAAGACGGCGTCCGCTGGATGTACGATGCAATCATGGGTGCTTTGGAATTTGCCACTGAAAATAAACAGGAAATGATTGCAGACCAAATCGAAATGTTTAAGCGCGGCATCAACTTCGACCATCCTTATCACAAAGAAGGTCATTTCCCTAATGCCTACATCCTGCCGGTCAATGAAAAGGATCCTACGGTAACAGAAAAAGCAGTCCAGCATTTGATTAATAACGACATAGAAGTTGTAAAATCATCCAAGCCATTTACTGCAGGCGGCAAGTCCTATAAGAAAGGAACATACATCGTCCAGATGGATCAAGCAAAAGCCGGCCTTGCCAATACGATGCTATGGGATGGAGAAGACATCTCCAATGACACACCAGCCATGTACGACATTTCAGCATGGAGCCTTCCGGAGCTATGGGGCTTTACAGCCGACCCGGTTCATGAAGAGATTAAGGTTGTTTCTTCGATGGTCAACCAAGTTGCAAGCCAGGGAGCGGTTTCTGGGAAAGGGCCTTTCCTTATTCCGAATAGCTCAGTGAAGGCGGTAAAACTTGTTAATGACTTGTTGAAGCAAGGTGTCGACATAAAGCGTGATGCAGAAGGCAATTTCTATGCAGATGCTTCAGCAAACAAAGTTTCTGCCGCAGTCAAAGAATCAGGACTTCTGATTGAATCAGCCGCCATTCCTGCTAACGCAGAATCAGTTGAAAGTCTGAAAGTGGCTATCCTTAAGGATGGCGGAATGGGGAAAGCGCAATCACATTCCGGTACTAAACTAGCATTGAAGCGTCTAGGCTTTAGCATAACCGAGGTAACTCCAGTCGAAGTTGCCAAAACAGGTTTATCCGAATTTGATGTTTTTGTCTACAGCGGTACGGAAAGCTTGATTTCTACAAATCTAAGTGCGGCAAACAAAGAATTTGGCTTTGAATATGCTGAACAGTTGGAAACCTTTAAAGCAAATCTAAACAACTTCCTTTCCAATGGCGGAAAGTACATCGCGGTTGGTGCGGGGGCATCAAGAGCAACAAAGACGCTTGGATTGACTGATAACACTATCAATACAGGCGGGGGCAACAGTAACGGTATTGTAAAAGTTGATTACGATGGAACTGGATTGACAGCCGGGTACAGCCAGGACGATATTGGCTTTGTTTACCGCCCAGCCTGGTATACAGTTTCAGGCAATGATGAAGTTGCGGCAACCTTTGACAATAACCAGGACTTCTTCTTAGCAGGGCACTGGAGGAATCGTCCCGATGTGTCAGGCCAGCCAGTTGTCGTCAAGGAAGATAATAAGAATGTAACCTTAATTGGACTTGAAGCAGGATTCAGGGATCACACCGATTATCTATTCAGACTCCTTTCAAATGCAATTTTTACAAAATAAGCTTATGAAAGCCTGGATGCATATATTTGCGCCGGGCTTTTTGTCCTCTGCAAATGAATTTCCCCCATGCCTTTGCGGCCACGAGCAACAAAGCTTATACTTGGGAAGAATATTTGTAGTCAAGGAGGAAGTTAGATGAATAATGCAGAGTATTGGATAAAAAAGCTTGAACTGGAGCCACATCCAGAAGGCGGGTATTTTAAACAAACCTTTAAATCGGATCAAGTGTTGGAAGGAACAGAAAAAGCACTATATACAAGTATTTATTTTCTGCTCAAGTCGGGTGATATTTCGCATTTGCACCGCTTGAAGTCGGACGAATTATGGTACTTCCACGCGGGAAACGCGCTATCCGTCCATATGATTCATGAAAATGGCGAGTATGAAGAAGCGAGGCTAGGCCTGAATGCTGAAAAAGGGGAAGTCCCTCAGGTAGCAGTTCCAAAACACACAATTTTTGGATCATCTCTTCTTGAAGAGGATGGCTTTGCACTAGTCGGCTGCATGGTTTCTCCAGGCTTTGAGTTTGAAGAGTTTGAGTTATTCACACAAGCCGAATTGCTCAGGGACTATCCGCAGCATAAGGTCATTATTGAAAAAATAGCGTATGAAGAATTACCTGAGTAAAATTACGCGTAACAAATAAGGCTGGGAACATTATGATCCTTTTGCATTTAGAACAACCAAGCTTCAGAATATAAAACAAAAAGGCTGCAATCGCTTTAATTTAAATTTAGCGAGTGCAGCCTTCAATTATTTTTTAAGCCTTAGTTGCTTCTATCCACTCTTCCGACCATTTTTCTATTTCTTTCATCAAAGGCTGGAGTGAGCGCCCCTTTTCTGTCAACGAATATTCAATTCGGACCGGTGTTTCCGGGAACACTTCACGTTTAACAATTCCTTCCGACTCCAGGTCTTTCAGCCTCTCGGAAAGAACCCTGCCGCTAATACCAATAGAAGATTCTATATTGCAGAAGCGCTGGGGCCCATTCAGAAGCTGGTATATGACTAATCCAGTCCACCTTTGGCTCAACAAACTCATTGCTTTTTCGAATCTTGGGCAAACTTGTTTTAGGTCCATTTCACCACCCCTTTTTATTATTATACCCTCAATCAAAAAATAATTAAATATTTAATTGAAAATAGATTACTTGACATACATAAGTATTATAAATATAATTACTTACATAAAGTAACTTACTTGCGATGTTACATATCGAACCACATTTATGCAAATGCCTATTTAAAACACTTTATTTTGCATTGTGGTTAGAAATACATCGTTACTAAAATAGGTGGTGTAGGTATGGGTCTTTTTGACAAATTATTCGGCAAACAGCCAAAGGAGGAAACAACAATGACAACAGAAAAACTTAACATTGGTATTATCCTTGGAAGCACTCGTGAAGGACGTGTTAGCCCGCAGGTTGGCGCATGGGTGAAGGAAATCGCTGATAAGCGCGGAGATGCAAACTATGAAATCGTAGATATCGCAGACTTCAAATTGCCATTCCTTGGCGAAGCGGATGCACCTGGAATCGCACAATGGAACGAAAAGCTTGCAAGCCTTGATGGCTTTGTATTCATCGTTCAGGAATACAACCACAGCATCACTGGCGCATTGAAAAACGCTCTTGATCTTGCTCGTGAAGCTTGGAACAACAAAGCAGCTGGTATCGTAAGCTACGGCTCTACTGGCGGTGCACGTGCAGCTGAGCACCTTCGTGGAATCATGGGTGAATTGATGATTGCGGACGTTCGCACACATCCAACTTTGTCCCTGTTCACTGATTTCGTAAACGGAGCAGAATTCAAGCCACAAGACATGCACCTTGATAACGTTAACCTAATGCTTGATCAAGTAAATGCATGGAGCAAAGCTCTTAAATCAGTACGTTAATTATAAATAATAGGCTGTCCCGTCATGTGATGGGGCAGCCTATTTGTGTTTAGTAAACTAGTTTCGATGAATGGTCTCGAGTGGGGTTTGCTTTCAAAATGTTATTCATAGCCTCGATGAATGACAACTTAAGTCCGCAATGCTATCGAAATGTTATTCATAACCTCGATGAATGACAACTCAAGTGCGGTTTTCTATTAAAATGTCATTCATAGCCTTAATGAGTGACAACTCGGTTGTGGCTTGCAGTCAAAATGTCAATCATAGTCTTGGTGAATGCCCGTTCATGCAGAATGAAATTTTCCCAATATTTATTCCCGAAATTCTCCCTTAAAGTTTCAGATAATTGCGCAAAGGGATGGTATAATTAGGGAAATATTGGTGAAAGGATGAAACAATGAAGGCATGGAAAAATCCGATACTTTTGTTATCGGGAATTGGCATCTCGTTTCTAGGCAGCTGGATTTACTTAATTGCACTAAACATATCAATCCTTGATATTACGGGATCAGCGGCAGCAGTAGCAGGGCTTTACATTATGCGGCCGATAGCTTCATTATTAACAAATACATGGTCAGGAAGCATCATTGACCGGGTAAATAAGCGGAAACTTATGATACTGGTCGATGTTGTCAGGGGATTTCTTATACTGCTCCTTCCTTTTATAGACTCTTTGTGGTTTATTTATTTTCTCTTGCTTCTGACCCATATAGCTGGTGCTTTTTTTGGCCCATCTTCATCTGTTTATATTACGAAATTAGTTCCTGAAGAAAACAGAAAACGTTTCAATTCGATCATGACGATGTCAAGCTCGGGTGCCTTCCTGCTTGGGCCGGCAATCGCAGGTTTTTTAATTATGAATTGGGGCACGGACTTATGTATTTTTATTAATGCAATTTCATTCTTCGTTTGTGCGCTGCTAATTTATTTTTTACCTGATGTTGATGAAAAGTCAGCCGAGATTCGTGAGCCGATAGGTTTGAAAACACTCATTACGGATTGGAAAGCCGTTAATGTGTTTGTTAAAACAGCAAAATTTTTTATACTGGTTTATATCTTATACCAGACAGCCACTTTAATAGGTTTCGCACTGGATCCACAAGAGGTTACTTTTATTAAAGAGACCTTGGATCTATCGACACGGGATTATGGCTTAATAGTCAGTATTACCGGTGCTGGTGCGCTGGCAGGGTCTTTTACAGCGGCTCTTGTTACAAAAAAAGTTCCATTGAAGCTTTATCTTGGCGGCGGAATGATTCTTACGGCAATTGGCTATGTTGCGTTTTATTCGTCGTTTAACTTCATAACCGCAACAGTTGCCTTTGTATTTTTAGGCTTTTTCATGGCTTTTGCGACAACAGGTTATGCAACTTTCTTTCAAAATCATGTCCCGGTTGAATTGATGGGCAGATTTGCCAGTCTAGCGGATATGGTTCAGGGATTAATTCAAATCGGTCTGACGTTACTGGTCGGTTTTTTGGCAGAGGCTATTTCCGTCCAAGTGGTTACTGTTTCGTTTGCTGTTGCAGGAGGATTAATCTCGAGTGTATTGTTACTAGCAATCATCAGGCCGTCCAGGGCGAATTTTTTCCAGGAAAAAACGAGCAGTGCCGTGGCTGATGGCCATTCTTGAATTAAGAAGGGAGGCACCTGTAGAAGTGTCTCCCAATTTATAAGCTATCCAATATTCGAAAGATTGCGGACATCCCTTACGCTGACATTTTTCAAAACGTTGATGACAAAGAAGAGAACGGACAGGACCAGGACATTCGGGAATATCATCAATAGAAACTTAAGTGATTCATTTCCCAGAAGTAAAAACGATAAGCCGAGCATGAATAATGGCATTGAAATGTTATAAAGCCAGAAATGCAATTTTGCTAAAAGTGTTTCACCAGCCTTTGGGAACAGGACATATATAAGACCGAATAACCCCATTGAAGCCCAGCCAACGAGGTTAATATGCGCGTGTGCCCCCATCAGCCTATGGTCGCCAGCTATTTCCATGCCCACCCCCATAACGACCCCGACCAGAAAATACAGAGATGCAACCTTTAAAAAAAGTGCTCCAAGCCTCATTTCCCAACCTCCTTAAAAAAATTTCACAACTTTGTCACAGTATAAATATACTGAAGACGTTTTAACTATATGTATGGGTAAAAAGTAGTTATGAAAAAAGTCCCGCTGATTTGAGCGGGACTCTTTCATAGTTTTGCCTGGTGCATAGTGGATGCTATAGGACGGTTATATTACAACCTTCCAGCCATATAGGACTATTTCGTTAAATCTTATCTTACGAGCCAATCCAACAGGCTTCGAGCAGGAGGTTCACGGCGTTTGTCCTGTTTACTATCCTGAGTGAGCTTAAGCGCTTTATTAATATCAATCATTCCACTTCCAAACTGGTTATCCTTACCCTTAGAGCCAAGATCGATAGCAGAGCGCTGCATAATCCTGATGACCTCACGATTTGAAAGCTTGGGATTCTCGGAACGGATTAAGCCTGCAAGCCCTGCGGCATGAGGGGCGGCCATGGAAGTCCCGGAAAGGGCTGCGTAACGATTAAGGAAATAGGTGCTTGGGATGTAAACACCAGGGGCGGCGATATCCACATAATGTCCGTGATTCGAAAACTCTGCTAATGCTCCTTCATGGTCAACCGCGGAAACAGCCAGAACTTCGGGGTAGGAGGCAGGGTAGGTTGGCTGCCGGGAATTGTCATTTCCCGCGGCGGCGACCATAATGACATCCTTTTTATAAGCATAATCGATTGCTTCCTTCAATACCCTGGAGGGCTGATAGTTGCCAAGGCTCATATTAATAACTTGCGCTCCATGGTCAACTGCCCAATAAATTCCCTTGGCGATATCAAATGTCGTTCCATATCCTTCTTTCCCCATTGCCTTAATAGGCATAATTTTATTATACCAGGTAATACCTGCAACGCCTTCACCGTTATTGGTCTCAGAGGCGATAATGCCTGCCACATGTGTGCCATGCCCGTTATCATCATTAGGATCCTTGTTTTCGGCAAGTACATTATACCCCTTGACTAGACGATTCTTAAGGTCTGGGTGGTTGAGGTCCACACCAGTATCTATGATTGCAATCGTAATATCCTCTGAACCCCTCGAAATGGACCAGCCGGTTTCGGCATCTATCACCGGCAGATTCCATTGATACTGCTCCCGGTAGAATACATCATTCGGAACTGGGACGTCATTTTGCATAAGAAAATATTTCGGTTCTGCAAACTCAACATCTTTCCTTGCTGAAAAATAAGCTAGAAGCTGGCTGGTTTCCATGGCTGCTGATTTAAAAATGTAGGTTGAATCAAGCCTTTTCAGCAACGTGCCGTTAATTTCCTTGTTGATCGCAGTAATTGTCTGATGTGAAGGCTTAGTAAAAAAATCAACGACTACTTCATCGTGAACATAATGGCTCGCATCTTTCTCATTATGGTAGATCATCGCAACTTCCGGATCCTTTTCAAGTAGAATCCGCGTCTGCCCGCCATTCCAAACATTATCAAGCTCTGTTATTCTGAGTTGATGGCCATCACGTTCCCTTAAGAGCTGCAAGCCTTCAGTCGTCTTCTGAACACGAGATTGTTCATTCCGATTAGGCTCACCGTCATCCAGATAAAAAGCCCCTGCAGCAAAAAGCCCGACAGCAACAATACCGCTAGCAATAACATATTTGTTTACCAAGATACGATCACCCCGTATTTCATCTATAAGATTAGGGTGGATTTGGGAGGGGATAATTAATGGAGGAAATTAGAGGGAAAAACAAAAGCGCAAGCGCCTTCGTGACAGGTAAAATGTCCCTCGCGACAGGCAAAGAGCCGCCTGTCTCTGCGATGTTAGTTCAAGGTTGCTTTCCTTTGTGTCACTGCGATGATTATTCTCAGGAGCTTTCCTTTGTGTTCATCGCCGTCCAAACTAGGGATTAAAAAAAGCTGCCCAATTGGCAGCCGGTTGATTAAAAGAATGGGTAAAAATATAGCCCGATAATTGAGACAATAAGCCCGACACCTGAAAAATTCTTTAATAGGGTATTGTATCGTTTATTGGATGAAACCTGGTCAGTCTTTCCATGGAGGAAGAAGAAGAGCATAATAACCACGGACAAAAACAAAATAAAAGCAAACAACACAGATAATAAGGTCATTTTATCACCCCCAGTATGTTCTTTAATTGTCGGATGATCACATCTTTATTATACCAAAAGGGATTCACCCAAAAAGTGAACAATCAATAACAAAATACTGGACAATGTAGATAAAAAAGCCCTTCTTGTTAGAAGGGCCATCTTTATAGTATCAAAGTATATCTTTTCTTTGAGAACTGTCTAGCTCCACAAGGAAAGCTTCGGCAGCATCAGCATCGCACGAAGAAAAAGCGGTAGCTTTTTCGAGGAGCGCCTAGCGCCTAGTGTACTTCGGTCCCCTCGTTACGATAAGTCAACATCGATTCGCTGGCGCTCATCGTGTTTCCTTTATCTCCTTCGAGGCCCTCCAGTCCATACGGCGCTGACCAAGGCGCTTCCGCTTTTCTAATAGGAGGAGGGCTCCACCCTAGTTTTGAGTTTGAACTTTTTTGAAAATTGCTTTGTTGATATAAGGAAGCACGTAGTGGTCAAGGCCGTATTTACCAGCGTTTGCACCAGCAGCCAGCAGAATGAATCCAAACAGAATGTCAGTTGGGTTGTGGCTGACTGTTCCTGCAAAGAAGAACGCGAAGTTCATGACTAGACCGAAGAACATAGCAGCAGTAGTCAAGCAGCCAAGCATAAGGCCAAGTCCTACTAGCAGTTCGCCCCAAGGAACAAGAACGTTGAACAGGTCAATGTTAGGAAGTGCTACACTTTGCAGGAAGTCGACGTACCAGGCGTAAACGACGCCGCCGTCTGGACCCTTTACTGGATTGGCAATCGCACCCTGGATGAATCCGCTGGCATCGAATGCACCGCTCTGAATTTTACCAAGACCTGCAGTGAACCAGGCATAACCAAGATATACACGAAGTACAGCGAGGAGAGCAGCAACAACTTTGTTTTCCCTTAAGAATGTGTTAAACATGAATGATACCCCTTTTCGATTTTGTTTTATTTTTTAAGTAAGTTAATTAACTTGTTTACACTATAAATATACGACGGAAAACACTTGCGGAATAGGGGATTTGACGTCAATTCAAAAAGCTGTCAAAGCTTTGTGTCTAAGGTGTGAAAACATACACTCATAGTGGAAACTAGAAGAAAAGGGATTCGATTAGTCTCTAAATTAAGTTTGCGTAGACTAAGCATGTTAGCCTGATACGCTTGGAAAGTTATAAGAATTATATCTTGTTATGTATGCAAAAAGGCCATTACCAACTTGTTTGGAAACGGCCTTCGTTTTGTTATTCAGTCCTTTTCGTTTTATTTATTTTCCAGGCTAAAAATGCCCCAAGGAATCCTAATCCTAAAACGGATAAAGAGAGAGCGGCAGTAGAAAATGAGTTGCGACCATCCTTGAAGTTTTTACTTAGATCGATTTTCTTTTCAGGTACAGTAGGTTCACCTAGTAATTTGAAATCCTCCCCTGCTGAAGCGGCTTCTTTTGTTCTGTCACAAATGGTTGTCACCATAGAGGAACCATCGCCATAGATCCTCCCAACGTTTTCACTTGCATAGACAAGATATTCTGTCCCTTCATGAAAAGTGAACCCGCAATCCCCGCCACCTTGGCCAGTATCGAGTATAACCTGTGATTCATTTAAACCCTTCCATGATTTTATAACCGCAAAGAGGATTTTTTTTCCATACTGTTTTTCATGATCCTTTACGCCAATTACTTTTCCGGTAAAAACTGCTTTAGATGTTTGTAATTCTTGTTGGACTGTTGGAGGATATGCACATTTGCATGCATAGCCAGTTAAGGGGAAGGCAAGTATAAATAAACTATATAACACTATAGCAACGGCAATCTTCCTCATTCAGGATCCCATCCTTTAGTAAATGGCAATGATTTACTATATAGACGAATACAAATCCATTTTGTGGCAAGCAATTATATCTATTCCGGCAGCAGCCCAACCACTTACTTGGTATTAAATATGGGACTCTTGAGTAAGCCGAGTAATATCAAGCAAATAAAAGAGCCCTCCATTGTGGAAGGGCCCTAATTTTAAAGGGGAGAAGGGGGAGGATTCCGCCTTATGTGGGTAACTTTTTACCGATTTTGTCTACGTCTAGCTCCAGCGCCTATCGCCTAGCAAACTTCAGGCCTTCTCCCTACGATAAGTCATCATCGATTCGCTAACGCTCTTCGTGATTCCTTTATCTCAGTCGAAGTCCCTCCATTTTGTACGGCGATGACCAAGGCGCTTCCGCTTTTGTTCTTAATTTTGAAGCTGTTCTTTTTTGAAGACTGCTTTATTGATGTAAGGAAGCACCCAGCGGTCAAGGCCGTATTTACCAGCGTTTGCACCAGCTGCAAGGATGATGAATCCGAACAGGATATCACTTGGGTTGTGGCTGACTGTTCCGGCAAAGAAGAATGAGAAGTTCAAAACTAGTCCGAAGAACATTGCTGCAGAAGTTAGGCAGCCAAGCATTAAGCCAAGACCGACAAGCAGTTCGCCCCAAGGAACAAGAACGTTGAACAGGTCAATGTTAGGAAGTGCTACACTTTGCAAGAAGTCAACGTACCAGCCGTAGACTACACCGCCGTCTGGGCCTTTAACCGGATTGGCGATTGCACCTTTGATGAAGCCGGATGCATCAAACGCTCCGCTCTGAATTTTACCAAGACCTGCACTGAACCATGCATAACCAAGATATACACGAAGCACAGCAAGTAGTGCAGAAACAATATTATTTTCTCGTAAGAATTTATTAAACATGAATGATTCCCCGTTTCAATTTAGTTTTTATGAAGTTAATTAACTTGTTTACACTGTAAATATACTCCGGAAAACACTGTCTGAATAGTGGTTATGGAGACTGTTCAAAAAGCTGTCAAAGATTCTTGTCTAATATGTGAACTTTTTCACATAATTAAAACCTACTGGAAGGAAATCTTATTTTACTAAGCGGAAGCTGCGGGAAAAGCCGCATCAGGAAAACCGAAGTGCCAGAAAACAAAGGCCGAGGCAAAAAGGAGCAGAGCAAGTCAGTCTGTTCCTATAGAGAGACAGCTATACACATAAAAAAGGCTGCTTAAGAATCGTATCTTAAGCAGCCTTCTCATTATTCATTTACTTGAGTATCTCCTGGCAATGAATAATCGTATTGGGATGGATCGATTGGGGTAAAGTCTTTAGGTTTATAAAAACGCAGCAAATCCCCGTTTACCACTTTATCTGAAAGCCTTAATTTATGAATTGCGTTCTCACGTAATGCTTTGGCCTTTTCGAGGTTATCTTTGTCCAATTTCAGGCCAGTCCTTGAATCGTAATATTTGCCATCAATGGCTGTAATGTCCGGGCTTACAAAGTCACCATTCCGGAAAGGAATCAGCTCATCATGATCTTTGGATAACAAGTCCGTACCGAACTGCACATAATCCTTTGTATCAATGCCCAACAGGTGGAGCAGTGTAGGCATCAGGTCGATTTGGCCGCCGTATTCGTGATTAATTCCACCCTCAATGCCAGGAACGCGAATGAATAACGGCAATCTTTGTAACCCAGTGTTTTCAAATGCTGTAATTTCTTTTCCGAGTACCTGTTCCATTGCCTTGTTATGATTTTTTGAAATTCCGTAATGGTCACCATACATGATAATGATCGAATTATCATATAGGCCGGATTCTTTAAGGTAATCAAAGAATTCCTTTAATGCCTCATCAGCGTAACGAGCGGTTTGGAAGTAGTTATCAACTGATTTGTCGCCAGTAGTATGCGGTGCAATTGTAGCCTCTTCCTGGTCCATTGTATACGGATAATGGTGGGAAACAGGAATGAACTTTGCATAAAATGGCTGAGGCAATGTTTCAAGGAGCGGGATTGACTGCTCGTAGAATGGCTTGTCCTCGAGGCCATAATCTGCCTTGTCTTCCGGTTTGATTTCATAAAAACGGTCATCAAAAAACTTATCATAACCAAATGATTTATAGATTTCGTTCCGGTTCCAGAACGAGCCTCCATTACCATGGAAGACTGCCGATGTATAGCCTTGCTGGCCTAATATACCGGGTGCGGACTGGTACGTATTCTTGCCCTTCGTTGTAAAAGCAGAACCCTGAGGCAATCCGTACAAGGAATTCTCAATGATAAACTCCGCGTCAGCTGTCTTGCCCTGCGCAGTTTGATGGAAGAAGTTATCAAAGTAAAGGGTGTGCTTTTCATTCACCAAGGAATTTAGGAATGGTGTAACCTCTTCACCATGCAGCTTGTAATTAATCAAGAAGTTTTGAATCGATTCAAGGTGCAAATAAATGACGTTCATACCTTTCCCGGCCCCAAAGTACTGAGGATTTGGTTCGGCATAATTCGATTTTGTAAAGTTGATAACCTCAGTTATTTCATCACTGTCAGCCAATACCCTTTGAGCAGAGGATTTTGAACTTTGGACAGCATCGTAAATTGTGTAATTGTACATCCCCAGGTACTTCACGATATAGTTCCGGTCAAATCCCCTTGTCAGTAATTGGGGACGGTCCATTTCTGCTAAAGCCAAATTTATGCCTGAGATGAGTAATGCAAAAGTGAACAGTGCAGCTACTTTTCTCCGGCCAACATTCCCAACTTCGATTTTAACAATCTTGAAGGCATATAGCGCAATTAATAATGCAATATCAATAAAGAACAAAAGATCATATGGCCTTAAAAGGGAGCTGATACTGCTGCTCACATCACCAAAGTTTTGTGTCTGGAAAATCGTAGGTAGCGTAATAAAATCATTAAAGAAACGATAATACAAAACATTGGCATATAGAAGGAAAGACAGGATGAAGTAGAAGCTCAACAGCACCGTATACTTCCTTTTTCCTTTAAATAAGAAAGCTAGTCCCAGAAAAAACAGGGAAGATCCTAAAGGATTAAAAAACAATAGAAACTGTTGCAGGGCATTGTCTATACCCAAATCAAACTGGGTTGATTGAACTACATAGGTTTTTATCCAAAGTAATACGACTGCTAATAAGAAAAAGCCACTATACTTATCAAAAATACGACGGGCTCCCAAAGTGAATTTATTCATTCTATTTACACCTTCCTTTTACTGCAAATAATCCTATATGAAAATTATGACCAAATTATGAATAAACATTTGTGCCATTTAATAACTCACTCTTCTATTTAGAAAAAAATAAAAGCCTGCATCAGGCTCCTGTGGGGTAGTGTAAATGTACACTATAGCACAAACTGACGTGCAGGAACAAGGGAAAAAGTTTCCACGAGGATTTTCTGAACACTTTAGCAAGGAGATTTGCAGGGGTTCCTAACCCAGTAAAGAGAAACCCTCATACTATGGAGACAAGAGAGAAAAACCCCATTTTAGTTTCGTAAAGGAGATACCTGACCAAAATAAAAAAGACAGGTGCCCCTGCCTTCTAAAGCCTCCGGTCCAGCTTTTCTGATATCGTTTTAAGAACCGAGTTGCGTTCCTGCTGAACTTTAAGGAACTTCAACATGTACCAAATGATAAAGGCGATCGGTACAATATAAAAAATAAGTGCCAGTATCGGAAGGAACGTAAATGCGTTATTCATCAAAAAAGTAAGCCCCCTTTTTTGGTAAGTATACCATAGAATGTTAAGCTGTCATGGTACTCCTGAAATAGTAAAAGAGCTCCCCAGTAACCTGAAGGGCTCAATATTTTGAAAGGGGAGAAGGGGGGACTCCTCTTTACTCTTGAGGTTGTGGCTTTTTGAAAACAGCTTTGTTGATGTAAGGAAGTACCCAGCGGTCAAGGCCGTATTTACCAGCGTTTGCACCAGCAGCCAGCAGAATGAATCCGAACAGGATGTCAGTTGGGTTATGGCTGACGGTTCCTGCAAAGAAGAACGCGAAGTTCATGACTAGACCGAAGAACATTGCCGCAGTAGTCAAGCAGCCGAGCATAAGTCCAAGTCCTACTAGCAGTTCGCCCCAAGGAACAAGAACGTTGAACAGGTCAATGTTTGGAAGGGCAACATTTTGCAGGAAGTCGACATACCAGCCATAGACTACACCGCCGTCTGGGCCTTTTACTGGATTAGCGATCGCGCCTTTAATGAAGCCGCTCGCGTCGAATCCGCCTTGAATTTTGTGAAGGCCTGCAGTGAACCAGGCATAACCGAGATACACACGAAGCACAGCGAGCAGAGCAGCAACAACATTATTTTCCCTTAAGAATTTGTTAAACATGAATGATTCCCCATTTCCTATTGTTTTTAAATACGTTGTTTACACTGTAAATATACTCCGGTAAACACCGTGTGAATAGGGCTTTCAAGCACCATTCAAAAAGCTGTCAAAGCTTCTTGTCTAAGGTGTGAAAACACATACAAATAGTGAAAACCTATTAATAGTTTTTTTTGCTGGATAAAGGATTTTAGGATTAATGGTAGAACTATGTAGTAAGTACTGTTTAATGTTTGTTGAACGAAACGGCCCTGACTTAAAACGAAACTGTCTTTAATTGTAGCCAGTGAAAAACAAAATTTATAAGGAGACCAGCAATGACCAAAACCACTATACACGTTAATACCAATGAGTTAATTTGGGATGAAACAAATGGTTTGCTCACGTTCGATGGCGCTCCAGCACTAGTATTCTGGGACAATGCAATCGAGTTGTTCTTAAATACGATAGAAGATGTATCCGGAAAGAATGTTTCAAAAGCGGTATATGAGGCAACTGGTTATCGGATGGGCCAAATCGTGAAAACGTATTATGAGGGTCGAAATGATATAGAACAAATCCTTGCTGAATACAGGAATATATATAAAAGTGCCGGATGGGGTGACTTCAAAATTACATACCTCTCCCTTGAAGAAAAGCGGGTAGTGGTGCAGCTTTTCAATGGCTGGGAGCACAGGATTTTTAAAGAGGGCAAAAATGAGCATGTTAATGTCTTAATACCTAGCCATTGGGCAGGGATATTTGGCGGGCTGTTTCAAGAGGATATGTGGTATGAAGTAAAACATAGTCAAAGAGCAGGTTATGATTATGATGAGATTGAAGTTTTCAAATCAACCATTACCTTTAGCGAAAATATCCACAATCTGGCCAGACAGAAGGAGCTAGAAAGCATTTCTGAATTGGAGGAAAAGGTTAAGGGAAGGACAGAAGAACTATCTGCTCTTGTAAAAGAACTGTCATCTCCAGTGATTCCTGTACTCGAGGGAATATTGGTTATTCCGCTGATTGGAACCTTTAATGAGGAAAGGCTATCCGATCTTGTTGAAAGGGCATTATTCGAGTTATCCACCCGCAAAGCGAATTACATTCTGATAGATGTTACGGGAATGACACAAATCAATGAATATACGATTTTCGGATTGCAAAAACTGATCAAGGCCATTCGCCTATTAGGTAGCGAATGTTATATTGTTGGGGTTTCTTCAAAACTTGCAAGCCAGATGGCCAATTCGAATGTAAAATTGAAGGGGATACAATCATTTTTGAGCCTGCAGCAAGGTGTTGAATATGCCATCAGGGAAAATGGATACGAGCTTATTAAGAAGAACGGTCTTTAAGCAGGTTGTCAATAAAGGATGGAGCCATTAGTGCTGGCAGCCGTCCTTTTTTATTTTTGCCCAGGAGAACAAAGAAAAATATCACCTTGAAAAATATGAAAAACCAATGATAAAATCATATGTCTGGAGTATGAGAGGAGAATTCACGTGAACAAAAAGGATGTAAGCACAGTTCGGAAGCAATTTAAGACCGATAACGACAAGCTAGAGATCACGGATATTTTCAATGTATATGTCCAAAAGGAAACTTCTGAAATTTTTCATTGGCAAAGCCAGCCATTTGGGATGCTTGAACAGTTCCAGCAGGAGTTGTTTATGGATAATTTCAGAAAAGTGCTTGCAGGGCAGCTTGATGCCAAGCTGTTCGATCTGAAATTCAAGCGCGGGGAAGAGGGCAGTACGCAAACAATCCTTTATGATAACCTGAAAACAGAAGACGTTGAAACGTGGATGCAAAGCATGCTTTCGATTGTTGAAAAAATGTTTGATGGACTTGTCTATGAAATGGATACAGTGGTGACATTCATCCGCGGAGAATTCAAGGTTGCGACCAGGGCACGCAACGAAGAAACGGAAGAAGGCGGAGATGATGAAATGTTTTCCCACCGCTTCATTCTTTGCAGTTTGAACCGGACGGATCAACCCAAATCCTCGCTAGTATTTGATTACATTGAGAAGGAATTCAAGGCAAATACTGCTGTAGACCCGATTATCAATTTAACGGCGCCTATGTTTGGCTTCCTTTTTCCAACATTCAATCAAGGTGCAGCCGATGTAAACCATATCCTTTATTCTGCCGGGAAAGCAAATCAGCCTAGTGACCGGTTCATTGAAGAGGTTCTGACTTGTGAACCAATCCATACTGCAAAAGAAGAAAAGGACAACTTCGAACAAGTGCTTCAGTCTTTGATTGGTGAAAAGGTCGAAACTGACGTGCTTGCAAACATATACACTGAAATTAACAAAGTCGTCGAGGAAGCCGAGGACTCCGAGGCACCTATGCTGGATTACCACGATGTGGAGCGGATTCTAGACGAAAGCGGCGTGAAGGATGTCACAACCGAGAAAGTCGAATTCGCTTTCAAAAACGTGCTAGATAACGAGCAAAAGGAAATCAAAGCCACAAGCCTTGTGCCGAAAACCGTAAAAATTGAGACTAAGGTTGCCACCGTTACAGTCAACCCGGAGGATTTAAAAAACGTCCGCTATGTTACGATTAACGGAAAGCGCTGCCTGCTGCTAGAAATCGACGAAGAGGCTGTCGTTGAAGGCTTCCAATTGGAAACCGTGGAATTATAATTTTTATTGTGTGAAGATGAATTTTTTGAGTGCTGAGCCCTGGGGGTTTGGCACTTTTTTTGTTAAAACCTCATGGGAGGCTAGTAAAAAATAAGGCTGCCTACCTGGCAGCCTGTTTATGTTCATTTACTAATGTTGTTGCGAAGCTTGCTAAAATCATTGTCCTGATAATAGCTATTCTTGACTAATATATTTGGACCCAGGCATGAAACAGCCGGACAGTGGCAGCTAAGGCTCTTAGCCAGGTCGGATGTCTGCCATTTTTCAAAGGCATCGGGAAGGCTGTCAGTCTGGACATTGCCAAGCGGCGGAGTATCTCCGAAATCAGTCACGATGATATCGCCATTAAAAATATTAACATTCAGTCTTGAGCGGCCATCAGGATCATTCCGGACAGTCACATTCTTGCTCTTATAAAGGCGCTGTAAGAGTTCAAGGTCATCCTTGTTTCCGCTGCACGCATAGAACGGCAGTGTTCCAAACAGCATCCAAACATTTTCATCGCGGATATCAAGCAGATGATGGACGGCTGAGCGAATTTCATCAAGCGACAATACCTCAAGATTGCTTGCGAAATCGCTAGGGTACATAGGGTGCACCTCATGCCTTTGGCAGAGCATCTCCTCAACAATCTGCTTGTGGATGCGTTCAAGATGCAGCAGTGTCCGCTTGTTTAGCATTGTCTCTGCAGATACCATGACCCCAGCTTTCACCAGTGCCCTGCTATTTTCTATCATTCTTTTAAAATAGTTCTCTCGCTGTTTGTAATCCGGTTTCCTGTTCATCCGGGCAAAGCCGCCCTCAACAAAGTCATCAACCGTCCCCCAATTATGAGAGATATGTAGAACATCAAGATACGGGACAATTAGCTCGTAGCGGGCCAGATCAAGTGTCAAATTCGAATTGATTTGTGTGCGCACGCCTCGTTCGTGTGCGTATTTTAATATCGGCACGACGTAATTTTTGACAGACGAAAGGGAAAGCATCGGCTCTCCGCCGGTGATGCTCAGCGACCTCAGTGCAGGGATCTCATCTAGCCTTTGTAAAAGAAGCTCAAGCGGCAATGCGTTCGGGTCCTTCGGCTGAAGCGTGTAGCCCACCGCACAATGCTCACAGCGCATATTGCATAGAGTCGTTGTTGTAAATTCAATGTTGGTAAGCATCGGCTTTCCATACTGTTCAATATCCATATATGCTTCCCACGGGTCGTAGTCAGGGGTAATCTTGCGCTTTGTTGTTAACATAGGTACCTCCTTTTAGAAAAACCATCTTATTATAGCATAGTAGACAAAAGGGATTACTAGTTATGAAACGAGTTTTTATTTAAAACAATAAAACATCATTCGTATTGGGAAATATTCAAGACCGAGATATTCCTCCCATAGACTCTTTTGTTTAGATGGAACTGCCATTTTTAGACAAATAGAACCATATGAAATGAATAAAAAAACAGTACATATCGGTCATTTAAAGAGACGGAATATTCATTATAATTTTAGCATCATATATAAACTCTTTAGTGGTTTAATGTGATACCCAGCACGTTATACATAATCGCATGAAAAAGTTGATGAGTGGGAGGAATGTAAAATGAAGAAAAGGATTCTGATTAACACCGCCTTGGCTGGAGTATTGGTTTTTTCAGCCGGAGGTACATCGGTATTTGCCCACGATGAGTTTGGGGGCGGAGTGGAAAAGGGAGAAAATCTGGCAGGGGTGGAACTGACTGTCCCGCTGCTTGAAGGCAGCAAAAATGTTGGCGCGCTTAAGGAAGTGGCAGCTGTTGGATTGAAACAGATTCGTGAAGGAGTCAAAAATACAACAGGAGATGTCTACGCCTATAAAGGCTTTGCTTATCTTGGAACACACTCAGCCAACGGAGGCGGGGGCGGTGTCCGCGTGTTTGATATGAAAGATCCGTCTAATCCGGTTGAAGTTTCCCACTTTGCGGCAATTCCGGGGACCTGGCAGGAAAAAGTGATTGTCAAATCTGTCAACACACCAAACTTTAAAGGAGACCTTGCTGCTGTAAGTGTACAGAAGCTGGACCGCAATAACCCAAATGCAAAGGGCGGCTTTGTCCTGTATGATGTCACAAACCCGCGGAACCCAAAGGAACTCGGTTTCTGGGAAGACACTTCAGGCTCACGCGGTACACATGAGCTTTATTTGACCGTTCAGGGAAATAACGTCTATGTATTGACAGCAAATTGCTATGCCGACCTCTACTCCCATGGTGAAAAAATGGATGTTAACATTGTCGATATAACCAATCCTGCTAAACCTAATACAGTTTTTGAGTTTGACCCGCGTGATCATATTGCAGAAATCAGTGATTCCAACTATGATGGCTACAATTGGACAGATGAGTCTGGAGTGAAACGTACTGCTTTTGCCCACAGTGTAAAAACCGATGGTACTGGAAAAACTGCTTTCCTTTCCTATTGGGATTTAGGAACCATTATCCTGGATATCAGTGATGCAGCTAACCCTGTATACCTGGGAAGGACCGATTTCGCGAACAATGTACAGGGAGCAGCCCATTCCATGGATTTAGCAAAAGGGGGCACTGTCCTTGTTGAAACAAGGGAGGTATTTGGGCCGACACGCGATGGTTTTGAATCGGCTTATGGCTATACGATGATTTATGACATTAAGGATAAAACGAATCCGAAGCTCTTGAGCACTTTCAGGACAGATTTTACTGACAAAATTCCTGGTGGTGCAACGGTCCATGACCCTAAAGTCCATGGAAACACGTTGTATCTGTCCCATTACTCAGGCGGAGTTAGGACTGTCGATATCACGAACCCATCTTCACCAGTTGAAACTGGTGTCTACATCCCAAGCAAATCGAATATCTGGGGAGTGTTTGTAGACCGTAATTATGTCCTCGCGTCCGATATTGGATCAGGGTTGAAGGTTTTGCAAAAGAATAACTCAAACTCACCTGGTGAAATAGAATAATAATAGCAGTGTGCAGGAGTGCTAAAAGTGCTCCTGTTTTTTACGATTTTAAAGTTAACCGGGGATTGAGACTGACAAAATTTGAACCTGCAGTTCCGTTCCCAACCATGCTAATCCCAGTCAAGGATGGAAACCTGCCAAGCGGCAACGTGGTTATTGAAAAAACCCCTCATTACACATGAGGGGTTCATTCTATATTGAAGCGGAGAAGGGGGAGGACTCTCCTTTTATATTAGTTTTGAAGCTGTTCTTTTTTGAAGACTGCTTTGTTGATGTAAGGAAGCACCCAGCGGTCAAGACCGTATTTACCAGCGTTTGCACCAGCTGCAAGCAAGATGAATCCAAACAGAATATCAGTTGGGTTGTGGCTGACTGTTCCGGCAAAGAAGAACGCGAAGTTCATTACTAGACCGAAGAACATTGCAGCAGTTGTCAGGCAGCCGAGCATTAGTCCAAGACCTACAAGCAGTTCGCCCCAAGGAACAAGAACGTTGAACAGGTCAATGTTAGGAAGTGCTACACTTTGCAGGAAGTCCACGTACCAGCCGTAGACGACACCGCCGTCTGGGCCTTTAACCGGGTTGGCGATTGCACCTTGAATGAATCCGCTGGCGTCGAATGCTCCGCTCTGAATTTTACCAAGACCTGCAGTGAACCAGGCATAACCGAGATACACACGAAGTACAGCGAGCAGAGCAGCAACAATCTTGTTTTCCCGTAAGAATTTGTTAAACATGAATGATTCCCCATTTCCTTTTGTTTTTAAATACGTTGTTTACACTTTAAATATACTCCGATAAACACCGTGAGAATAGGGGATTAAGCGACTGTTCAAAAATGTGTCACAGCATATTGGCAAAAGTGTGACGAACGCAACAGAAAGAATCGAAAACCTAAAAAAGACAGCCAATAAGGCTGCCTAACGAGCTTATTCTTTTGCCAAATCCCTGCGATTTGCTGATAGTGGAGGCTGCTCAAGCCATTGGTTAGCAATCATGATATTGGCCCCATCCTCTGAAAATTTAAGAATTTCCGCGGTAAGGCGGGAATAATCATTAATTAAATCTGAACGCTGTGTTTCTGATATGGATAACCCGTAATTGCCTATGCCGGCATAAATCATGAGGTTGAAATGAAACATAAGCAATTTATCCGAGAACGTTACATCGGTCGATTTCGTAACTTCATGGTCATAAGACATTGGAACCGGCAAAGAGGCCATTTTCAAGTAACTGCCTAATACGTTTATGTGCTTAAGAGCAATTTCTTTTCCTCGTAAAAGATAATCCCTTACCTTATCGGATTGGGCAACCTGGGCAAAGGCGGTGGCCAAACAGCTTCCGAAATGATTTGAGTTAATGTTGGCATATAAATTGGTCACTTCTGTACCTGTAAGAGTTTCCCGTCTTCCCAAGCCCTCCAGGATAAACGACTGCTTATGTACAAACTGTATCTGATCAGGATAAGGAATGGAAGGCGGCCTGACGGCAAGTCCTTTTTTCAGCAAAAGGCTCACAGCTGATGTATCCAGCTCAATAGTATCGGTCAGGCATTCGTTATAAAAAGCGCGGATATCCTCGCGATAAACATTTTGAAGAATCCTGCCGTATGTAACTAAACCACCTTTTGACATGTTCCGGATATAATTTAGGTAAAATGAATTTGAAAATAACGGCGCAGCATTTAAATTCACATCAGAATCCGTATAACCAACCGGAATTTGAATATTCTCTCCCGCAAATAATGTCTCTATAAAGTCAATATGCTGTTCTGATAATTTGAGGGCATGAGCAGCAACTGATTGGATTGCCTCATCCTCGACATGTTTTAGAAAATGTTTCAACATGCAAACGGACATTCCATCTGATAAATACGTTGTCCATAAATAGGCCAACTCAGCAGATGTCAGTTTTACATGGCTATGATGATCTTCCATAACAACATCCTCCTATCAAAAATACTATTCCCAATATGGCCATTAATTATTGAAACACAAATTATCTCTATCGTGGACATTTTGCTAGATCATCCATTGTTATAAAAAGCTTTTTCCAGCTTGGTTTTTTAAACGTTATAAATAAAAGGCGATGTCATGTAGGAATAGTCCGCAGCAATAACGAAGCAGGAATCTGAGACTTCAGTGCAGAACAATACTAATCTGGGAACAGTTAAAAGGGGGAAAAAGAGTGTTAAAGGATTGGACAGTATTTGAGAAGGTTTGGCTGCTGGCGTTCACGGCAATCAACATTTTTTTGTTTTTTGCATGGGATGACACATTTATTGGATTGATTAGTTCAATTACCGGAATGCTGTGCGTCGTATTGGTCGCAAAGGGGAAAATCAGCAATTACTATTTTGGGATTATCCAGACAGGTACATATGCGTACATCTCATACACGTATGGCTTGTATGGGGAGGCGATGCTAAATGCGTTGTTTTATTTTCCGCTGCAATTCATCGGAATTTATTATTGGAAAAAGAACCAAGTCGGCCAGGGAACTATCGGTGAGGATGTTGCTGTAAAGAGGCTGACAAGGAAGCAATGGATTTGGCTGATTGTCATTATGGTCGTTTCCTCGGCAGTCTATGCGGAAATCCTGCACTTGATTGGCGGCCAGCAGGTCCGTATCGATTCAGTGGCAGTTGTATTGTCAGTCATCGCGCAAATTCTCATGGTAAAGCGGTTTGCCGAACAATGGGCGCTGTGGATTATGGTCAATGTACTCTCAATTTTACTCTGGGCAATCACCTTGTTCCAAACGGGTGGAAATGACTACAACATGCTCGTGATGTGGAGCGCGTTTTTAATTAATAGCATTTATGGATACATTAACTGGATTAAAATGTCCAAGAATCAGGGAGTGGTTCAGGCGTGACCGCGGGCAAAGTAGGAATGTTCGGGGGGAAATTCTACCCTCTTCATATAGGCCATGTATACGCGATGATAAAGGCTAGCACCATGGTCGATGAATTGCATGTGATTGTTTCGTATGATGATAGTTATGAGCGAAATGTTATTCTTAAAAATGCCATGATCCCGCACATTCCCCACCAAATCCGGCTTCGCTGGTGGACAGAGCTGACAAAGGAGTTGCCGCATGTTTTTGTGCATGCTGTAGAGGAAATCCAAACAGGCCAGTTTTCAGATTGGGAGCGTGGAGCTGAACTGATCAATGCTGCTGTCGGGAAGGAAATCGATACGGTGTTTAGCTCGGAGCCTTCATACGGTGGTAATTTTGAAAAATTGTACCCAGCAGCCCGGCATGTTGTAATTGATCCAGAGCGGCAGGCTTATTCTATTTCCGGGACAATGCTTCGTACTGAAGGACCCATAAAGCATTGGCAGTGGCTCCCCGACTGTGTGAAACCGTACTTTGCTAAAAAGGTTGTCGTTGTCGGTACGGAAAGCTGCGGCAAATCAACTCTCGTCCGGAATCTGGCTGCATTATACAATACTGCGTTTGTAGAAGAATATGGGCGGACTTTTTATGAAAAAGTAGGTGGCTGTGAAGGGATAACGCTCGATGAAGATTTTTCGCAAATTGCTTTTGGGCATAAATGCCGGGAAGAGGAAAAGCTTCAACAAGCCAATAAAGTGTTGTTTGTCGATACGGAAGCTATTGTCACTCAATACTTCTCAATTGCTTATCAGGGAAAAAGGCAGGCAATCCTCGATGAAATCGCAAGAACACAAACCTACGATTTATGGCTGCTGCTTGAGCCGGATGTAGAGTGGGTCGATGATGGCACGCGCTCATTTGGCGAGCAGGAAGTTCGGGAGCGGAATCATATGATTCTCAAAGGCTTGCTCGATGAACATGCGATTTCGTATCAAACCATCAGTGGCAATTATCAGGAAAGGCTCGAAAAGGCTGTTCGGCTAGTTGGTGAACTGCTTAACGAGTAAAAGGTGAGATATGGGATACATAGAAGAACTGCGAGAAGTGACTGGACAACGTCCGCTCATTCTTGTTGGATCAGCGGTGGCTGTTTTTAATGAAAAAGGCGAGCTTCTTTTGCAAAAAAGGCATGACGGCCAATGGGGTGTACCTGGCGGCTTGATGGAGCTTGGCGAGTCGGCTGAGGACACCGCCCGCCGTGAAGTGGCAGAGGAAACAGGGCTGGAGATCGGTGACCTTGACCTGGTCACAGTACTATCAGGCAACGAATACTTTGTTCACCTTCCAAATGGGGACCAGTATTATGCTGTCACGGTTGTGTATCAGACAGAGGATATCAAGGGTGGAAGGCTTCGGCCGGACGGAGTGGAATCGATTGATGCAAGGTTCTTCCCGCTGGATGGCTTGCCTAAAAAGCTCACACGGATTATAACCTCATTGATAAAAAAGGACTGGTTATAGCCTGAGATTTATAGATACGTGAAGTTTGAATGACAAGTCAAGTAAACTGGAGATTGGAAATGTGTCGCCGGGAAGAGATTAATCCGTGAAACCCCTTAGTGGATTAAACGTGTGTCGCCGGGAAGGGATTAATCCACAAAACCCCTTTTAGTGGATTAAACGTGTGTCACCGGGGAGAGATTAATCCACGAAACCTCTTTTAGTGGATAAAACGTGTGTCGCCGGGAAGAGATTAATCCACGAAACCCTTTTTGTTGATTACGCATGATCCATCGGTTTGCTGAATGGCAAAACTGGCTTATCAAAGCTGCAAATTGTTATTCATCAATAAAATATTGCTCAAAAAAGATGGCCCTTCGATTTGAAGGGCCATTCTTTATAGTAAAGGGGGAGAGGAGGAGGGCTCCACCCTAGTTCTGAGTTTGAGCTTTTCTGTTAGTCAGTTTGTTGATGTAAGGTAGCACATAGTGGTCAAGGCCGTATTTACCAGCGTTTGCACCAGCTGCAAGGATGATGAAGCCGAACAGGATGTCTGTTGGGTTGTGGCTGACTGTTCCGGCAAAGAAGAACGCGAAGTTCATTACAAGACCGAAGAACATTGCCGCAGTAGTCAAACAGCCAATCATGAGGCCGAGGCCTACAAGCAGTTCGCCCCAAGGAACAAGAACGTTGAACAGGTCAATGTTTGGAAGAGCGACGTTTTGCAGGAAGTCGACATACCAGCCGTATACAACTCCGCCGTCCGGGCCTTTTACTGGGTTAGCAATCGCTCCTTTGATAAAGCCGCTGGCGTCGAATCCGGCTTGAATTTTTCCAAGGCCTGCACTGAACCAGGCATAGCCAAGATATACACGTAGAGCAGCAAGCAGAGCAGCGACAATTTTGTTTTCCCTTAAGAATGTGTTAAACATGAATGATTCCCCATTTCCTAATATTTTTAAATACGTTGTTTACACTGTAAATATATTCGATTTAACACTATTAAAATAGTGGTTTTGGTACATGTTCATAAAGCTGACAAAGCTTAGTGTCAGACCTGTGACAAAAATCACTGCATGGCGGTATATGAGGAAGTCAGTACAACTTCAACCCAATTGGAGGAAGGAATTTGTTTGGCAGCCAGCGCCGGGTAAACAACAATCTGATGGCAGGATTCATGGCATCTTATGTTGAATACATTCATATCAAGAATTTTCCAAATAGGAGAGCCCTATGAAATCTGACCTGAAAAAGCGGGAAATCCAAAATAACTATCGTAAGTCGCTTCAACAAAAGAGGGAAAATAAGAAACACACATTGGAAGCAGCGTTTGTCATTTTTGCGATTGTTGTGATTGCGTTGTATTTTTTACCGGATAATCTAATCAGTACAGATACAAATTTTAAGGGAGAAAACAAGGAATTGAAATGGTTCCAGGGGGCATCTGCTATTGATCAAGAGCTTAAAAGGTCAAGTGAGCATTATAGAGGGATTGCGATAGATACTAACCCGAAGCCTATTAAGTATTTGATTAGTACGAGTTTAATTGATTCGGAACCGGGTGCGGAGGAAGCAGCACTCGAGTTGACTGACCAGGCAGCTGGTGTAATAGAATCACTTCAATTGCCTTTATTTTTAAAAGAAGGAGAAACGTACGAAATCATTGTGCTGGGAAAAGATAACGAAGAATTGCTGCGGAAGGAATTCCAGTAAAATAGGTAAGCTTAAGAGGGGGAAAACGAATTGTATCGTTCTATTTTCGAAGAAATAGTTTCAATAACCAACAATGATTATGCTGGCTGTCTTGATAAGAAAGGCTGGGACAACCCGGATTCATACAGAAATATCCTCGCCGCTCTAGAGGAGCGAAATAAACTTCTGCCAGAGAGGTTTGCGGACCTCGTCTCGGATTATTTGCTAGACTTCATGGATTCCCATATGTATTTCAAGCTTGTACATAGTAAAGAAAACAAGGTTTATGACAATGGATTTCGAGTCAGGAGATACCAGGACAGGCTGTATGTCACCGAGGTATGGGCAGAAGGTGGACTCGAGGCTGGCGATGCAATTATCGCATTGGACGGAATGCCGGTCCCTCATCTTGTTGAAAAGCATAAACGGGAGCTAATGACAGACGTTGCCGAGCGGGAGCATTGGAGGCAGGTTGTAAAAAACTACTCGATCTGCCATGTTCTTGATACATGTGGCCGACTGAAGGAAGTAGAACTCCATCGGTACGAGGTACAGCCATTAAGGCCCGAATTTTCAGTTGAGGTACTCGATAAGGATACAGTATTGATGACGCTGCCAGATTTCAGCGACCTTCACGCGATAGGGAAGCTGATTCATCAGCACGAAGCACAGCTGGCATCAATACCAAACCTACTTATTGATGTCCGCAGGAATAGCGGAGGAAGCGATAGTGCGTTTGCTGAACTGGTGCCATACCTCTTTGAGGAGGGCGGGATTACAATTGAGCTAGACAGTTATCGGATGAAATATAATTGCACCGAGCGGAACTATAACCTTACATCCCAGTTTATGAATGGGTTCCTGCAAGAGGTGAGGGATGAGCGACTAAAACAGAAGTTTAGTGATTTCATGATAGCCTTTAGTAAAAATAGAGGCAATGGATTTGTTGACTTGAATGGGGAACTGCCGACGGTTACATTTTCAGGCAAGAATTATCCGAAAAATATCATTGTCCTGTCAGATACCTACACCGCAAGTGCGGGCGAAATGTTTGTGGACCTTTGTAAAATATCCTCAAAGGTCACAGTCATCGGCAGACCAACAGCGGGTGTGAATGACTATGCAAATCTGGTTATCCAGGAGTGGAAAGGATTGTTCGAACTATGGTATCCGACCTCCAGGATGGAGAGTATTGATAAAGGAAATGGCACCTCCGGAAAAGGGATTGCACCTGATATCTATATTCCATGGACACCGGAACATACAAAAGAGGATGTTGATCTAAAAATGGCTTTGAGCATGCTGCGAAATGGATACAAGGTACCGCGCTAGTATGGTGATTGAGTACAGACAATTTACAGTTTCGGATATTGAAGGCTTAGTAGATTTAATTAATGAAAATAATGATTTTTTTAAAAAGGGAAGTAAAACAAGTGTTGATATACTGGATTGGTTTAATGAGCCTGATGAAGATATAAAGGAAAATACTTTCATTTCAATTGCCGAAGGGAAAATTATTGGCTATCAAGCCTTATGCCTTGTAAAAAGAGCTGTAAAAGTAAATGTATACGCATATGGGCAGGTCCATCATGCTTGGCGGAGAAAAGGCGTGGGGTCAGAGCTAATCAGGCAGTCGCTTAAGTCACTTACACACTTAAAAAAAGAGTTCCCAAACGTTATATATAATCATCTTGTCCGCACTTCTTCCGGTCAGGAATATGAGCTGGCAGAAAAGTTCAACTATCAAATTTTGACCAGGTTAAATAGCTATCATCTAAAAATTAAAGAGGCAAATAGCCCTCGATTGCCAGCGGGATTCACATTTTCTCCATTCAGGCAGGAACTGGCAGGTGGATTAGCTTCACTATATAATTCTGCCTTTTCCTGGCATCCGAATACGTCCGAATTAACCGCCAAAGCGATACTTAATGAAATGAACAATCGGGATTTTGTACCGGAGTTCAACATTGCGTGCCTGAACCTATGGGGAAAGGCAATCGGATATATTTCAGGGCATAGAGAAGGGGGAAATGGAGGAGTCATTTCTACAATTGCTGTACACCCCGAATCGCAAGGAAAAGGCATTGGCAAAGCGCTGCTGCTAGAGTTGATTCTGCGGATGAAGCCGGCAGGAGTGAAAACGATTCGTCTTTCGGTGGATGCCAATAATCCAACTGGCGCAATCCCATTATATAAAAAGCATGGCTTCAAAGCTGGGGAGACCATCATTCATTACACATTGGAAATCTGAAATTTGATATTCCGGCCTTTTTTAAAAAATAAGAAAAAGCCACCTTGGCGGGTGGCTTTTCATCTATAAACTCGGAAGGGGGCTGCCGAGTTTATTATTGTTGAGTTTGTGCCTTTTTGAAGACTGCTTTGTTGATGTATGGAAGCACCCAGCGGTCAAGACCGTATTTACCAGCATTTGCACCGGCTGCAAGCAGGATGAATCCGAACAGGATGTCAGTTGGGTTGTGGCTGACTGTTCCAGCAAAGAAGAACGCAAAGTTCATTACTAGACCGAAGAACATAGCAGCAGTTGTCAGGCAGCCTAGCATGAGGCCAAGACCTACGAGAAGTTCGCCCCAAGGAACAAGAACGTTAAACAGGTCGATGTTAGGAAGAGCAACACTTTGCAGGAAGTCAACGTACCAACCGTAGACGACACCGCCGTCAGGGCCTTTAACCGGGTTTGCGATTGCTCCCTGGATGAATCCGCTGGCATCAAATGCTCCGCTCTGAATTTTTCCAAGGCCTGCACTGAACCAGGCATAACCGAGATATACACGAAGCACAGCTAGTAGTGCAGAAACAATATTGTTTTCTCTTAAGAATTTGTTAAACATGAATGATTCCCCTCTTCTTTTTTAAGTTGTTTTGTAAAAGAAAATGATTACACTGATAATATAATCCCTTAATTACGTTACGAATAGGGGATACAGGGCTTATTCAAAAAGCTGTCAAAGTTTCTTGACGAACATGTGACAAACGGCACAGAATGTATGTAATGGAAAATTTTAAGTTGACTACTAATGAAATGAGTGAGGGCAATGGACACGAAAGTAACAGCTAAAATGAAAATTCGAAAGCCAGCTAACGAAGTGTTTGAAGCGATTGTGAATCCCGAAAAAATGGGGAATTACTGGTTCTCAACAGGGACGGGGAGATTGGAAGAAGGCCAAACCGTTACCTGGAGATATGAGGAATACGGTGCTGAAGGAAAAGTGCATGTCCTTGAGCTGGAGACAGCCAAGAAAATCGTCTTCAATTGGGGTGAGCCCGAAGCAGAGACGACAGTGACGATGAACTTTTTAGAGGAAGAGGATTCGGCGATTGTTGAAGTGATTGAAGCCGGACTGAAGGAAGACGATCCGTATCTTGTTCAGAAAATGATGGGACAAACCGGTGGCTGGATCTACATGCTTTCATGCCTGAAGGCGTACCTGGAGCACGGAATTTCAGATTTAAGGGCATCACTTATTCATTAAAAAGAGAAGGATGGGAATTAATTCATCCTTCAAGCATCTTTTGCAAAATCCAGGCCATTTTCTGCAAGAGCTTCTTTTAGTATCCTTATTGCTTTTGGCCCAATGCCATGTAAGTTTAGGAGTTCTGTTTCGGGAATTGCTGTTAACTGTGCAAGTTGTGTGAAACCGGCACTAATCAGGGCTCGTTCAGCCGGTTTTGGGATTTTTGGGAAAGCAGTGGATTCAGGCATTTTAAAGAGTCCTTTCTTTGATAAATCTATTTTAGGCGTTTTTTCAAAAAAATAAAAGATGGAGAGTAAAACATTGCAAAGCACGATTCAGGTAAGACAAGCAGACAGTAATGATAGTAGTGAACTATACGGCCTTATGAGGGAATACATAGTAGATTTCTACAACCAGCCTGAACCTTCCGAGGAGGAGTTAAAGGGCTTGATTCGTCATCTTCTTGAGAACCCTTCAAGCGGTGTGCAATTTGTAGCTGAAGAAAATGGAAGGCTGATTGGATTTGCCACCTTGTATTTTACCTTTAGCACACTCAAGGTTAAGAGGCAGGCGATCCTAAATGACTTATTTGTCCAAAGGGATGTTCGTGGTAAAAAGGTTGGAGAAACTCTTTTCAAAACATGTCTGGACTATATTAGAATGCACGACTTCGCGGGAATGACATGGGAAACAGCTCAGGACAATGTTGCAGCCCAAGGGCTTTATAAAAAAATGGGCGGAAAGATTTCGAAATGGGTTGTTTATGAAATAAAATAGAATTGCGCCTTGGTCCTGTTAGGATTAAGGCGCTTTTATTGTTTTCCACGCAGGAGTTAGCTGCTGATGAATGGTTCAATGATCTTGCACAAGGAATATTGTTAACCTGGCTCCTGTGCCGTTTGTTCAAAAGAAGGATTTCATTTAGTTTTAGCGAATAAAAGGAAATAATGACCAGTATAGGAGTTGGAATTATGGAGATTCGTGTAAGAACGCTGCCAGATTTAGATGTTGCGTACATCAGGCGGGTTGGAAGCTATTTTGGACCACAGGAACACTGGGGAAAATTGATGGAGTGGGCAGCTGAAAACGGCCTATTTCCCCCTGAGCAAGACTTTATAGGTATTTCACTGGATAATCCGGATTTTGTTAGAGAAGAGGAATGCCGGCATGATGCCTGTGTTACGATTCCAAATGGCTTTTATAAGGAAAGCCATCAGGAAATTCACTATAAAACATTGAATGGCGGATTGTATGCTTTGTATTCGTTCTATGATAGCCCGGAAAAGCTAAATGAAGCCTACCAATTTATGTACAGAGAATGGCTGAATACAGTTGATTTTGAAGCTGATTTTGATCGATTCACTCTTGAGTTCACCAGGAATAACCCCGCTGAAGACCCAGACGGGAAATGCAAAGTCGATTTATTTGTCCCAATAAACGAGAGGGGGTAAAGCATGTATCAGTATTTCAATGGACTGGTTATCCGGGAGGGAACAGTTGGTGTTCCGGCTGAACAGGTTGAAGTTCTTTTCAAAGATGCAGGGTGGGCACGAAATACGCCTGAGTGGCAAAAGGAAAAATTCACACTAATATTCACGAACTCAACTTGGGCCTTCACTGTTTGGGATAACGAAAAGATGGTCGGTATGGTCAGAGTCATTTCAGACCAAATCATGGCAGCGAACATTATGGATTTGGTTGTGCTAACTGCCTATCGGGGAAAGGGAATTGGCCAAAAGCTGGTGGAACTCTGCGTTCAAAAGCTTCCCCATGGCGATTGGTTCGCGCATACCTCTGCAAACAATTTTAGTTTTTACAAGAAGTGCGGTTTTGAAGTGAGGGATTTATCCGAAAATGGGACCTGTACCTATTACGGTTATATACAGGCAAGGAAGGATGGACACAGAGTCTAGTATAAGCGGATTAGGTTTCCAGCAGATTTAATCTTCATAAATCAGTAATAATTGGATTTCGATTTAAGCAGAACAGTATAGAATCTCCACTTGTTAATATGATGTAGTAAAGGGGTGAGAGAATGACTGTTCACGTTGTACGTTCTGGTGAAAATCTCTGGTTCATTTCGAACCTGTATGCTGTCCCAATTGCTACCGTTATTTCAGTTAACGGATTAACTTCAACAAAGCTGGTGCCTGGCCTTGCTCTTTATATTCCAGACAATAACCAGCACACCAGAAGCTATCAGATAAAATCAGGTGATATACTTTGGCGGGTGGCGCGGCAGTTTAACACAACTGTTAGTTCGATTATAGCTGCAAATCCAGGCATTGATGTTGGCAAACTTCGAATTGGCCAAGTCATTACCATTCCCTCACCGATAAAGATGGCCCTGCGCACTGTAGGTTTTTTTATACCTTCGGGCGCATCAACAAATCTCTCAACACTAGATTCCTTAGCAAATCAACTAACCTATATAGCGATAGTAAACTATTCATTTACGGCGCAGGGATGGGCTTATGCTCAATTTGACGATTCTGCGATTATTACAAGATGCAGACAGCTGAATATTTCTCCATTACTAATGATTCGGAACTTTACTTCAAGCGGATTTGATGCGGGGCTGGCAGGCGCGGTTCTGGGGAATGCTACATACCGGCGGAATTTAATAGCGAGTATTGTCAATCTAGCAAGGAGTAGAGGATTTGAGGGTGTAAGCCTTGATTTTGAATTTATTCCCCCGGCAAACCGAAGTGATTTTACCATATTCCTTCAATCTTTAAAGCAGCAATTAGGCGATTTGGAATTGCATGTTAACGTCCACGCCAAAACAGAAGATTTGCCAACGAATCGAATTGTCGGAGCATATGATTATGCTGCGATTGGAAGGATCGCTGATTATATGGCGGTCATGACAATTGATTATGGCTATCCCGGCGGGCCGCCCGATCCGATTTCACCAATAAACTGGGTCGAGCAAGTGATTAAGTATGCGCGAAGTTTGGTGGATGCGCAGAAACTAGTAATGGCAATGGCTTTATACGGTTATGACAGTGTCGCTGCGACAAAAACAACCAGGGGAATATCTGTCCTCACCGCCCAGAACAATGCCCTATCCTTTGGGACGGCTATTCAATATGATCGAACGTTTCAATCCCCATGGTACCGTTATTGGTCTGGCACGGTGGAACATATTGTTTGGTTTGAGGATATCCGCAGCTATACAGAGAAGTACCGGCTGATCGATTCCCACCAATTGGCCGGAACTACTTTTTGGCATATTGGCCTCCCCGCACCACAGAACTGGGCATTCTTAACGGAAGAAGCAACTGTCATAAAAAAACGCCGCTCGGGATTATGATCTTGAGCGGCTTTTCTTGTGGCAACCATTTTGAAAGCATCTCTCTCTTACCAATCTTCGAAATAATTTCATACAGCGAACGACTGCTATATAGGGGCCAAAAGGGTCGTTGAGATTAAGGTATGACTGAATGAAGCAGACCCCATCCATAATTACTTGGAGGGAGACTGCTTTTCTTTAAACAATTCATACCCGTACTGGAATCCGTAAAGAGCTAGAGATTTTATTAAAAAAAGGAGCGATAGCCTGAACCTATTCAGCCTGACTAAAGAGGCATATCCGATCTTTTTAAAAATATAGACCATTACATAAGTGAAAAAGGAATCAACAATAAGGTTAGTTATGAAATAATTTTTAAAATTCCCGTATGTCAGTTTAAGGATCCAAAACGTTCCTACCACGAATGGGCCTAGAATAAGCGGCACTTCACCCAGCATGTTTGGGTTTTTTTTATGGAAGAACCACCACCATTTATTTTTCTCCGCCAGCCATCCTTCAATTGTCACGTAGACAGTTATAAACAATGTTCCGGGAAGAAATCGTTTTAACGTTTTGTTACCCAAAAAAGGAACCGAAATCCACGGAAGGACTGCCAGCAAAATGATAAGATTCTTGTACCTTCGCATAACCATCACATCCTAAAATAAGGCGTTGGTCATAGTGTGTCCTGAAGGGTTAGGTTTATTAACTGCATTGAAATGTATGGTTAATTTTCACTAGCCCTTCTCAGGTAACCCACTAGTGAAGTTGCCCAAGGAAATAGTAAGGCTTGAAGGTTTACTACAAATGACTATTCCATATTCATCACACTTTTTTGCTATTCAAAAGGGAATTTCATTTATTTTACTAGTTATTTTTTAGGCAATTAAGATGATTTAGTTGTCCCTAATCAGTAGCGGTCATAGTAAAGGAGTGCACTACAATAGGAAAACAATTTTCTTCTATAATAAAAAACCCCTCAAACTCATTGAGGGGCAAAATTTATGATAAAGGGGAGAAAGGGGGACTCCTCTTTACTCTTGAGGTTGTGGTTTTTTGAATACCGCTTTGTTGATGTAAGGAAGCACCCAGCGGTCAAGGCCGTATTTACCTGGGTTTGCACCAGCAGTCAACAGAATGAATCCGAATAGGATGTCAGTTGGATTGTGGCTGACTGTTCCGGCAAAGAAGAACGCGAAGTTCATTACGAGACCGAAGAACATTGCCGCAGTAGTCAGGCAGCCGAGCATAAGTCCAAGTCCTACTAGCAGTTCGCCCCAAGGAACTAGAACGTTGAACAGGTCGATGTTTGGAAGGGCAACATTTTGCAGGAAGTCGACGTACCAGCCGTAGACGACACCGCCGTCTGGGCCTTTTACCGGATTAGCAATGGCACCTTTGATAAAGCCGCTGGCGTCGAATCCGCCCTGAATTTTACCAAGGCCTGCAGTGAACCAGGCATAACCGAGATACACACGAAGTACTGCGAGCAGAGCAGCAACAATGTTGTTTTCCCTTAAGAATTTGTTAAACATGAATGACTCCCCATTTCATTTGAATTTAATTAAGTTGTTTACACTGTAAATATACTCCGGTATACACCGTGTGAATAGGGCTTTTAAGCTCTATTCAAAAAGCTGTCAAAGCTTCTTGTCTAAGATGTGAATTGCATGGCAGAAAAGAACAAAAGTACAAGCAGCAGCCATTGTTTTAAAGGATCACCGAGATATTTTTGCTAATCAAGGGGTGCTGGGTGAGCCTGGCGGGCAGGTTGAGGAGGGTGAATGCTAAAAGCTGCAGACATCAGGGAAACGAAGGAAGAATCGGTCATTTATAATATTACGGATTCTTTAAAAAAGTTTACCGGTCAATTAATGAGAGCCTCAACCATTTTGTATTGAGATTAAATCGCAAGAATACTGAGGAAGATACGTTATAGTTAATTCCGATTTGATAAAAGGCCTAAAGGGTCTTTTTTTTGCATAAATTAATCCAGTGTTTTGTAGTGAAAAAACAAAGTAATCGGACATGTTTTCATACGGGCTAGTATTGACTTTATAGCGATAAAAATAGGGCCTTACTATTTCGATATTCCAATTAATTACTCGTTTACCACTTTAAGATATACATTAATTTTTGTTTTTGCTATAATATTCTTACTATTCGATATATTCCAATACCATAAGTGTGGCTTTATTAATCTAATAGTATAACAAAGCGGGTGAGACGTATGACAGAACCAATTTTGCGGATAAAGGATTTAAGGGTTTCCTTTCAAACGGATAAAAAGGTTGTCCCTGCCGTGGATGGTGTAAGTTTTGACTTGAGGCCAGGTGAGATTCTTGGGATTGTAGGAGAATCGGGGAGCGGGAAGAGTGTGACTTCCCTGGCAGCCATGGGCTTGATTCCTTCGCCGCCCGGTAAAATCGAGAGTGGTGAAATCGTTTTTGAAGGAAAAAATTTAACGAATCTTCCGGAAAAACAATGGCGGCAAATACGCGGTAACCAAATTTCGATGATTTTTCAGGAACCGATGACTTCTCTGAATCCGTTGTTTACAATTGGCAACCAGTTAATGGAAGCGATACGCTTACATACAAAACTACCAAAAAAGGAAGCGAGAGTCAGAAGTTTAGAATTATTGAAACTGGTTGGGATTCCAAGGGCGGAAGGAATTTTAAAAGAATATCCCCACCAGTTATCAGGCGGAATGAGGCAGCGGGTAATGATTGCAATGGCGATGGCCTGCAACCCCAGAGTCTTGATTGCTGACGAGCCGACAACAGCACTTGATGTAACCATTCAGGCCCAAATTCTTGCCTTGATGAAGGACTTAAACCAAAAAACCGATACAACGATCATACTCATTACTCATGACTTGGGCGTTGTTGCCGAGGTTTGTGAGCGGGTCATTGTCATGTATGCGGGTCAAATTGTTGAGCAAGGCGATGTCAGAAAAATATTAAAGGACCCGCAGCATCCATATACGAAGGGACTGTTAAAATCAGTTCCAAATATTCGGGAGAAAAAGGACTGGCTTTATAGTATTCCTGGTTCCGTACCGGCGCCGGGAACGATTGTAAAGGGCTGCCGTTTTGCTGACAGGTGTTCTGAAGCATTTGGGCCTTGCCGGGACGCGGTGCCTGAACTATACCAGTCTGAAAAAGATGGACATGAAGTTCGCTGTTTCCTGCATAAAGTGAAGGGGGGGATTGAAAACCATGTCGGAGTTACTTCTTGAAGTCCATGGCCTGAAAAAATACTTCCCGATTACCGGCGGACTATTTGGCAGAAAGCGTGGAGAGGTCAAGGCAGTCGATGATGTTTCATTTTATGTTAAAAAAGGAGAAACGTTAGGGATTGTCGGGGAAAGCGGCTGCGGCAAATCGACAACAGGAAGATTGCTAATGCGCTTAATTGAAGCAAGCGACGGAAGAGTTACCTTTGAAGACAGAGAAATTACGAGGATGTCGAAATCCGAACTCAGAAAAATTCGAAGAGATATCCAAATGGTTTTCCAGGATCCGTATGCATCCTTAAACCCAAGGAATTCAGTGGAACAAATTTTGGAGGAGCCATTGATTGTCCACGGAATCGGCACAAAAGAAGAGCGAAAAAAACGCGTCAAGGAAATGCTTGAAGTTGTCGGGCTAAGCAGCTATCATGCCAAACGCTATCCGCACCAATTCAGCGGCGGCCAGCGCCAGCGAATTGGAATTGCCCGGGCATTGATGACCAAACCGAAACTTGTTATTGCCGATGAGCCTGTGTCCGCTTTGGATGTTTCCATCCAGGCACAAGTTCTAAATTTGATGAAGGAAATTCAAAAAGAGTTTCAGCTCACTTACATATTTATTGCCCATGATCTCGGAGTTGTGCGCCATATCAGTGATCGGGTCGGCGTCATGTATTTGGGGAGATTAATAGAGTTGGCAGACAGCGAGGAACTGTATGAAAATCCGCTGCATCCATATACACAAGCATTATTGTCCGCAGTTCCAATACCTGATCCGGATTTGAAAAAGCAGACGAACCTGATAGAAGGTGAACTGCCAAGCCCATCCAATCCGCCATCAGGCTGTGCATTCCATACAAGATGCTCACAATGCATGGATATATGCAAAACGGTTAGGCCAGAAGAAATCAATCTGAATGGTCATGTTGTTGCCTGCCACTTATATAACGGGTGAGCAGGAGCATTTATGATAATCAACAAAACAAATGGGGGGAGCAAATGATTATGAAGAAAAGGTCAGTTAAACTGCTTTTGATTGGACTGTTGGCCATTTTTGTGTTCTTGGCAGGCTGCAACAGTGGCAATGAAGCTGGTGGAACTAAGAAGCCTGCTAGCGGAAATGAAGGAGAACCTAAAAAAGACACGCTAGTTTATGGCCGTGGCGGTGATT